>JANOFL010000171.1:0-31348 GCA_031405895.1 Planctomycetota bacterium
GCTCGCCAAAATATCTCTGGGGTGGCCGCGAAGATTAACACGAAGAAGAGGACCAGTCCTCCGGCTGCTAGCGGGGCAGACGGTCCAGATTGCCTTGGCCGCAAGCCTTGACGGGATTGGGTGGGGCGGGACGGGCCAGCGGAGGAATCCGAGCAAGCCGCAAAATCGGGGCGACGATACCCATCCATGGGACCGTCAAGATTTCGCACGGCCAGGCCGAACCACGGCTTGGCAACTGCCCATGTCCACAGGCCCGTTCCACGCTGGCCGGTTTGCTCCATCGAGCGTCGGGCGACGGCCTGCGCACTGGCGAATCGTTGTCGCGGCGAGCCTGTTGCTTTTATTGACGGGAGCGGGCTGCCAGTCGTCCGGTCAAAGTCTCTTCTGCCGCGGCCGCACAGTACCCCCTGCCTGTCGTGAAGCCCGCCCGCCGGTCGCGTTGCAGCGCGTGGCGCTTGCCAGCTTCCCGGCGGTACTGCTGCCTGGTGAAAACGAATCCCGGACCTGGCAGCCGACGATCGCGGCGGATGACGACCAGTACCGCGCCGTGACCCTCCGCGACTGCGAGCGGTATGCCGCTTCGGCCAGCGCGTCATCCAATGCGCTGGATGGCGAAGCCGACCGTTATGCGCGGGCGGCCGACAGCTCGAATTCGATCACCAGAATCCTTCGCATGCAGGCCCGCCAGGTCCGCAATGACACGGCCGCCGAAGCGATGAACGCCTGGCTGGGCCTGCTGCAAACGGGCCTGCTACACGATGTCCTGATCCGTTCGGTCGGGCAACTCGACACGACCCGGCTGACGGTCGACCGGCTGCGTGAGGAAGGCCTCGCCATGGAGACCGACCTCGGCCAGTTCGACCGCCAGTTCAGCGACCTCGAAGACCGTCAGGCCCAGCTCGTGGCGGCTGAACAGGATCTAGCCGGGCTGCTCGATTTCCTGATGGGGACGTCGTCCGACCCGGGCCATCCGCTGGCCCCCGATGCGACCGGCCTCGCCGCGTGGCGCGATCCCGGTCCGCTGGACCTGGAACAGGCTGTCGTCACCGCGATCGCTTGCCGCCAGGACCTGGCGATTCTTGAAACGATGGCCGCCTCGCAGGACGTGAAAACGCTGGAAGCGGCGCGGGAAGCGCTCCGCGGCGTCCATCCCCTGCTGGCCGCGGCGATCGAGCGGAACTTCGCCGGTGGACCGCTTAAGCGGCTGCGGCTCAAGAAGCAGCTTGAACTGGAGCTGGCGGCCCGCAAGACCCAGCTTCGCGACGTGATCGAAACGACCCGCCAGCGGATTCGCCTCGAAGTCGCCTCGGCCCTCAACGCCATCGAACGGCATCATCGCGGCGTCGACCTGCGGAAAGCCAAACTCGACAGCCTCGACGAATCACTGAACCTCCTCGAAGCCGCCGCAAAAATTCGCACCGTCAGTCTCGCCGAAAAAACCGACCTGCAGTCCCAGCGCCTGGAGACAGAATCCGCTCTGGTCGAACAGCTGATCCAGCGTGAACTCGCCTGGGTCAACCTGCTCAAGTCCCAGGGCCGCCTCGGCCGTTCGGCCGAAAAGTAGCGGAAGGGCGTCAGCCCTCCGGCCCGCGCGCGTTGCCGTTCGCCATCCTCAGCCGGGACATCGCGCCAACGCATGCCCAGTTGGGGAATTGTCGGTTCGGGCATCCTGCTTCCCGCCGCTTGGCAATTTCCACCGCAGCCGGACGGCTTACGCCGTTCCGCTACGATTGAGTCGAGGGAACCCGACGGGTTTCTTCCACCGCCCAACTACTGCCGCTCAAACAGCACCTTCCGCAACTCTTCCTCGAATGACGCGCTGGCCTGGACCACGCGCTGAAATTCTTCCTTGCCGAGGATGAAGCAGGTGACCGGCGTCTGCGCCCGCACCGTCGCGTTGCGGGGCTGGTCGCGGATCAGGGAGACTTCGCCAAAGAACGAGCCGGCACCCAGCGAATTGACGGTTTGGCCATCGACCACGATATCGACGGTGCCGCTCCCGATGACAAAAAACTCGCGGCCCATTTCGCCCTGGCGGATGATCTCTTCCCCAGGCGGAAAAGTTCGCAGCGCCAGCTGGTCGGCGACTTCGGCCAGGACCCGCGGCGGCAGTTCGCGGAAGAGCGAAAACTCCTGAAGAATCTGGCAGATCAGCGCCGTCCGCTGGACATTGACGTTGGAGCGGATCGAGCCGTCGACCATGCTCACGATCCGGTCGGCGACATCGAGAATCCGGTTGTCGTGGGTCACGATCAGGATCGTGCACTGCCGCTGGCGGGCCAGTTCCTGAAAGATCGTCACGACTTCACGGCCGCTTTCGGCATCGAGCGCCGCGGTCGGTTCGTCGGCGAGGATCAGTTGCGGCTCGTGGATGATTCCGCGTGCGATCGCAACCCGCTGTTTCTGCCCGCCGGACAGCGATTTGGGTTTGTAATGAATCCGGTGCCCGAGCCCCAGCCGGGTCAAGGCCGCATCGATCCGCGGCCGGTAAACTTCGGGCGGCAAGTCCACCAGCTCGCAGGCCATCCGCACGTTTTGAAACGCGGTCAGCGATTCGAACAGATTGTGGGCCTGGAAGATAAACCCGATCTTCTGCCGCAGCCGGTTGACGGCCTGGGCCCCCATCCCGAGCAGCTCTTCGCCCAGCACCCGCAGGCTGCCGGCTTGCACGCCGCGCAGCGTGCCAATCAGGGTTAACAGCGTTGTTTTCCCGCTCCCCGACGGGCCGGTCATGATCACGATTTCGCCGCGGCCAATCCGCAGCTGGTTGTCAAACAACACCTGCTTCCGCGCTTCGCCGGTTCCGTAGAAGTGCTGCAACCCCTCGACCGCGATACACAGCTCCTCATCCGGCGGCTGCCAGTACCTGATCAGGCGCTGTAACTGTTCCTGGTTGACGGTCGAGTTCATCAGCCGGCGGGTGTGACTCAGTGTTTTGGGCCCAGGGGCCAAGAATCCAGCTTCCTGGCAACGCTCGACAAAGGCAGTTCGGGTCAGACTCTCCGGGTTCGCCTTGCAAAAGTAGGCGAAAAACGAACGGATCGGACTTCACTACATCCTAGATCAGACTGGCCAGGTCAGCCGACGCCAACCGGTATGGCAAAAACCGCCCAGACCACGCCAAGACGACTGGTCCGTACCCCGACCGCTTCCACGCGGACCACGATCCCCCCGCGCCAGCGGCCCGGCCCCCAAAGCTGCCCAAGGAACCGGCTCCGGCACCGGAGCATCGGTCGGATAACAACGTTCAAAAACAGAATGCCCCGATCTGTTCCCGGCCGTCAACAATCATCCCGGGAAGCAGACAGTCCCCATTTCTTCCCCGGTGAAAATGGCCTGCCCTTCTATCAAGCCTCGACTCCGCGGCCCGGAATCTCCCCGCGAGAATCTTGTTTCAAACCGGCGGGCCAGTCCGAACGCCCCGCCACAAGCCGCCGCGGGAGATGTTCCGCGACCGCGACATGTCACCAAACGGTGACATATAAATCCGGCGAGCGTTTGCAACGACAGACCTGACAGCCAAACGGTAGTTGAAGGCTGGCTGTCAGAGCCTGCCCCGGAAGCGTCCCGGAAGGGGTCCGACCCCCAATCACTCCGAATCCCGGCGCGCCGGAAGCGGAAGTTGGCGTCAGACCACCCAAGCTTCCCGGACAGACTTTCGCACTCCCGGTGGCGCGAAGGGGCGCAAGCTGCGCCCCATTCTCTTCCTTCCACCCGTCGGGGCTGGCGAGCAACCATCCGGCGCGGACGCCGACTGGCGGAATCCGCGCGATTGCCTGGGCCTTGCGAGTTGCTTGTAGGGTGGGTGGCGATGCCCTATTTTGTTGTTTCAGGTGGGGGAGCCGTACGCCGAAGCATTCGGGGAGATTTTCGTGACGAGCGAAGCAGCAGGCACGACGGGCAAGCTTTTAAACGACACGCGGGAAAGTGCACGGCACCCCAGGGGTTTGTCGGCGTTGTTCTTTACGGAGATGTGGGAGCGGCTTGGGTTTTACATCATTGTGGGAATCCTGGTTCTGTACCTGACCGACAGCGAGCGGGGCGGGCTCGGAATGCCGCTGAAAGTGGCCGCGGAAATCTATGGCACCTACATGGCGTTTGTCTATTTCACTCCGTTCCTGGGAGGCCTGATCGCGGACCGCTACCTCGGATATCGGGTGGCCGTGCTGATTGGCGGGTTGCTCCTGGCAGGAGGCTATTTTCTGATCGGCGTTCGCAGCGAGGCGGCCTTGTTTGGCGGTCTGGTTCTGGTGTGTCTGGGAAACGGACTGTTCAAACCAAACATCACCGCGATGGTGGGAAATCTTTACACTCCGGGCGACCCCAAGCGCGACGCGGGATTCAATATCTTCTATATGGGAATCAATATCGGAGCGTGCCTTTCCGCATTGCTCTCAGCGCCGTTGCGAAACGAATGGAGCTACAACGCCGCGTTTACCGGCGCCGGAATTGGCCTGCTGGTCGGCGTCGCCAACCTGCTCCTGAACTGGCGGCGGCTGGGACCGGCCGACCGAAAACCCGAGGTCGACCCGCGCGACGCGAGCCTGTCCCGGATCGTCGCCACAATCCTCTTGCCGGCGGCCGTCGTCGGGATTGCCGGATATTTCCTGGCCGAAGGCTTCAAGATCGGGGGGATCGAGCACGACGGCGTGGCGCAAATCAAGGAGACGATCAAGCCCGTCACGTTCGCATTTCTGGTTGCGATGCTGCCGATTGGATTCTATTTCCTGTCACTTGTACTCCGGGCGACTCCGGATGAGAGGCCGGGACTGACCGCCCTGATGCCGGTGTATCTCGCGGGTGGGACATTCTTCATGATTCTGCACCTGAACGGTGGCTTGATCACGATGTTTGCCGAAGGACGGACCGATCGCGCGGGGGGCTGGGTCCCCGACGTCGTGGAGAAGTATTACTGCCAGAAAGCGATGCCTTCGTATTTCGGGAACGCCAAAGCAAGCTTGCCGCGACCTTCCGAGGAGGCGCTGGTCGTGGCGCCGCGCGACGTCGAGGCGATGTTTGGTGCCCGCCGCGTTTCGGAGACGGCACTGGCCGTTTTGCTGAAAGACCACCCTGACCTGCGGGCAACTGCAGAAGGCGACCGCCTGTGGGCCGACATTCCAGCCGACAGGCTGACGGAGTGGGGATTCCTGGCGTTGAGCGTTTACGAAGCGGATCAGATCAAAATTGAGACGGCCACGGATGCGCATGGAGTTGAGCTGACCAAAGTCAGGGTTGTCCCGGAAACGGCCAAGCCGCTTCGCCAGGTGTTGTTGTTACGCGAGGTGGGCGGAGAAAAATGGCCGATTCTGCTCGTTTCCGAAACGACCCGGCAAAGGGTCTTTGATCAGGCGTCCAGCGAGCGACTGCCGCGAGGCCATTTCCTGAGCGTCTTGAATGCCGAACTGATTGCCAACTTCCTCAATCCGCTGTTTGTCGTGATTTTGACTCCCCTGGTCGTCGCGTTCCTCGGCTGGCGGCTTCGGCTGGGAAAGGGGATCAGCACGGCTCGCAAGATCCTGTACGGCATGCTCATCACGGTCGTGGCGCTGTTGGTGATGGCCGGTGCTGCCTGGTCGGGTCGCGATGGTGCGGAGAAGGTAACAGTGTGGTGGATCGTGCTGTTCTATGTGGTGATTACAGTGGGCGAACTGTTGCTTTCGCCGATGGGGCTCTCGCTGGTCACCAAGCTTTCTCCCAGGCGGCTGGTCGGACTGATGCTGGGTGGCTGGTTTGTTTCAACCGCGGTGGGCAACAAGCTCTCCGGGTTCATCAGCGGCCTCGAGCCGACGGCAAAGATGTTCGTGGTCCTGAGTCTGGCGATGTTTGGCGTGGCGATGGTGATTCTGGCATTGCAGCCGATGCTCAACCGCGCGATCAAAAAGTACGGTGCCTGACTGGACGGCAGCATCGTAACCGACGCGAGTTTACCTCCGGGACGGAACTCTCTCGCATCTTGTCCGGGTTCGAGCCTGGTGAGGGGGTCGGAAGTCGTTATCGGGAGACGCTTTGTCGATTCGAACAGCGTGGACGAAAACGACTCCCGACCCCTTCCCGCCGGACCAACCGATACGTCCGGATCGATATGTCACCAAATGGTGACATTTCCAGAGACATTGGACGGCACTCCTTCAGGTGGCTGCTACCCGCAAACTGGACCCGTCCCTGTTTTCCATCCCGTCCCTGTTTTCCATCCGCGACCCGGCCATTTTCCGGCAAGTCTCCATCGACGAGTTCGGCGCGATCTGCTGGCCGAATGGTGCGGACCTGGCTCCGGATGCGTTGTACGAGGTCCTTCGCGCGGCGACGGTTCCCACCTGAAAGTCGCGCCCCGGGGTGGGAACAGGCAACTTTGACTGGACAACGAAACTTTGACAGGTTACTCCCCGGCTGCTTTGATCGTCAAACTCCTGGTCTGATTTGCGTCTCGCTCCCCTGCCAGCTTGGACTGGCAGGAAGCCAAGTTTGAAGGGCTGGAAAAGGCCAATGCCCTGCCATTTTTTCTCCCGTTCCGCCGCCCAAGGCGGCGGAACGGGAGAGAAAATGGGAGGGGTAGTGCGGGGTCACCGCGCTAGCTGCCCAAACTCTGGCTACTGCCCGACAAGCTGGCAGTGGGCCGGACAATGGCTGCTCCCAGACAAGCTGGCAGTGGGCCGGACAGTGGCTGGTCCCAGACAAGCTGGCGGCGGGCTGAAAAACCGGCACCACGCGATATCGAAACTTTCAAAACAGGCTGGCCGGGTCGGCTGAGAGAAGCTTGCGGAGGGCGAAGGCGCCGCTGATCACGCACATCAGGATCGTCAGCAACAGGATCACGCCCGCGCGGTCCCAGGTGATCAGCATCAACAGGCCGGTTTGCAGCGAAGTGAACTGGAACAGCAGCCAGCTGGCGATCAGGCCGGGGATAAAGCCGGTGATCGACAGGATTAGCGACTGGGAAAACACCAGGCGATAGAAAAATCCGTTGCGGTAACCCATCGCCCGAAGCGTGGCGAACTCGCCCATGTGGTCGGCGATGTCGGTGGCGAGCACCTGGTAGCAGATCACGATGCCGACGACAAAGCCCATGATCGCGCCAATGGCGAAAATCGTTCCGATCGGGGTACTGCGGGCCCAGAAAGCGATCTCGCGGCGGATCAGCTGTTCGCGCGGCATCACGCTGACCGTCGGGCCGAGCAGGGTCTGCAGCCGCTTCGACGCCTCAACCGGATCGCCTTCCTTCAGGCGAATCAGTCCGATATCGACGACTTCGAGCGGACGGGGTGCGCGGTAGCGGAAGTACCTGGCCATGTCGTCGGCGGGCATCAGCAAATTGCCTTCGTGGGCGAAATCCCGGCCCATCGAGAAATTGCCGACCACGCTGATCTTTTGTCCGGCCAGTTCGCCTGATTCGACCGAGCCCGGTTCCGGCCAGAGATTGAAGCCGAAGTTCTTCTTGCTCCGGTAGTCGATCAGGGCCGTCCCCGGCCGGCCGATCAGGCCTTGAAGTTTTTTGACCGTTTCGCTGTCGGTCAGCGGCGGGCGGCTGGCATCGAGACCAATTACGCGGATCGGGCGGGCCTGCCGGCCATCGCGCCGCAGGCGGGCCACGGCGTTCTCCAGGTAAACCGGTTCGGTCGCGGCGACGCCCCTATCGCTGCGCGCGATGTCGAGCAGGCCGCGGTCGAACCGCAGCTCGCTTGAAAGGGCAAACCGGGCCCGGTTGAAGACGACGAGGTCAGCGTCGAAGGCCCGCAACAGCGCTACCGTGCTGTCAAACAGCGCATGGTTGAATCCGCGCTGCTGAAACATCAGCAACACCGCGAACGCGATCCCGCCGACTGCGACCATCAGCCGCCGCTTGTCGTGAGTCAGGTTTTTCCAGGCGAGCGGAATGCGGGTCATGGCATGTCATCGGGATCTGCCGGATCAGTCCGATCTGTCGGATCTGTCGGATCTTTTTCTCAGAACAGCGACGCCGGTTCGGCTTGCCAGAGCTTGCGCAGCGCGAGGGCACCCGACAGGGCACACATCAGCTGTGCGAGCAGGAACACGAACACCAGCCGCGGGACCGTCATGAAAATCGGAAGGCTGGCGAGGATCGAAGTGATCTCGTAGAAGACCACGGACAACAGCGCGGCCGGAACAAAGGCCAGCAGGGCCAGCCAGAAGGCTTGCCGCAACACGACGCCCGCCATCCAGGGCGCAGGATAGCCCATCGCCCGCAGCGTCGCATACTCGCGCAGCCGGTTGCCGACATCGGTCGAGAGCACCATGTAGAAAATGGCCGCTCCAACCACAAAAGCGATCCCGACACCGAGCGTGAACACGAATCCGATCGGGGTCTCGCCGATCCACCGGCCCAACTCGCGGTTCATCACCTGCTGACGGGTGAGAACTTCGACCGCTGGCTCGCCGCGCGCGTCGCTGTTCAGCTGCCGGATGCGGGCTGCGACGGCCTCCGGATCTTGCCCCTTGCCGACCCGGACCAGCCCCATCGAGGGCCGGCCAATCGCATCCCAGGGAACCATCCGGATAAAACCCGCCGTCGAAATGATGGCGGAGCCGTTGGCTGTCAGGCCGGTTCCGAGCCGAAACAGTCCGGCGATTCGCACTGGCTGGCCTGCCATCTCCGTTTGCGTACCAACGTCGGCTTCTGAAAACTGGCGGCCGTCGACAGGACCAAACTCATGGCTCGACTCGGTGTCGACGAGGACCTGGCGGGGGCTGCTGAGCTGGTTAAAACCGGCGGCGATCTCCGGGCTGGTAAAAGGCCCACTCGCGGGATCGACGCCCATCAGTGCCATCCCCCGCAGGTCTGCGTTGTGCGGGTTTCGCCAGTTGACCAGCGTGACGTGGAACGGCGTCACCGCCTCCACGCCCTGGGCGCTGGCGGCGAGGTCAAGCGCGGACTGGGGGACCTGACTGGCGTCGATGAAGTGGAGATAGTCGCGCGAACGGACCATCACGTCGAAGTCCATCCGCTCGTAAATCATCACAGCTGTATTCTCGACCGCGCCGCGAAAACCGAGCTGGACGAAAATCAGCAGGATTGCGATGCCGATCCCCGCCAGCGAGACCAGCGTGCGCGGCAGGCTGTGCCGGATATTGCAGAGTGCGAGGTTGATTCGCATGGCGCGGCGGTTAGCGGAACATTGAACGCGCGGGCTTCATTCGTTTCCGCTGCCCCGGGCCGGTCCGGAGCCGGACGAAGGAGCCAGTTCGACCGTCACCTGCAGGTTGGAAAACCCGCGCGCCGTAGGGACGTCTTCAGCTTCCAGCAGGATGCGGACCTCGATCGTCTTGCGGTCGACCAGGGCCAGCGGACTGGGATCGGGGAGCGAGGCCATGCCAATCACCTGGCCGACGCTGGTGACCTTTCCCGCGAGCGAACGGCCGAGCGAAGGACTCGTCAACGTGGCGTCGAATCCAGGTTCGATCCGGCTGGCGAACAGCTCGCTGACTTCGGCCACGCATTCCATCTGTTCCAGGTTGCCCAGCAGCATGACGGGTGAGGTCGTCACGGTCTCGCCCGGCTGCAGCAGGACCCGCAGCACGGTTCCGGAAACCGGCGCGAGGACTTCGGCTTCGGCGAGCTGTTTGCGGGCAATTTCTTCGGCCAGCAAGGGAGACTGGCTTTCCTCTTCGACCTGACGGGCCATTTCGGCGGCTTGCCGGGCATCGACGAGGCTGGCTTCAGCGGCCTGTACGCCGCGGCCAGCGGCCTCCAGACCGGCCCGGTGTTCCTCACGGGCCGCGTCCAGTTGCAGCTGGCTGGTTTCCAGTTCGTTCTGCAATCGCCCCAGTTCGCGCTGCGAGACAAGAGTGGCGGTCAGCGGATCGCGCGACAAGGTGTTCAGCGATTCGAGCTGGGTGCGGGCCGAGGCGAGTTCTTTCTCGGCCACCCTGATCTGTGTCGACGACTCCAGCTGTTGCAACCGGAGGCGGGCCGAGTCGAGCGTCTGCTCCGCTGAACGGACTGCGAGGTCGGCATTCAGGCGGTTGCGGGCAAACTCAAGGGCTACTTCCGCCTTTTGTGCCGCGGCAAGATCCACATGCAGCTGCAGGATCTCGCGGGACTTGAGCGTGAGCAACCGGGTCTTGCCGGCGATGACGGAGTCCTGCTCACGAACGTGGACTTCGCCGATTTGCTGGCCGGGCGGGAGGATGACACTGACCAGGCCGCCCAGCGGCTGAAGCCGTCCCTGGGCGACGATGCGCGGCGTGGAGTCAGGCTTGGCCGAGGCACCTGCGGGCGTGACCTGATCCACCCGGCCACCGATCAGTGCAGGCCAGCGCCAATGCGTCGCCCAACCGCCGGCAAAAGCCAGCAGCGCGAGAACCGCGGCGATCGAGAATCGTGCCATCCGTGTGGTCCGGGCTGGACTGATAAAACGGCGAATTCTTCTGAGCCTGAGGCGCTAGCCGATTCCCTCGGGCAGGAGTCAAGCTTTGAATCAGCGTTTTCGGCTAGCGCCTCAGGCTCAGTTCTTGCCAGGCCATTTACGTGCCGCGCAGTCAGCGGTGACGGGCAGTCAGGCTGTAAAAAAGGGGCCCTTTGCAGAGCCCCGCTGTTCAATTCAGGCTTCCGGCGGGACCCGTTCAGTTGGTCCCGGCCACCGCCCAGATCCGTTCGCCAGGGGGCAGCTCGACATCGAGTCCGGCGCGGCTGAGCTTCGGGTCAACCGCGACCGAGCTGGCAACGCCCCACGAATCGATCAGCACGCCGCCGCTGGTCGAAACGACCCACGACGCGGAAGTGCGGACAAAACTGCATTCTGCGGCAACGGTTTTCGGCGCGGCATATTCGGGGACTGTGACCGAGGTCAGGGTGCCCAGCAGGTTGGGCAGGTCAGCGTCGGCCGCTTCGAGCAGTTCATGTTTGCGAATGATCGCCGCGACAACGGTCAGGTCCATGATGTTGCGGAGTTCGGCAAAGGCCGGTTCTGCCGCAGCGAGCTCGGAGAACCGCTCGGTCATCGTCTCGGCCCACTTTTCGGCGAAGGCGTTGCGTTCGCCGGCTTTTTCGCGCTGGCCGTTGCGGTCAAAGACCTGTTCTTCGGTCAGGGTCTTCACACCCTGGCCGCGAAGCTGCCAGACGAGGCCGTCTTCGCTTTTGGCAAGTGGTTCGTAGCTGCATTCCATCCAGAAGCGGGGTGCCATCTGGGCGAACCTGGCGTCGCGCCGCTGGATCAGCTCCATGATGCTGGGGAATTTTTCGATTGGCGACGGCTCGAGGCCCATCGAGAGCCGCTTCATCTTGTAGTCGGCGTTGACGAGGACCTGGGCAAAACGGCTGGTGGCAGGGACACCGGTCAGGCTGATCTGCTGGGGACCCATCGCCTGTTCGAGGTTCGGTGCCATTTCCGGCGAGAACCGCTGAATCTGTCCCATCTGCTCATTCAGCCGCTGGACGCCTTCCGCGGTCGGATCAATCGAAACCGAAATGCCGGCTCCGCTGTTCGCCGCATCGACCGAGCGCATCGCGACGATCAGGTCCTGCAGATGAATGACGGGCAGGCCATTCGAGGCTCCGACTACTGCGCCAAGTTCATTGACGGTCCAGGCATCGCCCTGACCAACGATCAGCAGGTCGTTGTCTTCCGGGACGACGATGATCGATTCAATTTTTTGCAGGCCACCGAGGTAGGCCGCGTCGAGCGGCACCGTGGTCTGGTCGGCCGTTGCGTCGCGGAGCAGGGCTTCGATCCGGCGAAGCGAAATCACGCGCCGGCCAGGCTGAAGGTCTTCGCCGTCGCTAGCCGCCTGCAAGGCCGACCTGAATTCCCGGAGCTGTTCGGCCGTCAGCCGCTGGGTGCCGCCGCCGACAACGCCGTTTGCGTCAATCCGCACGCCACCGACGACGCCGAAGAAGTTGTTTCCACCGACGCCGCCATTGTTGCCTCCGCCGCCTTGCCCGGCAACCGGAGAGTGCGTTGCGACGCACGCCACGAGGGCCAGGCATCCGGCGACAACCTGGATCAATCCGCGCCACTGTTTCGTGGGCATTACTCTGCTCCTGACAAAATGGAACCGCCCCGTGAACTGGACGCGCCGGGAAGGGGTTGGCCAGCCCGTACTGCCCCGAATAATACTGGCGGGCCTTGGCTGAAAATCGGTACAATCCGGACGCCAGTTCACCGATCTCAAGACTAGCTGCACAGCCACCAAAAAGCAAGAAAACCGGGAAGTTTCACCAGCCGGCAGGGTCGGCGTCGCAATCGTTCCGACCCGGTTTCGGGTTGCGTCCGCGCCGGTTGTAGCGTTGGCTGGAGGATTGCAGTGGGTCCCGGCTGGGGCTGCCGGATATCATTAAGCGACCGCGATTGCCGGATTGGCCGCCCGGTCTTCAAGTCAGTCCGACAGACCCCGGCAGCTTCCACAACCCAGTCCGCATGTCGCAAAAGACGTCCAAGCCACCGCTTGGCACCACGCTGACGGCCTACCTCGTCGTTCGCGACGGTGCCAAGTGGTCCGACGTTTTCCGCCTGATTCCCGGTCGGGCGATGACGATTGGCCGCTCGCCAACCTGCCAGATCGTGATCCGCGAGGAACAGGCCAGCCGCCAGCATGCCGAAGTGTTCCTGTCCGATGGCAAGTGGACCATCCGCGACCTGACCAGCCGCAACGGAACGGCCGTCGGAACCAACCGGCTCAGCGGCGACTATGTCCTCAAGCCAGGCGACGTGATCTGGATCGCGCGGACGCAGCTGGTCTTTGTCAACGATCTGCACGACGCGTATGACAGCAAGTCAGGGGTCGTCCCTCCACCCAGCCGGGCGGAGACTTCTCCTGGCCTGGAACTCGATCCCGACGACCAGAAGACCCTGCCTGTTGTCACGGCCGAACCGACCACGATCACGCATCGGCGCGACAAGACCCGTTACCTTGCCGATGACGAAGGCGATGTCACCTCAGTGCCCAAAGTCGGCCGGGCCGCGACCAGGCTGTGCAGGCTGGCGTTTGAGCTGGCCAATGAGACGACGCTGCGCGGGATTGCGCGGATGGCACTGGATGCGCTGATCGAAGGCACGGGCGTCGACTCGGGGGCCGTGCTGATGGTTCCGGCGGGCAAAACCCTGGCCGGACCGGAGCAGCTCGAAATTGTCGCCTGGCATTCGTCGCGCCTGCCGGAGTATCTGCGCGTTTCCGGCTTTCTCGCCGACACGGTCATGCGCGAGGGTCAGGCGGTGCTCGCGCGCGACGTCCTCGACGATAGCGCGCTGGGCTTGCGCGACAGCAAAGGCGTCATCAACGCGACCAGCGTGATCTGCGCGCCGGTCAGAATGAACCAGCGGACAGTTTCCCTCGTGCACCTTTATTCGACGCAGGAAAACCGGGTGCTCGATCCGGACGATCTCGAGTTCACGCTCGCGGTCGCTGAAACGATCGGGCTCGCCCTGCGGACCCGCTACCGCGAACAGAAACTGGTCGAGGACCTGACGCGGACCAAGTCCGAAATCGACCAGTTGCGAAAACAGCTGGGGGTCCAGAGCGAAATCGTCGGCAGCAGCAAGGCGATGCTCGATGTGCACCAGCAGATCGCACTGGCCGCGCCCAGCAACGCCACGGTGCTGATTCGCGGCGAAAGCGGGGTCGGCAAGGAACTGGTGGCCCGGGCGATCCATTTTTCCAGCGCGCGGCGGAAAGGCCCGTTTGTCTGCATCAATTGCGCGGCTCTGACTGAAACGTTGCTCGAAAGCGAACTGTTCGGGCATGAAAAAGGGGCCTTCACCGGCGCGACCGACCGCAAGCTGGGCAAGTTCGAGGCGGCCGACCAGGGGACCCTCGTGCTGGACGAGATTGGCGAGATGAGCCAGTCGATCCAGGCCAAGTTTCTCCGCGTGCTCGAAGGACACCCGTTCGAGCGCGTCGGCGGGAGCAAGCAGGTCCGCACCAATGTCCGCGTGATCGCGGCCACCAACCGCGATCTGGAGGCGGCGGTCAAGGATGGCATTTTCCGCAAGGACCTTTTCTTCCGCCTGAACGTGGTCCGGATCGATGTCCCGCCGCTCCGCCGTCGCCCGGAAGACATCCCTGAACTGTGCACCTACTTTCTGCAGGCTTTCAACGAAACTACCGGCCGCCGGCTGACCGGTTTTCATCCCGATGCCGTGTTGATGTTGTCCCGTTATCGCTGGCCAGGCAACATCCGCGAACTGCGCAATGTGATTGAACGGGCCGTCGTGCTGGCGCGCGGAACCGAGATCGGCACCGAGGACATCATGCTGACGACATTGACGACAGCCAGCGAGTCGCAGATCGACCACCCGCTTACTGCCAACCTCTACGAACCGGCTTCACTGGCCGATATCGAAGCCCGCCATATCCGGTTGACGCTGGAAGCCAACGACTGGAACAAAAGCCGGGCGGCCGTTATCCTCGGCATCGAACGGTCCACGCTCGACCGCAAACTCAAACGCTACCGCATCCGCCGGCACTGAGAGCCTGTCCGAAAAGGGGTCTGACCCTCTACCCATGGGCTCGGAAGTGGCATGGTCTGCTTTTTCGTCACGTTTTCGGATCGGCAATGCAACTGGATAAAGGGTCAGACCCCTTTTCGGACAGGCAACGACGACTGATGAAGATCACGATCGAATACTGCACGCAGTGAAACTATCTCCCTCGGGCCGCCAGTCTGGCGGATGAAATCGAGGCTGAGTTCAAGGCGAGGCCCGAACTGGTTCCCGGCTTCAAGGGCGTCTTCGACGTGATCGTCGACGGGCAGCTGGTCTTTTCCAAGCACGCGGTCGAACGGCACGCCGAACCGGGTGAAGTGATCGCGGCTATCCGGCGGTTGTCGGGGTGATCCGCAGAGCCGTTTCGGGAAAAGCCGGACAAAGAGTCTCGTCCACTGATTGCGCGGTTTAGCGCAGATTGTGGGCGGGGAGCGGTGTCAGGTGAGCAGGTCGAGCGACCAGTTATCGGGGATCACGGCTCCCTTGACGATCACGGGGATGCCTTCGCGAATCACGCACTGCGGATGTTCCAGCGGTGTGGACTCAGTCTTTTTCTGGTTGTGGATCCGTACACCAGCGCCGATCCGCACGTTCTTGTCGATGATGGCTCCGGTGATCTGAGAGCCTTTGCCGATGCCGACACAGGGAAAGCTCTGGCTGATCGAAGCGGTTTTCTCCTCGTCGGTCAGGTAGAAGTCGGCCCCCATCATGACGGTGTCGCGGATCACGGCGCCGTCGCCGATCACGCTGCGCAGGCCGATCAGGCTGTTTTCGATCACCACATCGTCGCCGATCACGCAGCCGCTTGCGACGAGGCTGTTGTGCAATGTGGCCCGGCCAATCCGCGAGGGCGGCAGGAATCTGGCCCGCGTGTAGACCACCGCTTCGGGCAAGCCGAGTTCGAAGGGCGGCTTCCGCGCGGCGAGGCTGAGGTTGGCATCGTAAAAGGCCCGGATCGTTCCGATATCCTCCCAGTAGCCGTCAAACATGAACGATTGCACCTTGTGCGTGCGAATCGTGGCCGGAAAGATCTCCTTGCCGAAGTCGTGGTAGTCGGTTTTCTGCAGGACCTTTTGCAACACGTCGCGGCGGAAAAGGTAGATCCCCATGCTGGCAAGGATCGAGCGGTCGGGATCGGTGATCCCGGCGCTACGGAGCAGGGCCGGGTCGGTCCGCACAAGATCGAGCTCCTGCGCGGTCTGGGGTTTTTCGAGAAACCCCAGCACCCGGCCGGCGGAATCCAGCCGCATCACGCCAAATGACTGTGCGGCCTGTTCGGTGACTGGCAAACAGGCGATCGACACGTCGGCGTCCTTTTCGAGGTGCTCCTTCAGCATCCGGCTGAAATCCATCCGGTAGAGCTGGTCGCCCGAAAGGATCAGCACATATTCGACGCCGCGCTGTTCGATGTAGTTAAGGTTCTTGCGGACGGCGTCGGCGGTGCCCTGGTACCAGTCGGTGCCTTCGCGCATCGTTTCCTGGGCGGCGAGGATTTCCACGAACCCGCCGTTGAACTGGTCGAAGGTGTAGGTTCGCCGGATGTGCCGGTGCAGCGAGACCGACATGAACTGGGTCAGCACATAGATCTGGTTGATCCCGCTGTTGAGACAGTTCGAGATCGGGATGTCGATCAGCCGGTACATCGCGCCGAGCGGCACGGCGGGCTTGGAGCGGATCGACGTCAGCGGAAAGAGCCGCGTCCCGCGTCCACCGCCGAGCACCAGGGCCACCATATTGCGCATGCCGAATCTCCCGCGCGAACTGCCGTTGAAATGGGCAACACCAGGCCCGGCAACGGCCCGCGATGATACCCGATGGCTGCCCCCGTCGGGGTTGACCGAGGCAAAGGTAGCAGGCACATTCCATGTGCCGTTCGTGAGCAAAAACCCATACTTCATTTGCATGCAACTTTAAACCCTTGGCGGGCGGCATAGCACGGGTGCATTTCGCACTTTGCGACCTTCGAACTCTGGATTGTTGTTTCGCCGGGATTGAGTGGCTTGGCGGGTGCCGCCACGAAGTTTCCCGGTGCGCGGTCGCCCCCACCCCCCCCCACCCCAAACCCCACAAAGCAACCGCGGGGGAGGGGGCCGGAAAAGAAAATCTGGCGCTGCCGCCTGTTGTTGAAAAACATTCTGCAATCCGCGCGATGCACCCGCATGGCGCGTTGGCCCGTTGCTCGTGTTGACACATTTACGCAGACTGCGAAACTGTGGCCAGTCTGGAGTCTTCAAGACCCATGTGGGGTGACGCCGATGTCCCGCCAGTTCGATCCGTTTTCTGCTCGTACCACGTTCCGGTCGGGAAGCCGTTCTGCCGGTTACTTTCGGCTTGGCAAGCTGGAGGAGCTGGGTTTGACGCGGGTGGCGAGCCTGCCTTTTTCCATCCGGGTCCTTCTGGAAGCCGTTCTCCGCAATTGCGACGGACATGCGGTGACGATGGACGACGTCCGCAACCTTGCCGGCTGGAAGGCGGCGGCACCGGCCAAGGTCGAGATTCCGTTCAAGCCCGCCCGGGTGGTGTTGCAGGACTTCACCGGCGTCCCGGCTGTGGTGGACCTCGCTGCGATGCGGGCCGCGATGGCCCGGATGGGCGGGGACCCGAAGAAGATCAACCCTCTGATTCCCGTCGACCTCGTGATTGACCACAGCGTCCAGGTGGACCGCTTCGGCACTGCCGCGGCATTGCAGCAGAACGTCGAACTGGAATTCGAGCGGAACCGGGAGCGTTACGAATTTCTGCGCTGGGGCCAGCAGGCGTTCGACAATTTTCGCGTGGTCCCGCCCAACGTCGGGATCGTGCACCAGGTCAACCTCGAGTTCCTGGCCAAGGGCGTTTTTCTCCGCGAAGACGAACGCGGCACGGTTGCTCTGCCCGATACGCTCGTCGGCACTGACAGCCACACCACGATGATCAATGGCCTCGGCGTGCTCGGCTGGGGCGTCGGTGGAATCGAAGCCGAGGCCGCGATGCTCGGCCAGCCGATCTACATGCTCCTGCCGGAAGTGGTTGGCATGGAGCTGAGCGGCAGCCTCCCGGCCGGGACAACCGCGACCGACCTCGTGCTGACCGTGACCGAGATGCTGCGCAAGAAGGGCGTGGTCGACAAGTTTGTCGAGTTTTTTGGCCCGGCCCTTTCGTCGATGTCGTTGGCTGACCGGGCCACGATCGCCAACATGGCCCCCGAATACGGCGCGACGATGGGGTTCTTTCCGGTCGACCACCAAACACTCGATTATTTGGCCCGGACTGGCCGGACCGATGAAGAGGTCCGGCTGGTGGAAGATTACTGCAAGGCCCAGCAGCTGTTCCGGACCGACTCGGCACCGGCGGCAGTTTTCACGGACACGTTGCGGCTGGACATTTCGACGGTGGAACCCTCGCTGGCGGGTCCCAAGCGGCCCCAGGACCGGGTCCGGTTGTCGGACATGCAACGGCTGTTCCGCAAGTCGCTCACAGCACCCGTGGCGGAGCGCGGATTCGGACTCGACCAGGCCGCGTTGCAGCGCAGTGGGACCGTGCGGAACGGTTCAACCCAGTCCATTGGGCACGGCGCGGTCGTCCTCGCTGCGATCACCAGTTGCACCAACACCAGCAATCCTTCGGTCATGATTGCGGCCGGCCTGCTGGCCCGCAACGCGGTGAAAAAAGGGCTCAAGGTCCCGTCCTTCGTGAAAACCAGCCTCGCTCCCGGCTCGCGCGTCGTAACCGACTATCTCGATCGCGCGGGACTGACCGGCTATCTCGAACAACTGGGCTTTCATACGGTCGGCTACGGCTGTACCTCCTGCATTGGCAACAGTGGCCCGCTTCCGGAACCCGTCGTCGGGGCGATCAACGAGGGCGATCTGGTCGCGGCCAGTGTGCTGAGCGGCAATCGCAACTTCGAGGGCCGCGTCAACCCGCACACGCGGGCCAACTATCTCGCCAGCCCGCCGCTGGTCGTCGCATACGCACTGGCCGGGACCACCGACCGGGACCTGGTGGCCGAGCCGCTTGGTACGGGCCATGGCGGGCAGCCTGTTTATCTCCGCGACATCTGGCCAACCGCCGAAGAGATCAGCGCGGTGATCGAGGCCGCGATTTCACCCGACATGTTCCGGCAACAGTATCGGGGCGCGTTTGACTCCAACGAGAAATGGAACGCGATCCAGACGACGACCGGGGACATCTACCAGTGGGACGATGCGAGCACCTACATCCAGGAGCCGCCGTTCCTCGAAGGTCTGACCCGCCAGCCGGGGCAGGTCCAGGCGATCCGCGGGGCGCGTTGCCTCGCCGTGCTCGGCGACAGCGTGACGACCGATCACATTTCGCCGGCTGGCTCGATCGCGAAGGACAGTCCGGCGGCGAAGTACCTGGTCGGCCGGGGAGTCGAGCCGCGCGACTTCAACAGCTACGGCTCACGCCGCGGCAATGACCGGGTGATGATCCGGGGCACCTTCGCCAACATCCGGATTCGCAACCAGATGGTGCCTGGCGTCGAAGGCGGCTGGACCGCACACCAGCCCATGGGAGAACGGATGACCATCTACGACGCCGCCGTTCGTTACCACGAGTCGGGGACCCCCCTGGTGATCCTGGCGGGGCTGGAATATGGGACTGGAAGCAGCCGGGACTGGGCCGCCAAGGGGACCATGTTGCTGGGCGTGCGGGCCGTCATCGCGGCCAGTTACGAGCGGATTCATCGCAGCAACCTGGTCGGGATGGGGATTTTGCCGCTCCAGTTCCCGGGGGGGGCCACGGCCCAGACGCTTAACCTTGTCGGGACCGAGAACTATGACATTCCTGTGACCGCGACGCTCGAGCCGCGGTCCGAACTGACCGTCACAGCCCTCAGAAGTGATGGCTCTACGGTCCGTTTTCCGGCCGTTGTCCGGATCGATACCCCCGTGGAAATGGACTATTTCCGCAATGGAGGTATCCTGCAGACTGTTCTTCGCAACCTGTTGTAGGTCCACGTCACGCTGGCTATGGGGCTTGCCAGTCCGGGGGCTGAATCGTGAACAAACATCCTGTCGTCACCGGTCTTTCGGGGACCACCCGCGAAACTGACGAACGCCCACGGCGCGATAATGCTGCCGCGCCGGCGGAGAGTCCCTGTTGCGATGCGAAGCGGTCGGGCCACGCCCCGGAATGCGGGAACCACGACGATTTGCAAGAGCCAGAGGATCAGCTCGACGAACTGGCCGGTGACTGCGATGGCGCGCCGGTGGGCGATCGCGTCATGACCTGTTTCCGGTGCAACCGTCCGGATTTCCACTTCCATGGACTCCGGCCCCGCTGGTACTGGAGTGTCCTGGTCGGCTTTTCATTTGGCCTGGTGATCTTCACAGGCCCTTACCGTTGCCGATGTTGTGGTGCCCGGCGCTGGATGTGCTGGGACTTCACCCATCCGCGTTGCTGGATGAAGTGGCTCAGCCCGGTGCGTTACGGGTCGGGCTTTCGGGGGAATCCGGGGCGGTGAAGAGATCTGACAGTGGCAGGCACATTCCCTGTGCCGTCCGCCAGACGCTTCCAGTTGCCGTCCGCCAGACGCCATGCGGAACTTGGGACGGCACATGGAATGTGCCTGCTGCTTTGAAGCCCAAAGCAAGCGGCATTAGGCCACGGCCACAGGTTCAAATGCTGCTGCCATCGCCGCGGCGGCTCCGCAGTTGCTGGCTGATCCGGTCAAGAGCCTGGCGTTCCTGGCGGGTCAGGCTCTCGATCCCGTCGCGATGGAGTTTGTCGAGCAGCAGGTCGGTCAGCTCGGCGTCCGAAAGACCTGTTGCGACGTCGGTGGTCGAGGACTGTTCAAGCTGATGCTGCTTCTCGGCCAGCCATTGCGAGTACTGGTCGGCCTTGAAAAACGAATCGCTGGTTTCGTCAAACGCGAGGTCGCTGTCGTTGCCGGCAGGGCTGTCTTCATCCGGCCACGGATCGCTCTGGAAGAGTTCCCGCAACCGCTGGCGGTACTCAAATCGAGCCGCGAAAAGCAGGGAAATGCCCGCCGCGGCCAGGAGGGCCCAAATCGGCTGGACCGGTCCCTGATTGAAATCCCGCATCACGATCGCCATCACGAGCAGTGAGGCACCGGTCAACTGGCCAATTGCCATCAAGGTCGCCTCGATCTTCGGACCACCCGAATGTGAGCTGGTTGCGGCGAAGACTTCGCGCAGAATGCGGCCTCCATCGAGCGGATAGCAGGGTACCAGGTTGACCAGCATCAGCTGGAAGTTCAACCACGTGCCGATTGCAATCAGTGAGGACTCCCAGGAATCCAGCAGAAAGGGTCTGGGACGGAATGGGTTGATCAGTTGTTGCAGGCTGGCATCACCGGCCCCGATCAGAAGACAGGCACCCACCGAAAACAATACTCCGTTGGCGAATGGTCCGGCCAGCTGGACAAACAGCCGTTGGGCAGGACCTTCCGGCAGTTCCAGCCGCGAGTCGCCGCCCCAAGGGACCAGCGTCATCGAGTGGACTTCACCGCCCAGATTGATGCAGGTCCAGACGTGGGCCAGTTCATGCAGAACCAGACTGAAGACCAGCAGCAGGACGGTAACCAGCCCGGTCCCCAGCACCGGGTTGTAATCGCGATAGTGCCAATCGACGGCGAAGACCGCCGCGACGGCAAGAAACAGCAGCACATGCAACCGGACCGGGACCCCCATCCAGCGTCCGATACCAACGCACCAGTCAAATCGCGCGTTCATGGTCCTGCCCAATGTAAAGCAGTTGTCCCAACTGCTTGTCCGTCACCCGCGACAGCTATCCAGGCCGCAGCCGACTGGAATCGAGGTCGGCTCCCGGTTCAGCCCCTGCTCCAATCTTAGCCGTGCAGCGGGCGCGAATCAACAATTCGCCTGTTGCTCTGGACTCCCCGATTCTCCGGCCGTTTCGGGTTCACCACGGCAATTCAGCGATTTCTCAATCCATCCCGGCGAACGGCTGAAATCACGCTTGAAATGCCACTCGCGTGAGTCAGGGACAAGTCTTTGGTCGAGCGGCCAAGGCGCGAAAGGGTCACGTCCCAGCGCCAGGGCCAACCTCGACGAATCGAGTGTCACATTTCCGGCACGAGGCGGAATCGGGCCAGCTTCGATCCGGTAACAACCGTTGAGCAGTCCCGGATCGTAGCCACCGGCAACATTGACAATCTGGGCGATCTGGTTGAGCGTAAGCGGGCGCGGGCCACCGAGGTGCCAGAGTCCGGCCAGCTCGCTCGCCAACAGGTCCTCGCAAACCTCTGCGAGGCACTCCACATAGGTCGGCGTACGGAGTTCATCGAAGTAGAGCGTCGCCGGCCGGCCGGCTTCAAAACGGGATCGAATCCAGTCAATCGCCCCCGCGTGGCCATTGAAGCTGACCCCCATCGGCAGTGAAATCCGCCCGATGCAGGCGCGCGGCATCCGCGCCGAAATCAGCGCCTCCGCTGCCGCCATCGTCTGGCCATAAACGGTCACCGGGTCGGGTCGGTCGGACTCCCCATGCCGGCCTCCCCGCGTTCCGCCAAAAACAAGATCAATCGACAGGTGAACCAGCCGGATATCGCAGCCCTGAATGGCGTTGACCAGCGAATCGATGGTTCCAATGTTGACGCGCCGGGCCATGTTCGGGTCCAGTTCACAGCCGCGAAGGTCACAGCTGCCACCCGTGCTGAGGATCGACCGGAATCCGCCCTCCCGAATCAGCCGCAACGTCTCCACCTCATTTTCCAGCGTGTGGCCAGCGATTCCCGGCCCGGTCAGCCTCCGGGTTGCCAGTGGCCGGATGCCGACGATCTGGTCGCCATATCGCCGGCGAAGGAACGCAAAGATATTGAACCCGGCGACGCCCGAGACCCCCGTCACCAGCAGCGGCAAACGATCAGCCGGAATCCGCAGCGGGAAGCGGTCGGTTACCATCGCGATCTGCCGATAATCCGGACTGGTTCGCCGATGGGCGGCCACGGTCATCGAGGGAGCTTGGGTTGTTGAAAACGCTGGACTGGAAAATCAAGATCTGCGGCGTGGTCTCGGTCAACGATGCCCGCTTGGCCGTTGATGCCGGTGCCGACGCGATCGGACTCAATTTTTTCCCACGCAGCTTGCGATATGTCGACTTGGCCACAGCGCAGGCGATCACGGTGGCGACGGCCGGCAGCAACGTCGCGCGAGTTGGCGTCTTTGTCAACCACGATCTGGCCGAAATCCGGCGAATCGCAGAAACCTGCAGGCTGGACTGGATCCAGTTTCACGGCGACGAACGCACTGAATCGATGGCCCTGCGTGAAGTTCTTCAGGCCACCGGCTTCATCCGCGCTTTGCAGCCGAGGCCAGATCATCCTGCTGCCGCGCTGACATCCGCCCTTGCATGGCACCGCGCCGGAGTCGACGCCATCCTGCTGGACGCTCCGCGCATGCCTTCAGCTGAAACCGACGGAAACCGGGTGGCCGACAACGCTCCTTACGGCGGCACGGGCCAGCAAACAGACTGGAACTTCGCCCAGGAGCTGGTCCATCAGCTTCCGCTCCCGGTCATCCTCGCCGGCGGCCTGACCCCCGCCAACGTCGCTGACGCGATCGCCGCAGTCCACCCCGCCGCGGTCGACGTAGCCAGCGGCGTGGAAACGTTTCCGGGGAAAAAGTCTTCTGAACTGGCACAGGCTTTTGTCCAGGCGGCAAACACGGGATTTCGGGAGTTGAAAGCGGACGATCACAGGGCTTGAAATGAAACTGGTTGGCATTCGCTTGTCAGACCTGACGAATACATGTACAGTATTATGTACATATCCCGGAAGCAGGACACGATGGACGCCATTACCTACACCACCGCCCGCGCCAACCTCGCCGACACGATGGACCGGGTTTGTGAAGACCATGAACCGCTGATCATCACCCGTAACGGGCAGCAGTCCGTAGTGATGATGTCGCTGGACGACTACAAGGCCCTGGAAGAGACCGCCTATCTGCTCCGCGCGCCCAAAAACGCCAGGCGCCTGCTCGAGGCGATTGCCGGTCTCGAAAACGGCCAGGGAAGGAAGCGGAAACTGGTCGAATGAAGCTGGTCTTCGCGGAGCAAGCAGGGGAGGACTATCTCCATTGGCAGGCGAAAGACCGGAAGCTGCTCAAACGGATCAACGCGCTCATTCGCGAAACGGCCCGCACTCCCGGTACAGGCACGGGCAAGCCCGAAGCCCTGAAACATGCCCTGGCCGGCTACTGGTCCCGCCGCATCAGCGACGAACACCGCATGGTCTACAAGGTCGACGGCGATTCCCTGATGATCGCCCAGCTGCGGTACCACTACTGACCAGCGGGCCAGAAAGGGATTGAACCTGGTCCAAAAGGGAGTACACGCGGATAGACGTCGATTGCAGCCCCCTGCGGCATTCTGGTTGTGCGGGATGGGCCGGGAAAATGCCGAGTTGAATGGGTTGGGCGGGCACGGTTAGAATGGGTAGTGGTCCGCCAGTCGGCGGTTTTCCGGCACCTGAAGTCTCGGGTTCGAGCCGTTTCCATGGGTTGGGCAGTCCTGCACGAGGCTGCCACATTCAAAAGGAGGGCCCCCGTGGCTCAAGTTGCATCCGAACGTCTGCCTTTCAAGGTCAAGGATCACTCGCTGGCCGCTTGGGGCCGTCGCGAAATCCTGCTCGCCGAGAACGAAATGCCGGGCCTGATGGCCCTGCGGAAGAAGTACGGACCGCAGAAGGTCCTGCGCGGTGCCCGCATCGCCGGCTGCCTCCACATGACGATCCAGACTGCGGTCCTGATCGAGACGCTCCGCGAACTGGGAGCCGAAGTCACCTGGAGCAGCTGCAACATCTTTTCGACCCAAGACCATTCCGCCGCGGCGATCGCCGCCACTGGCGTGCCCGTTTACGCCTGGAAAGGCATGAACGAGCAGGAATTCGACTGGTGTATTGAGCAGACTCTGTTCATGAAGGACGGCCAGCCGCTCAACATGATCCTCGACGACGGGGGCGACCTCACGGCGATGGTCCACAAGCGCTACCCCGAGCTGCTCGGTGAAATCCGCGGCCTGTCCGAGGAAACCACCACCGGAGTGCACCGGCTCTACCAGATGCACCAGCGGGGCGAGCTGAAAGTCCCCGCGATCAACGTCAACGACTCGGTGACGAAAAGCAAGTTTGACAATCTCTATGGCTGCCGCGAGTCGCTGGCCGACGGGATCAAACGGGCGACCGACGTGATGATCGCCGGCAAGGTCGTGGTCATCTGCGGCTACGGCGACGTCGGCAAGGGTTGTGCCCACTCGATGCAGCGTTACGGCGGCCGCGTGATCGTGACCGAAATCGACCCGATCAACGCCCTCCAGGCGGTGATGGAAGGCTTCCAGGTCACGACGATGGAGGACGCCGCCCCGCTGGGCAACATCTTCGTCACGACGACGGGCAACATCGACATCATCACCGGCGAGCACATGGCCGTGATGAAGAACGATGCGATCGTCTGCAACATCGGCCACTTCGACAACGAGATCGATGTCGTCTGGCTCAACGGCCAGGTCGAGTCCGGCAAGGTGTCGAAGGAGGAGGTCAAGCCACAGGTTGACCGCTACACCTTCAAATCCCACGGCCGGTCGATCATCCTGCTGGCCGAAGGCCGGCTGGTGAACCTCGGCTGTGCAACGGGCCATCCTTCGTTCGTGATGAGCAACTCGTTCACGAACCAGGTTCTCGCCCAGATCGCCCTCTGGACCGATTCCGACAAGTACGATGTCGGTGTTCATGTCTTGCCGAAAAAGCTCGACGAGGAAGTCGCCCGTTTGCACCTCGACCAGCTGGGAGTCAAGCTGACCAAACTGACTGCCAGTCAGGCCGAGTATCTTGGCATCGACATCAACGGGCCGTACAAGCCGGATCACTACCGTTACTAATGCGGCGATAAAGGCCGGCCTCGGTGTGAACCGTCGGCGTTAGCCGCGGGCTCTTCGCGTTCCCCACGCGGCTGTCAGCTGTCAAGCTGCGGCCTGATGGTTCGACTCCTTCGTTTTTCGCGAGGCCCACGCCAAACCTGCGTGGGCCTTCTGTTTTTCGGGCTTGTGGCTGGCCGGATTGGCAAGGGCTAAACTGATTGCGACAGGGTCGTCTGTTTGGTCGTTCGCCCCGCACGGCACCCTGCGAAAAACTGCTTTTGCGGTAGTCAGGCCCTCTCCAACTTAAGTATCGAACATGTCAATCCCACGGACCTTCAGGAAACGTCTGGGTTCGGCTCGCCACGCTGCCACTGCTGCGTTGTGTGTTCTGCTCTTGCCGGTCCTGGCGGCGTCAGATCAATCCGCGACCGAAAGTTTGTGGATTGGAAGCGAGGGCGATGTCCAGGCGGGGCTTGGGGAATCTTCGGTTTTGTCGACGGTAGCGCCGGGAGGCGATGCCGGCGCCGGTCATCAGGAACCATTGGGCATTGGGCCAGATGACAAGTCTCCCGCGAGCATCCTGCAGCGATCCGACGAGTTGGTTCCCGTTGTGGCGGTCCTGATTCCCCGCATGCCGCTGGTCAAGGGATTCGTGCCGCGGCAGCCGAAGTTTGTGCATCGGCTGATCGTCAAGTTCCGCGACCAGTTGTTGGCTCGCGCCGTCGACGGCCGGGTGCTGACGCTGGATGGCGAAGTGGACCTTGTTCCCGCGCGACTCAAACGCCGCCAGCCAGTCCGTTTCAAGCCATTGCTGGACTTGCCGCCGGAGATGATCGCATGGCTGGAAACACGGGCTGCGGCCAACAGCGGGCTGGCCCAGCCGGACCTCGCTTCGATGATGCTGGTCGAAGCGGACCCGGCCGCGCTCGGCGATATCGCGGCCCTGCTTCACGCGTCGGAACTGGTCGAGTGGGCGGAGTTTGAGATGGTCAATCCGCTCCCGCCGCTGGTCCAGGAGCCGTGTTTCGACATTGCTCCTGTCACGCCGACCTATGAGTCGCTCCAAGGTTACCGCGGCGCGAATCCTGGCCTGAACATGAACGCCTTTTGGAGCCTCGGCAGCGGGCGAGGATTCGGGATCCGGGTCGCCGATTGTGAGTACTGGTTCCACGGCGATCACGAGGACCTCTGCGGAGTCATTGCCGAGCCCGGGCAGACACCCAACCCGGGCGTCGTTTCCAATGGCTGGCATCACCACGGCTCAGCTGTATTGGGCGAAATGATTGGTGCCGACAACGCTTACGGCGTCCGCGGACTGGTGCTGGAAGCCCAAGCCTGGGTTTTTCCCCGAGTGGACCGTGGAAGGCGGCTCGCGCCGCGTCACGGCGATTGCCAACGCCATCGCTACGGTCGACGCCGGTGACTTGGTCTTGCTGGAAATGCAGACCATTGGCGAGGGCGGGAGCAACTTTGGGCCAGCCGAACTGTCCCTGGCGGTCTGGACCGTCGTCAAGAACGGCACCGATGCGGGAGTGGTCGTGGTCGGTGCCGCTGGCAATGGCAACCAGGACCTCGATAGTGCCACCTACCAGGCCTACATGGCGCGAGGGAACAGTGGTGCCATCATCGTCGGGGCCGGCACGGCGACGACCGCGCACGACAAGCTTTCATTCAGTACTTTCGGCAGCCGCGTCAACGTCCAGGGTTGGGGCCAGTCGGTCTTCACAGCCGGCAATGGTTCGCACTCGACCATCGGGGGCGACCCCAACCAGGTCTACACGGCTACATTCTCTGGCACCGGTTCCGCCAGCCCGTTTATCGCGGCGTCCTGCGTTGCGTTGCAGAGTTTTGCGATCGACAGGATCGGCCGCCGACTGACCCCGGCCGAATTGCGGAGCGTGTTGTCCACGACGGGATGGCCGCAAGGCACCGGTGGCAACATCGGCCGCTTCCCGAATCTGGTGGATGCGGCCCTCGCCGTTTTTCAGCTGGGAGGCGTGCTGGTTCCGCCCCAGATGCTGTCAGTACAAGTGGGATCGGGTGTGCAGGGAGGGCTGTCCTCGATCCAGGCTTCCGACGACATCCGGTTGGGTGCCACTTCGGAAATCCCGTTTGACGCTTCCAGCCTTACGACCCGCGAAGTCCGGATGCTCATCACTGGCACGGCACCGGCGGGTGCGGTCACGCGGCTTGGGATCCGGATAGAAGGCTACTCCAGCATTCCCGGCATCTCATTGCGAACGGAGCTCTACAATTTCTTGACCGGGGCCTGGGAATCGGTCGATTTCCGCACCGCGCCGTTTCCAGGCGATCAGTTCCTGCTGTTGAACGTCCCGGCGCCTGTGGAACGGTTTGTTCAGCCGGGCACGCGGCAGGTGCGGGCCAAAGTGACTTTTGCCAATGGCTCGGACGCCGTAGCGCTGGGCTGGTCGGCCTTGATGGACCATTTCACCTGGGTCGCCCAGTAATTGCGAGGGGCAATACCGGCAGGGTCTGCCACTCCCGGCAATTGACTCTCAGCCTCAACTCCTACGACCGTCAGTCGCGTAGCTGGACGTCGGTCTGGGCAGCTGTTTTGGCCCGAAAAAAGTCCCCAAACGGGGCTTTTGTTGCTATCGCCCCAAGTGGCAACTACCATTGAACTGGGGCAAACGGCACAGTTTGGGCAGGTCGGCGATTCTGCAGCCGACAGGGTGTTTCACTCCCGACCCGCTGTGCCGTCCGATGAACAGGGCAGGACTGTTTGGACTGAACGCGAAATTTTGGCTTGCAGAGGTTGATCCATGCCAGTGCGACTCACGCAGCTCCTCGGGGCTGCATTCTCTATCGCGGCTGTTCTGTTCCTGACAGAAGTTGCATCGGCCCAGGCGAATGCGAACAACCAGGGCGGTGTTGAGATTGACGCCAATGGCGTCCTCAACTTCCAGACGCAGCTGGACCCGGACGGGATCCTCGACCGGCAACAATCGGCCGCTGCTCGCCAGAGCCTGACCCAGGAGATCCAGCGACCTAGCTCGTTGCGCAAAGTTTCGCTGACCCGCCTGGAAAAGGAAATCGCGAAACAGCTTGCGGCTGGTCAGCCCTTGCCGGATGACATGTTGCAGCTCGCCGGGCTGACCCGCATCACCCATGTCTTCTTCTATCCCGAGACCAGGGACATCGTGATTGCTGGTCCAGCGGAAGGTTTTTACAAGAACGGCAACAATCGTGTCGTGGGTTTGAACACGGGTGCCGCGACTTTGCACCTTGAAGACCTCGTGGTCGCCTTGCGGGCCTTTGGTCCCGACGGTGAAAAGACCGGCGTCATTTCCTGCTCGATCGATCCGACCCAGGAAGGGCTGAGCCGGATGAAACAGGCAGTCCAGAATGTGCAGGGCAACTTCCGCCCGGGGAGCGAACTGCAGGTCGTGCAGCTATATCAGGAAGCGCTGGGCCTCCAGGAGATCACCGTCGAAGGGATCGCGGCGGAAACCCGGATGGCCCGCGTCCTGGTCGAAGCCGACTACATGATGAAACTGATCGGGATTGGCCTCCTTCAGCCTCCGGTGGCGATCACCAGCTTCATTGCCGCCGCCTCACCGACCGCGGTCGCCCAGAACTCGCTGCAACGCTGGTTTTTCCAGCCCAACTACGAATGTGTCCAGGTCAACGCGGACCGCTCGGCCATGCAGCTCGTTGGCAGCGGCGTCAAGCTGGTCGGAGAGGACGAGCGGGTCAGCCGCGACGGCGAACGTCAGGGGACCGGCAAGGCCAACCCTGCCAGCCGCGAGTTCTGCTCGACGTTCACCCGCGAGTACGGGAACCTGAGCCAGATCATGCCCGTCTTCGCCGAGCTCCGCAACGTGGTCGACCTGACGATTGCTGCGGCCTTCATCCAGAAAGCCGACCTGTACGCCCGGGCGGGCTGGGAGATGACGACTTTCAGCAACGAGGAACTCCTGCCGACTGAGCGGTTCAATGCCCCGCGGCAAGTCGCTCCGGCGATCAATGCCGTCTGGAAGGGCCAGTACTTCATGACCCCGATTGGCGGCGGTGTGAACATCCAGCCGCGCGTGGCCCTGAACTCAGACCGGATTCAGGAAGAAAAAGACGGCTCGATCACGACCGTTCGCGATTCGATCAGCGTTGCCAGACTTGCCGAAAGCCAGTGGTGGTGGGACTGACGGGACTTCGTTGCCGCCTGAATAGTTGAGAAACGTCAAGGGTGTTGCCGGATTGGCAACACCCTTTTTTCATTTCCCATCTCCCGGTTCCCCCACAGTTTCAAACAGCTCCGGTCGTGCTCGTGCTCGTGCTTGCCCGCATTGCTCACAACAACTGGTAACCCGAAGCGTAAGCAAGGCGGAACCAGCCAGATTCCTCGCTAACGCGTCGGGTTACCAGGAACAGTCTGTCTCGAACGGTATCCCCTCGTGAGAAATGCGGGCTCGTGCTTCAACTCGGTCCCGGCGCGGCAGCAGTACCAGTTGGTCCCTCCTGAAGTCCAATCCGGCCCTTGGCCCGGTTTGGTTGCCGCCGACCGCCACGTTACGATACTCGTGCAGTCACCCGATATCCTCCCGGCATTGAACATGCAACTGGATGTGTTTCCCGGATTTGCCTCGCCGACCGGGGATGGGCGCTGGCGAATGCTGGTTTCAGGGGCGGTCCGGCACGAGTACGTTCCGACCGTTCGCAAACGGATGCTGATCCGGCTGCTCGGCAACCTGATGGATGCGACCGAAGACCAGCTCTCGAGTCCCGGGTTTCTGCGCCGCGTTACGCCGTTTGTCGCGGATGGCGCGGCGCGGCTGGTGGTGCAGGTCCGGCTGGGAAACCAGGGGCTGGCGTTGCGGAAGCGAACCCGCCGCAACGGGCATTTTTCGCAATGGGTTACGGTCCCGGCGGCACTGGTCGAAGCCTGTCGCGAAGCCGATCGTTTTGGCCGCCCGATGCTCCAGCCCGAAGTGCTTTGTGAAAGCGAAGGTCAGACGCTCCGCGAAACCCTGGAAACCTGGATCGTGCCAGCCACGGGCATGACCATCGTTTCTGACGTGGACGACACGATCAAGGAATCAGCGATCGGCGACCGGACCGAAATGCTGGCCAATACGTTCCTGCGCGATTTCAGGGCGGTCGCGGGGATGGCGGAGCTTTATCGCGAGCTGGCCCGGTCGGGGTGCGCCTTTCACTACGTTTCCTCCAGTCCCTGCCAGCTGCAGCAGGCCCTGCTCGGGTTCCGGGACGGGGAGGGCTTCCCGGGCGGTTCGTTGCACCTCCGCGATTTTCGCCTGCGGAATCACGTCCTGCAGAAAGTTGCCCGGATCCGGCGGAGCGGCAAATCCAAAGTCATCCGGCGGCTGATCGAAAACCAGCCAGCCCGGCGATTTGTTCTGGTGGGCGACGCCGGCGAGCGCGACATCGACCTGTACCGCAAGGCTGCAAGGCGCTCCCCGCGGCAAGTGGCCGGGATCTTCATTCGCAGGCTCGCGGAGGTACCCTTTCCCGAGGAACGGGCTGAGAAATGCCGCGACTCGTTGCCGGGTACGCTGGTGGGCGATTTTGAGACCGCTGACCAGCTTGCCCGGCTGATGCAGCGGGTTCTGGAAGCCAGCCCCGAGCGGATTGCAACCTGCGATCCCGTCTGAAGCCCACGGGAAAGGGCCAACCCCTCTTGCTTTGGGCTTCAAAGTAGCAGCCTCATTCCATCTGCCGTCCGCAGTTCCGCATTTCGTCTGGCGGACGGCAGATGGAATGAGTCGGCTACCACCAAAGCAGGTACCAATCGGCAGGTGCCCCAGCTTAGGCGTGCTGGTTCAGGTCTGTCGGTTCCGCAGCCGGCCTCCGGAAATCCCCGTCCCCCTTGCCGCCAGCGGTTTTTTCGGTCATCATTTTCGGTCCCGCGTGGCATCGGCCTCGGCGGGATTTCAGGCATTTTCGGAGCAGACTGAATGGCCCGTTACACCGGCCCAAAAGGCCGTGTCAACCGTCGCCTTGGGGTGATGGTCTATGAAAATGGTGGCGCGTCGCGCGCGATGGAACGGCGTGGCACGCAGCCCCCGGGCATGCACATTCGCCCCAAACGACCAACC
>JANOFL010000397.1:0-8184 GCA_031405895.1 Planctomycetota bacterium
GACGCCCCCTCATCCCCGGCCCTTCTCCCCCGCAAAGCCGGGGGAGAAGGGGGCAAGAAATTTCAAATCGCGCCGCGTTTGCCCGCGCCCTGACGAGCCGGAAGCATGAGCAACGGGCCATGGCAAATCTCATCCCCCCGCTCGTCGTTTCTTTGACTGCGGAGAGGGGACGGAGGTGAGGTGCTGGGTTCTCTTCCGCCAAAAGGTCAAAGTCTCTCTACGGTCGTGCCCCAGTTTCGGAAGTCGACGAGATGATCAGTTCCAGTCCCGTGTTCGCTGCAAGTGTTCCCTGTTTCCAATCGGAAACTCAGGGCCGCAATGGTTTACCGCCGTAGGGTGTTCAAACCAGGGACTATCGCTGGAAAACCGGACAACTAGAATGCCAGGGAGCCGATTCCGCCACTGCCTTATCGGCCACCAAAGCGCAAAATCCAAGGAGTCATCCACCCATGAAGCGACAGCTCTCAATTGCGATTTTCTCGTTGCTCATTTGCATGATGGTTGCGACTGAGGTGCGAGGTCAGTTTTCTGGCATCCAGCGTGGACTTTCGACTAACCCGACGTTCCCGGGAGGGGTAAGCACTACAGTTGGTTTCGACACTACAACTGTAAACGTCGGTGGATATCCGAATTCCCTGGCCAATATCGCCGTCGCAAATGCCCCTGGACTGTACGCGATTGGCGGATACCTGACGGCTCAATCTACCGGCGGCAGCGGCGTGGTGGAGGCCTATGTATTGGTCAATGGTGGCATCTTTTCCCGCCAGCAATATACGCTGCCCGCAGGCGGGAATTTTGGCACGATGGCTTTTGGTACGTTGGCCAACCTCAACATTGGCGACGTGGTTCACTTTCAGGTCAATCCGGCTTCCGGCACGAATGTCCAGATGGTGGGCACAAACAGCTACTCCCACGCATCCTTTGGCCGCCATTCTCCCTTGGCGACCGGAATCAAACGCGGCCTGTCCTCAAGCCCAACGTTCAATGGCGGCGTGGCAGCGAACGTTGCATTTGACACCACACCTGTGAACGTGGGCGGCTATACAAGTGGTTCAGGCAACCTTGCCTTTGTCCAGTCTGCGGGACTCCATACGGTCAACGGGTACCTGACGGCCCGCGCGACAAGCGGATCAGGAGTAGTTGACGTGAACGTGCTGGTCAACGGCTCTGCCGTCTCACGCAGCCAGTACACGCTTCCGACTGGTGGTTCGTTTGGGACGATGGGTTTCGGTTCGCTTGCCAACCTGAGTCCCGGCGACTTTGTCAGTATTCAGATTAACCCATCGGCCGGCACCAACGTGTTGGTTGCGGGAATCAACGGCTACTCGGAGGCGTCGCTTGTCTATCCAACACCGTTGGCAACCGGCATTCAGCGTACGTTTACCTCGAACCAGACCTTCAGCGGCGGGTCAAGCAACGTTGTTTTCAATGCCACGACAGTCAACGTCGGGGGATACACAAACACTTTGGCCGGAATCGCTTTGGCGATCGCCGAGGGCTTGCACACCATTGAAGGTCATCTGACGGCACGAGCTATCAGCGGAACAGGAGTCGTCGACGCGAATCTGCTGGTTAATGGTCAGGTGATTTCCAGACAACAATACACACTCACTCCTGGCGGGACGTTTTCGACACTGAGATTTGGATCGCTCGCCGACCTGGACATCGGCGACTTGGTCAGCCTGCAGCTGAATGTGCAAAGCGGCACCATAGAAGTTGTCGGAACAAACAACTATTCGACAGCCTCATTGATGCACACTCCTATTCCGGAGCCGGGTTCCCTCGCCGTGCTGGCGTTTGCCCTGGCTGCCGGGCATGGTTTCCGTCGTCGCAGGGCCTGCTGAAATCAGCTGGGCACAACCGTTGGATGGTCGGGTCGCGAAGCCGTCCGTGCTCCATTCGCGGGAATGGTCACCCTTGGCCCGGGTTTCCGGTTTTGTCCGGCTCCGTTTCGCCGACGAATCGTAAGTTCGCTCCGCCGCTGGCGTGACGCTCGCGACTGGTAAATTCGAAGCGAGCTTCGCCGAACCTGAAATGCCGGTCGACGGGTGACAACGGGAGCAACCCGCGCTCTTCCATTCTTTCTCCCTCGCCCCGTTGCTTTGAACGGGAAGAGGGGACGGGATGAGGGGCCAGCCTGTGCGAACTGGCTTGAACCGCAGCGTGGTGCCTGTCAACGCATTGAGCGCGGACGCCCCCTCATCCCCGGCCCTTCTCCCCCGCAAAGCCGGGAGAGAAGGGGGAAAGAGATGTGATGGGTGCGTCACGTCGCGCGGGGCGTTGGCGAAAAGCTGGCACTGAACTTCTTCCCCCCACGCCCCGTTGCTTTGAACGAGGAGAGGGGCTGGTCTGAGCGAACTGGCTTGAATCGCCGCGCGGCGGCTGTCAACGCCGATATGAGAATCTGAAGCGGATTACTGGCTTCATTCGCCGACCGCCGACTGCGTTTTCGGCACCCGGTCTGCGACCCAACAGGACTCGTGCTGCCGCATGCCGATGTGGGGGTAGTACGTTCGCGCTTGCGGAGCGGCGAGCAGGATCAGCGTCGTGTGCCGGCCCGCCACTTCGTGCGTGAGCCGGATCAGCTCGCGGCCAATCCCCTGCCCCTGAAACGCGGTATCGACCGCCAGGTCCGACAGATAGGTGCAGTAGCTGAAGTCGGTCAGCGACCGGGCCACGCCAACCAGCAGTTCACCATCGCGCGCTGTGACGATCAGTCCGGCGTGAGCCAGCATGCCGGCGATGGTGTCAGGCTCTGCCACCGGCCGCCGCTCCGCCAGCGTCGATCGCCGCAACAGATCGACAAACTCTTCAGCCGACAGCGATGGCTCAACTTCAAATCTGATCCTGTCCACCAGCATTTCTCCGTCGGCGAATCATCCAGTCTGGCCGCCCGCTGAAACAGGTGGCGGACCGTGGCAACAGGTGCCTGACTTCAACTGGTACAGTCCGGGGCGCACAATGTAGCCCGCGCCCGGCGACTGCAACTGAGTCCAGGATGTGCCCGTGTATTCAGTATTCGTGTACATCGCCGTCATGCTGATCGCGGTGTGGATCGCGGGAGCACTCTACTACGACCTTTGTCAGGCACGCTGGTACGGATGGCTCTGCGTGGCCGGCTGGATTGTGATCGTGGTGGCCTTGGTCGTTGCATGTCCGGGTCGCACCAGTCTGCTACTTTCGATGGCCGGAATTCTGGCGGTCACCCTGGCGTGGTGGTTTTCGATCCGGCCGTCCCAGCAGCGCGACTGGGACCCCGACTTCAGCCAGCTGGCCGACGTCTCGATTGACGGCGACCGGCTGACGATCCGGAATGTCCGGGTCACGGAGTATCCGGGGCCGGGCGAGCGTCTCCCCGCGTATGAGACGCGGCAATGCAACCTCTCTCTTCTGTCCGGCGTTGACGCGCTGATTCTCTACTGGGGATCCGCCTGGATGTGTCACCCGATGTTTGTCTTTGATTTTGGTGAAGGCGGGCGGATCTGCATTTCGATCGAGGTCCGCTACCGGACTGGCCAGCCGTATGATTTTCTGCGCAGTCTCTACCGCCAGCAGGAGCTGATTTATGTCGTCAGCGATGAGCGGGACGCCATTCTCCGGCGGACCAGGTATCTGACCGGACAGGACCTCTACCTTTATCGCGTGCGGAGCGACGCCCTGCGGAGCCGGCAGTTTTTCTTTGAATACACCAACCGGATCAACCGGCTGGCCGAAGAGCCGGGCTGGTACAACGGTGTCACGGCCAATTGCACGACCGGAATCTACGCCCAGTCGCGCGGGCGAATCCGCTGGGACTGGCGGATGCTCTTCAACGGAACGCTCGACCGGCTGTTCTACGACCAGCAGATGCTTGACTCGACGCTGCCGTTTGAAGTGCTGAAGAAGCAGAGCCGGGTCAATGAAGTCGCGAACCGCGCCCCGGCCGAGGGCTTTGGCGGGTTCATCCGCGAGAACCTGACTGGTTACCAGCACGGCCTGAACCAGTTGTCCGACCATCCTGCCGCGACGAGTGGCCTGAGCCGATGAACATCGACAAATACGACCTGTTCCGGATGCACCCGGTTTCGCGCGGCCTGTCCGAAGCGGGTGCCCGCGCGATCCTCGACCATCTGGAGCTGGTCCGGTGCGATCCGGGCGATGTCATCCATCGCGCCAACGAGGTCGTGTCATCGGTCTTCTTCCTGGTCCATGGCCGGCTGAGCGAGGAGATCCAGGATCCGCATGGCAATGTCGTGATGAGCCGCTTCATCCTGCCGGGCGGCATATTCGGCGCACTGGCCGCGGCGATGAACGAGCCGGCACCGCTCGATTGCTCTGTCGTGGATCCGTCGACGCTGTTCAAGCTGGACTATCAGCGAGCCCTGGAGCTTTACCGGACGTGGCCCCAGTTGCAGTCCAACCTGATGCAACTCGTGGCAGTCGGCGTGAAGCAGGCGATTCTGCGCGAACGCCAGCCGCACCAGCCGCGGGCCGTGTGCTTTTTCCACCAGTCCGATGCGACGCGGGCCATGACGCGGCGGCTCTTTGAGCGGCTGGCAGGCCTGGGTGACCGGCTGGCGCTGCTCTCGGATCGCCCGGCCGGGCCCGCCGTCGCCGGCATTCAGCATTTCCGGGTGATCGGTGGCGACGCGCCGATGCCGATGGCTGAAGTCCATCATCTGCTGCCCGACTGGATGCGGGAAGGGCGTGTGATCGGGGATGTGGACGCGACGATCGATCCGGAGATTGCGCTGCGTGCCTTCGAGCGGTTCGACTGGATCTTCTGGTGTGTCACGCCGGCAAACCAGGCGGCATCGGTCGCGAATTTGAGGAAGTTCCTGGCCCACGCACCCAGCTGGCGCGACAAGGTCTATCTCGTCTGGTTGCTGGAAAACGAACAGTTTGCGCCAGTCGCCGGTGAACTGCGGGAACTGGCCCGCCACGACCTGAAAGTTTCCTTCACAGCCCCGCAAAAGAACCAGGGGCGGATGGGGGCCACGGGCTTTGAGCGTCTGCTTCATCTGATGCGCGGGATCAAGATTGGCGTGGCACTCGGGGGAGGCGCTGCCCGCGGCATGGCTCATCTCGGCGTTCTCAAGGCTCTCGAAGACAACGGCATTGTGGTCGACATGATTGCCGGTACCAGCGCCGGTGCGATGTCCGGAACCCTCTACGCCTCGGGATTGGACGCCGACTTTCTGACGGGCTGTTTCGTTCGCGACATGCGCCCCGGCTGGATCTTCCGGATGCTACCTGGCGGCGACCAGTGGTATCTGCTGTACAAGTACCGGCGCGGGCAGTTCGACCCGATGTTGCGCAAGTACCTCGGCCCGGCCCGGCTGGAGCAGTTTCCGGTGCCGATGCGGACCATTACGGTCGATTTGATCAGCGGGAAAACCATCGTCCGGGACAGCGGCGATGCGGTTCACAGCATCCTGGAGAGCATTAACCTGCCGGGCCTCGCCAAACCGATCAACCGCGATGGCCAGTCCCTGGTCGACGGCGGTCTGATTGACAATGTGCCGGCCGATGTGCTCGCATCGAGCGGCTGCAACTTCATCATCGCCGTCAGTGTCACAGCGAAAATGGAGACCGAGTTCGCGAAGAACCGGTCCAACACTCCGACCAGCGACATGCGGTCCGCTTCGACGGTCCAGACCCTGTTGCGGAGCTTTCTGGTCCAGAGTTTCAGCATCAACGCGATTGGAGTCGAGCCAGCGGACTTCGTGATTGAACCCGATGTGACCGCCTTTCAGCTGACCGAGTTCACTCGCACGGACGAACTGGCGGCGGTCGGTGAAAAAGCGACCGTGGAAGCGCTCCCCCGAATCCGGGACCTGCTCCACCGGCTGGATGCCCGGCTGTTTCCGAGCAGCCCATAACCGCCTGCGGCAGTGCGCCTGCTTGCAGCCCGCGAGCCTTCATTTGTACGGCAACCATTTCCGATCCCGTTGCACCCTGCCCAGTCCCATCTGCGAACGGGCCGAGAGCCACTACTCTTCCCGGTGGTCGATCGCGGCGCGGAGCTGGTCGTTCCTGGCGCTCAGTTCAGCGATCCGGATTTGCGGATAGCCGGCCGGATCATCGACTGTGACGCCTCCCACGACGAGGCCGGTCCAGGTTCCGTCGGCGACCATCCGCCGCCATTCCCCGCTCTGAACGCGCTGTTCCCACTCGGCAATGCAGGTCTCGTTCTCGCTGATGACGGCCTCCAGCGAAGCGGCCGGGGCGGTCGAAAGTTCCGGTGGGACCGAAGGACGACACCCAGCCAGACTCCAGCAGGTTGCGACGAGCAACAGAACAAAAATCAAATGGGCGCGGATCGACATTCCATTTTCTCCCGACGACTCTTGGCCGAGCCGTAGTTCCCGGCCCTTGATCCCCGCAGCTTGACGTTAGCGATTCCAGTCTGCCCCCGCAACCATTGCGGTTGGCTGAATCCCGACGGAAGGACAGCCACTGCCGTTCACAAGTCATCCCGGCAACGATCCGGGAGCGCTGCCGACTGCCGGACGTTGCTTGTGCTTTTTGAAGTTGCGCTTTCAGTACCAGCCCGCAGCGCAAGCAAGGGGAAACCGGCTTTCATGCCGTCCTTGCTTGCGCTGCGGGCTGGTATTCTGCGGGCTGGTGTTTTCGTTCCCTGACTAGCGTTCACCTGGTCAGCTCCTCCATCACCCTTCCATGCACGTCCGTCAGCCGCCGGTCGATGCCGTTGTGGCGGAGCGTCAGGCGGGTGTGATCGATGCCGAGCTGGTGCAGGATCGTGGCGTGAATATCGTGGACGGTCGTGGCGTTGTCCCGGTCAAGCGGCTTGTAGCCCCACTCGTCGCTGGCCCCAAATGTCCCCGGCCGGATGCCGCCGCCGCAAAGCCAGTTGGTAAAGACAAACGGGTTGTGGTCGCGGCCGAGGCTTCCCTGGGTGGATGGCATCCGCCCGAATTCGGTCGTCCAGAGAACCAGCGTGTCGTCGAGCAATCCGCGCTGGGCAAGATCCTGGATCAGCGCGGCCGTGCCGACTGCCATCCCGCGGGCCAGCGGTCCGTGGTCGCGGCCGAGGTCTTCGTGGCTGTCCCAGTTGCGGCGCGGGAAGCTGTTGTCGTTGCCCGACCAGACCTGGACGAATCGCACGCCCCGCTCGAGCAGCCGACGTGCGATCAGGCACTTGCGGCCAAAGTATTCGGCTTCCTCGGCCGGATTGATCTCGTCGGGGTAAGCCTTGCCCGCCTGGTCGAGGCCATACATTTTCAGGATGTGGGCCGGCTCGTCCGAAAGGTCGAGCGCCTCAGGCGCGCTGAGCTGCATCCGCGCAGCCAGTTCATAGGAGTGAATCCGCGCAGCCAGCCGCGAATCGCCCGGCCGGGTCACCGCATGGTTGCGATTGAGCCGGTCGAGCAGATCGCGCGCGGCACGGGCAGAAGCCGGCGACACGGTGCCGGCAGGAGGATGCAGGTCTTCCACCGGATTTTCACGCTGCGGAAAGATCGCCGTTCCCTGGGAGCTGGCGGGCAGGAAAGCTGACGCCCAGTTCTTCGGCCCGTTGCTCGCGTAGCCCCGATGGTCGGGCAGCACAACGAAGGTCGGCAGATTGTCGCTCAGCGATCCCAGCCCGTAGCTGATCCAGGCACCCATCCCGGGAAAACCTGGCCGGTCGAAGCCGGTCGCCTGAAGATAGGTCCCCTGGCTGTGCACGCCGGTTTTGCCGGTCATGTTGTGCACGAAGGCGAGCTGGTCGACGACCGCGCCGAGCGGTTCGACCACGTCACTGAGCCACTTGCCTGACTGACCGTGCTGGCGAAAGGCGAAAGGGGACTTCATCCACGGGCCGAGTCCGTTCTGGAAGGCCTCGACCGGTTCGCCGAAGTCGGAGGGCTCGCCGTGAAGCCTCGCGAGGGCTGGCTTGTGGTCCCACAAATCGATGTGGCTCGCACCGCCGGCCATGAACAGCTGGACGACGCGTTTGACTTTGGCCGGATGATGCAGCGCTTTCAGAACGCCATCGCCGGAATTCGGCTGCCCATCGTCCGCCACGGCTTCCTGGGCCAGCATCGTCGCGAGCGCGAGCCCGCCGAAGCTGCCGCCAAGTCCATTCAGGAATTCGCGCCGCTGGGGCAGGCAGGGGAGTGGCATCGTTCGGCTCTTCTGCTCCGCGCGGACAGGATTGGGCGAACTTGGCGAGCGGCAGGGCGTCAGCCCTCCGTGTATTTC
>JANOFL010000398.1:0-7555 GCA_031405895.1 Planctomycetota bacterium
CGCCGCCGGGCGAAAACGATCCGCTGACGCCCAGTGAGATCGGGCTGATCAAGGACTGGATCAACGAGGGCGCGAAGTGGCCGGATGACGTAACGTTCGTCCTTTCAGAAGACGATTCTGCGGATCAGGAGCCGGACCAGCCGGCTACCGGCAGCGAACCGAGCGCCGACATTTCCAAACAGGACGGCGGGCAAGTTGACGCGGTGCCACCCGGCCAAGCGGCACCATCGGAAGCAGTTCCTCAGTCCGGGGAGGCTGCCGCGCCGACAAAGCCAACCTTGCGTCAGGCCTGGCTGGCACTGGGACCGCTGCACCCGGCCCTGGTCCATCTGCCGATTGGGCTGTTGTGCGGGGCGGGGCTGTTCGCGCTATTTGGCTTGCGCGGCAATTTCGTCATGAGCGATTGCGCGTACTACTGTTTGTGGCTGGGGACGCTGGGCTGCATTCTCGCATCGGTGGTCGGCTGGCCGTACGCGATCAACGGCGGCTACGGCGGAAAGGTGGAAGATCTGTTCAACACGGAGAAAGATGTTTTCCTGCACCGGATTTCCGGCCTGGGCGCGACGATCGCGGCCCTGTTGCTGGCCCTTTACGCTTCGGCCAAGCGCGCCAGTGACCCGGACGACGGCCTGCTCTGGAAGCTGGGGGCGATCCTGCTGGCCATCGGCATCGGTTTCGTCGGCCACTCGGGCGGCGAGCTTCAGTACGGCAAGAAACACTACCAGCAGCTGTTCGAAGTCATTCGCGACACGACCGGCTGGGACCCGTCCGGCCTCGGTGCCGCACCAGCTTCGGAAACGGACCCGCCGCCCGCTGCGACAGAGCCTCCTGCTGCGGACGCGTCACAGCTTCCCTGATTTGCCCGCCGGCTTCGTGGAGTTCACGGATCGCTAACCCGACGTTAACGCGAACTTAACAGTCGCGTCCTATCGTGTCGCTCCAAGGCTGGAACAGGTAGCGGCTTCTGGTCCGGGGAGCGGAATGCGGCCGCACCGGGAAGCCCTGCCACGAGGCCATGGAGCAAGTGGCAAATGGTGATGCACAGGATCTTTCGGCGGCGCGGATTTACCCTGGTCGAACTGTTGGTGGTCATCGCGATCATCGGCATTCTCATTGGGCTGCTGCTGCCCGCGGTGCAGGCGATTCGCGAAGCCGCACGGCGCACCCAGTGCCTGAACAACCTCAGGCAGCTTGGACTTGCACTGCATAACTACGAAAGCGCTTCCAAGACATTCCCTGAAAGCCGCTGGTCACCCAACGGAACGAGCGGCTACGTCATTCCGCCGGCCCAGGGTGCCGGGACATCGTCCTGGCTGTCGTGGTCCGTCTCGATCCTGCCCTACATTGAGCAGCTCGCGGTCGCCGACAGTTTCGACTACAAGAAGGCCTGGTTCGACGTTTACAACGTGCCGTCGGTCAGCACGCAGCTCGAGATGTTTACTTGTCCGACGACTCCCGACTCGCCGCGGACTGATCCTTACCATCTCCGCGGGGCCGCGGCGGGCGATTATGGCACGGTCAACGAAGTCCACAACACTGTCTTCACGACGCTCCTGACTCCGCCCATCACCGGTCTGCCAGTCGAGAGCCGTGAAGGAGCGCTCGCGAAACAGAAAAAGAACGCGACGCGCGACATCGTCGATGGACTCTCGAACACGATCATGCTCGCCGAGAATGCCGGCAAACCCCAGGCGTGGACTGCGAAGGGGAGAATGACCGCCCAGATGTTCGCCGGCTACACCGACGACAAGGTGATCCTTTTCAACGGCGAGTACATCGTCAATGACGGGACCGGCTGGGCCGACCCGGACTGCGGCTTCACGGTCAACGGTGCCTCGGACAACGGACTGATCAAGTACGGCCCGAAGGTGATCAACGCGATCAACGCCAGCGAAGTCTTCGCTTTTCATCCGGGGGGTGCCTGTTTCCTCTACTCCGACGGCGGGACCCGCTTCCTTTCCCAGGCGATCGACATCAAATCGTTCGTCTTCCAGTGCACGCGCGATGGTGGAGAAGTGGTCAACGTCGAGCAATAAGGCGCGGCGAGCGCGAAAGTGCTGATTGACTTTCACGGAGGCCCCCCCCGTTCCTGGCGGACCGCAGCGGTGGGCCTGTCCTGAACAGGAGACGGAGAATGCCGGGCAACGATCAGGGCGGGGTTTGTCTTGGGTTGGCAATCCTGATCCTTCTGGCTGCCGATGGCCCCGCCGCCAGTGCGATTCAGCCTGGGGGCCACGATGGAGTCGGTCCGCAGCTGGTTGGCGTCGCGAGCATCGCGGGCACGGCAACTGATTTCTCCGGGCTGGCCGACCAGCTTGGGGACGGAACGCCCCACAACCAGTTTGGCGGTCTTTCTGCCATCGACTGGATTCCGGGGACCGATCGCTATCTCGTTGCGTCGGATCGCGGTCCCAAGGACGGCGCGGTCGAGTACTGTTGCCGTTGGCACGAGATCGCGATCGTGGTGAATGCCGAATCAGAGAGTGCGGTGGTCGCGAAACCCATCTCGACCTCGCTCCTGCGCGATGTCGGTCAACGGATTCTGTCCGGATCCAGCGCTGCGCTGTCGGCTGGAGGAACGCGCGGTATCCGGTTCGATCCGGAGGGTCTGCGCATCGCCCGGAACGGACTGGTTTGGGTTTCCGACGAATATGGTCCGCGACTGGTGGCTTTTGACCGGTCCGGTGAATGGCAGCTGGAGCAGACGTTGCCGGCCGAATTCCGGATTGGCTTTCCCTCTTCGGACGCGAAGTTCGAGGATGCCCGTAACTGCCGGGGGCGGAGAGCCAACCGGGGCCTGGAAGGTCTGGCCCTGACGCCTGACGGCCGCTACCTGGTCGGGTTGATGCAAAGCGCCTTGCTGCAGGACGCAAGGCGGGATGAAAACGGAAAGCCCGTGGGCTGGCACGCCCGGCTGTTGCGAATCGATCTCGAAACCGGCGAGCAGCAACAGTTTGTCTACCGCCAGGCAGCCGAATCCCACAAGCTCCACGAGATTCTGGCGATTGACAACGAGCGGTTCCTGGTGATCGAGCAGGACGGCCTGGGTGGTGAGGCAGCCGCCTACAAAAAAATCATCGCGATCAACCTCCGCACTGCCACGCCGGTCGACGCCAGTAGCCGGCTGCCGGCCGATGAGCTGCCAGCTTCAATTCAGCCTGTTGCTCGCGCCGATTTTCTTGACCTGCTTGCAACCCGGTTCGGCCTGACTGGTCCGGCCCTGCCGGAGAAAATTGAGGGGCTGAGCTGGGGTCCTGCATTGCCGAACGGCCAACGCTTGCTGGTCGTGGCTACCGACAACGACTTTCGCGCCGAACAGGACACGATGTTTTTTGTGTTTTCGGTCGCGCATCAGGAGCGCGGGTCGATCACCTCGGCTCCTTTCGCCACGCCGTCGGGACAGGTTCCCTGAATTCGTGGCTGGCATCGCCTTCTCCGGAAGTTAACTGGTTCCTGGCCGTTTCCTTGCCGCTTCTTTACCCGCGTGCCATGGGCAGCGGTTTCAATGACCGAACCGATTCCGGCGGCATTCGCCCGCCAACATCCTGATCGAACTGGACGATCGCTCGCAGTTCGCAAATGGCCTTCGTGGCAAAACGGGACGCACTCCGGGACCGGCAAGCTCGCCGCAACTTCGCGGCAGACCGATTTCAGAACAAGGAGAACTCCATGAGAAGTCTGTTTTCATACCTGCTGGCAGCCGTGCTGCTGGCGACTGGAGTCGCTTCGGGCGACACCATCACACAATGGACGTTTAACTCGGTACCTGGCGATGCCAACACCGCGACGGGCTCAACGGCACCCGAGATCGGGGCCGGCACCGCTTCGCTGATCGGCGGCACCACGGCGACCTTCGCCAGCGGTGACGCTAGCGGCGGCTCGACAGACCCGAATGCCGGCGACGACAGCGGGTGGAACGTCACGACCTGGCCAGCCCAGGGAGGTGGCAATGAAACAGCCGGCACGCAGTTCCTGGCGGGGACCAGCGGCTTTCAGAACATCGTCGTTTCGTGGGACCAGCGGCACAGCAACAGTGCCAGCCGTTTCTTCGCGTTCTATTACACGACCGACGGAAGCAGCTGGACACGTCTTTCCGTCGACGGCACCAATGCGTCGCCGGGCATCACCCCAGTGGGCGGCAATCCCGCTTCGACTCCGGGCCTGTTCGGAACCGGCGGCGGCACATTCTCGGCCTTTGACGGTTCGGTGACCGGGGCCGGCGACGACTGGTTCAATGGTCGCAGCGTCAACCTGACTTCGATTGCCGGTGCCAACAACAACCCGAACTTTGGATTCCAGATTGTCTCATCGTGGGATGGCGGAGCGGGCTATTCTGCCTCGTCGGGCAACGCGTATGCGACTACCGGAACCAGCCGGTTCGACATGGTGACGGTCAGCGGCACGTCCGTGATTCCGGAACCGTCGGCCATGGCGGCCGCCGGATTGCTGGCCGTGTTGGGCCTCGTCATTCGCCGCCGCCGGAGCTGACATCAACGATCCGAGACAACCAGGGACCACCCCGTTGCGGGTGGTCCTTTTTTTTGTCGCCGAAGCACAGATCATTCAGACGGATAAAGCGTGGTCGACAGGTATCGTTCGCCCAAGTCGGGGAGGATCACGACGATCCGCTTGCCCTCCATCGCCGGGCGGCGGGCGACCTGGATGGCGGCCCAGGCAGCGGCCCCACAGCTGATCCCGCAGAACAGGCCTTCGCGGGTGGCGAGTTGCCGGGCTGTTTCGGCCGCGTCAGAGTCCTGGACCTGAATCACCTCGTCGAGGATTTCGACGTTCAGGATCTCGGGTACGAAGCCGGCCCCGATTCCCTGGATCGTGTGCCGGCCCGGTTTCAGCTCTTCGCCATTCCGCCGCTGGGTGATGACAGGGCTGTTGGCTGGTTCGACCGCGATCGCGAGAAAGTCGGGATTTCGGGTTTTGAGGACCTCCGACACACCCGTAATGGTCCCGCCGGTGCCGACGCCGGCGACAATCGCGTCAATCCGGCCATCCGTGTCGCGCCAGATCTCCTCGGCCGTTGTCCGGCGGTGGATTTCCGGGTTGGCCGGATTGCGAAACTGCTGGGGCATATGCCAGCCGGGATTCTGCGCGGCCAGTTCGGCAGCCTTGCGCACGGCTCCATTCATCCCTTCGGCGGCTGGAGTAAGAATGACTTCGGCCCCGAGCGCCTTGAGCAGTTTCCGCCGTTCAATCGTCATGCTCTCGGGCATGCAGACTTTCAGCCTGTAGCCGCGGGCGGCGCAGACATACGCGAGGCCGATGCCGGTGTTGCCGCTGGTGGGCTCGATCACGATCGAGCCCGGCTGGAGGATGCCCTGCTCTTCCGCCGCGTCGATCATCGCCCGGCCGATCCGGTCCTTGACGCTCCAGAGCGGATTCATGTTCTCGATCTTGGCAACGACCTCGGCCCGGCAGCCTTCCGTGACGCGGCGCAGGCGGACCAGCGGCGTGTTGCCGATGCACTGGGTGATGTCGTCGTGTATGCCGGTACCGTGAGCGGCGAAAGTTTGGGTCATGGTCGTCGTTCGAACCTGGGTCGGGATCAGCTGGGCGAATAGGCCTGAGTATTCATCGCCTTGTCAGTCTAGCGGACGCCAACGGGCTTCCCAAAGATCGAAACAGACCGGATCAGGAACGCTTTCCTTCCCGGGTGCGTTTCGCACTTTGTAAACCTCGAACTCTGAAGTGTCGTTTTTGACCGGGATTGAGAGACGCGGGAGGTTCAGCCGCGACGCTCGCCGATGCGCGGACGCCCCCGCCCCCCGCCCTCCCCACACCGCTCGAAGCAGCGGCGTGGGAGGGAGCCGGAAATGAAAATCTGGTGCCGCCGTCCGGTGTTAAAGAGATTTTTGCAATCCGCGAAACGCACCCTTCCTGCCACGGCCCGAAAATCCGGACTGGCGGCAAGCCGCTCGCCTGGGTTAACGTCGGCCCGAACACCGGCGGCTGTTGGGAGTGACCGTTTCGGTACCGATGCATTTTTTCAGACAGTGGCGTGGAAACGACCCTTCATCGCGAGCTGAAACAGCACTTCTCCGGCCCGGCGGCGCGGCAGGAAGTCCGCGTGGACGGCTTCCGGATCGATGTCGTTGACGGCGATCGCCTGATCGAAATCCAGTTCAGCGGACTGGCCGCGATCAGGGACAAAGTCCGCAGACTGCTCGCCGCAGGTCACACCGTGGATGTCGTGAAGCCGATCGTGATCCGCAAGCTGCTGGTGTCGCTGGCCCGCCGCGGCGGCAAGGTGACGGGCCAGCGCTGGAGTCCGCGGCGCGGCGGCAGGCTCGATGTCTTTGCCGATTTGCTGCATTTCGCGACCGTCTTTCCGCACCCCAACCTGCGCCTGATCACGCCGCTGGTGGAAGTCGAGGAGACCCGCGTACCGGGTCACGGCCGGCGGAGGCGCTGGCGACAGAACGACCATGTGGTGGCCGACTGCCGGCTGCTGGCCACGCAGGAAAGCCACAACTACCGGACGGCGGCCGATCTGCAATCGCTTCTGCCCGCCTTGCCGGAGATTTTTGGTACTGCAGAACTGGCGCGGGGACTGGGCTTGCCGCGCTGGCGGGCGCAACAGGTCGCCTGGGTGCTGAAGAAAACCGGTGCGGCAGAGCCAGTCACGCGCGACCGGCGTGGAGTGAGCTACCGCCTCCTGGTCGAGGCGGCGACTCGGGCGGTTGACAGCACCGCAGTCGCGGGACCGGAAAAACCGGCGCGGGCGCGGCGAAAACGCAAGTCCGCGTGACAGCCAAAGTCATTGGCGCGGGGCTGACAAAAAGTGAGCCTGAGGCGCTAGCCGGGAACGCTGATTCAAGCCTTAACTCAATCCCAGGGGAATCGGCTAGCGCTTCAGGCTCAAAAAAACTGGCCGTTTCATCAGCCCGGGCCGGCCCTTAGACCGTCGTCACGCGCGAACGGGATTCCCGGATGCCGCGACTGAGGATGTCGCGGAGCAGCGGCGAGTAGTCCTCGTAGCGGACTTCATCGGGTGAGCCGGCGGCGAACTGGTAGATCGCGTCGCGGGGCTTGGTTCCGAGAGCGACCAGCGTGGAACTGACGGTACCGAAATCGGCCCGTCTGGTAATCATGGTCGGCCGGTTGGGAACGCTGGTTCCGCGGGCAAAGACCTTGCTCGCCACGGCCAGGAACTTGATCGGCGAATCGAGATTCTGCAAGGTCAACAGCCGGTGGGCCATCGCCGACCGTTCGTTGCGCGGATCGTCGATGTCGGTCGAGCCCACGATGGTCAGCCCGTTCTCCAGCTCGCACGATTCGACCGTCTCGCCGCCATGCACCACCCAGCCGCTTTCCTGATCGGCGATCACGAAGTTGGCGCCGAGGTACTGGCCTCCCGAGAGTTCATCGAGCGCGACATTCATCGCCTTGCGCGCGTTGGGAGCCTTGAGCAGTTTGCGGACCAGTTTGCGCCGCGATTCAGGCTCGTTCGGGCGAGTCCGCTTGTTGCGCGAGACGAAACCGGCCAGCATGCCGTTCTGGTTGACTCCCAGCGATGTGCCGCCTGATTCCAGTTCGACACTGG
>JANOFL010000402.1:0-26902 GCA_031405895.1 Planctomycetota bacterium
CGTCGGTCACGCGGATCCGGCCGGCAGCCAATCTGTCCGCAACCGAGAAGAAGGCGCCATACGGGCAGGCATACGTGCAAAACCCCTTGTTTCCCAGGAGGTATACGATCAGCCCGCCGCAAACAGCAAAGGTCAGAACCGAAACGACAGGCCCGGGAAACGTTTGCCAGAAATTCTCCGTCATCAGGTGATTCGAAAAGCCCGGGTGGAGATCTCCCCGCCACAACCGCTTCACTGTCGGCCAGAAGAACATATAAAACGCAAGGGCAAACGGAACCAGCGCCAACAGACGGCTGCGCAGGGGTTTGGGGCGGATCCCGGTTCGCCGCAAGATATGTCCGCAGAGATCCTGCAGGGCGACGATATGACAGCCCCATCCGCAAAAGAACCGTCCAAAAATCGCGGTGCTGACAATGGCCAGCCCGAAGAAAATGGCACCCGCATTCAAATGGCCAAGTTCGATGGTGTACATGGACTCGGAGGGTTCCACCGGAGATATGGAACGGCCCGAGATCCAGTAGTGGGTGATGTGCAGGAGAATCACCAGATGAACCGCGATCAGGACAAGGGCACGCGTCCGCCCGCGCCCCGATTTTGGTTTTTCTGTGCCGCAGTTGAGCTTGCCGGGCTGGATGATCGGCAGCCCGACACCCTTTTGGCTCGCCGTTTTGTCTGGCATTTTTTGGGACTCCCACCGTCCGCTCAACGGAAAGCAGGCCAGCTGCGAAAGCGTATGGCCGGGGAAACTTCGCTGAACAACCACTCCCTGAAACAGGCCCGGCCGGAATCGCACCGGTCCGGACAATTCGATCCCCGGGACTTCACGTTCAGGCCTGCTTTGAACAGGGCCTGGCGGTCACCGGTCTGAAACGCAATTCATTGCGCAGTTCGCCGGTGAAAAAAACGGGTGTTCGGGGAAAGCATCGCCGGAAGGTTCCAATCGATGTCTGGCGAAACTTTTTCGGGGAGCGGAGCCCCGGCGATGCGTTGTCATCTTACGGTCGAGAAACGCGACCGGAAAGCTCGAATGTTGAATGAGGGCTTTGAGCGGCAGGAGAGTGTTGCGGCCCTTGACCGGAGCCTCTCGATGATCAGCCGTGGGCTCGCCCGCTTTCTGGAAAGTGGTGAAGCGGGGAATGCAGCTCAGCTGGATGACCTCGGCCAATTCCGGGCAATCGCCGGGGAACCGGCAAATTCCCGATGGTCGGCGCGGAGAAAATGCTTGAGGACCAGACAGGCAAAAAGCTGTTGCCGGGTTAACTTCTTCGGACTGTTGCGATGCGAGATCGCCGTCTGGTTGTTGCAGGCAGTCAAGCAAGCCTTGACCATCATGTCCCGCGGCGATTCGCTGGTCCGGCTCACGACGCAATCTGCGATCGAAATTCGAAGGCGGTTCGCCCTGTTTTCGTCCGGTTTTCCACAGGGCAGCCTGCCGGGTTTCCCGTGAGTCAGCCAGCTGGCGGCCCGCAGATCTAAAGCAACTTGCCGGCACCCCAGGAAGGCCAAGCCACCAAAAGGCGGGCTTTTCTTCGGCTAGACGGGGTTCTGCGCCTGAGGCCGGCCCGGGGAGACCCGGATGGACCCCTGAAAATGTCTTTTTTTTGATGCCAAGAGTTGGCTTGCCGCCCGGGATTGGGTAGACTGGTGCCAGCGCGCAGGCTCGGCGAGCGTCATCTTGGTTCTGCGCACAGTCCGCATCAAGCCCCGGCCGGGTCGAGTACCGGCAGGGAAGGCATCCATGTCCGGAGTCTATATACATGCTCAATTCACGCAGCATCATCCTGCTTCCGCTGTTAGTCGTCGGGTGTCTTTGGGCGATTCGGGAGTGCCAGATCGGGGCGGCTTCCAGGTCCACCCTTCTCGCCGGGCCTGACGTTATCGTCGGCGATATTCCTGACATTTTGCGGCACGGAACTTCTTCCGGTCAGCAAGCCTTCTCTATCGCAACGACATCCTGCAACATTGGAAACGCCCAGCTGGCCTGGAGTTCCGGCACGACCCAGCATCCCGTGATTTCACAGAACATGTATCGTGTCAAAAACGGCCGGATTGAGATGATTGGCATGTCCTGGCTGAAACACGGATTCACAGCGTTACAGCAGACCCTGTGTAGTGCCTGCACCCCTTCCGGTAGCGGCAGTTGGCTCGGTATTGGCTGTTCCGATCCGTATTCGGCCAGCCTGAATGGTAGTCAGGGGGGCCTTGGTCCAAGGAGCGAGGTCAACGCGACGACGGGCGTCTTTACCATGCCCCATGGCACCGTTTCGAGCGGACCGGTTCTAAATGGTCGTATTCGGGTGTTTGACGCCGATCTCAATCCAGCGCTGAACTCTGGTGCCCGGTATTTTGTCGAGTCGATGTATGTCGCTCCGGATGATGCCCTTGCTGGCAACAGCCTCAACAACGCCTCGTACCGGGAAGCGTTTGTCTCGACCGTGACTGGCGGCTGGGACGTCAACGTCGGTGCAGCGACCATCAAGAGAACGGAGCCGGCCATGAACGCGTGGAAGGCTGTTCATTCGGATGTGAAGCTTTTTAATGTCGACTTGCCGGGTGACGGCCGGATTATTGTCGGGATTCGCACGACACAACCGGGCGGAGCGGGTACCAGCTACCACAATGAGATCGCGATCGAGAATCTGAATTCGCATCAGTCGGTAAGGTCGCTGTCCGCAAGTTTCGGAAACGCGACCATCAGCAATCCCGGGTTCAGGGATGTGGACTATCAGTTTGAACCCTATTCCGGGACCGACTGGACACCCCAGGTGGTCCAGAATGACATGACGTGGTCAACGCAGACCTTTGCCACCAACCAGAACGCGAACGCTCTGCGCTGGAACTCGCTCTATTCATTCTGGTGTGATTCGGCGCTGCCTCCCAGAAAGCTGACTTTGGGAATGTTCCGGACAGGAACGGTTTCGGAGGTTACTGTTGATCTTGTTCAATCGGTAGTGCCCGTAAGATTGCGCATTGGACAAGGGACTCAGACGGCTGGCCAGCTTTCCGACGTGTTCACGAGCAACAATCAGTATTTGAAAATGCTGCCGGGTCCAGCGGGAAATCCGCTGGAAAACCGAAGTGTTGTCATGCAGTTCCGGGCAATCAGCCCGACAAGTTCACCGGTTGATTTTGCTTTCCGGCTGGAAGCCACCATGTTGGGCGGGCCGGCCGGTGACGTGATTCAGACGGTCGAGTTTTTCAACTTTACCAACGGTGTTTTTGAGCAGGTTGACCAGCGTGCAGCGATGACTTCCGATCAGCCGCTTGAAATCACGCCAACTGGTGTCTTCAGCAGATTTATCGAGGCTGGTACAAGAGAAGTGCGTTCGAGAGTCAAATGGAGCACGCCGTCAGGGTTTTCGGGCGCGCCGTTTTCCTGGTCAATTGACACTGATCAGGCAGTCTGGTTGATGCCGAACTAGGGCTCGTTGCCGGGACGCGGGTTAAGGACCCAAAAGCCGTGCCCCACTGAATGTCTTGAAGCGAATTTGGAACAGCAATAGTGTGGTCAGGCCTGAATGGCTCTTGGCGACTGTGCAAGTCCGTGTGTTGGAAATTGACAGACACCAAGGGCCACCTTTGCAAGCGGCGGGTTGTTCAGTGGCTCGTCAATTGCAAAGAGGCCTTTTCGTTTTTTCAGTTTTTGGTTCAGCGGATCAGGCAATCGCGGCGTAACAGCATTTTTTTGCCCCGCCGGTTTTCGGGCTGGCTTCCCGAGGCGAGGCAGCCGGAGCGCGGAACAGATTGCACGCGGCCCGTCGTGGTCTGGATGTTTTCTTGGTCTGGTTATTTGTATTGGCCACTCCTGTCGGGCGACCATGGGCCGGCTGATCGCGTGGCTTGACGGTCGGGGTCGCAGGTCTGCTCCGTTGAGACGGGAACCTGCTGAACGGCCCGCGGACAGCTATCCGAAAAGGGCGGTCACAAGCCGCTGATTCCGCCTGCGCGATCGACCAAAGCGCGGACCGAAGCTGGCTTGGCCTGGGTCACCAGATCAAAGCCGGCGATGGGACCGCCGTTACGATGCCCGACAGGCGGGAGAACCGAAAGCGTTCACCACCCAGGTGGGGTTAGCTTTTGGGCCTGGGCTAGCAGGTTGGCGCGGGGGGTTTGTTTGTGGAAGGCGCGGGTAGTGCGTACTTATCGCCGCCGTGAACAGTTTGACCTCTTCAAACCGGCCACGAGCTTCGCCCACGGCCCGACCCGCGTCGCCAGCCCGCACTCAGCCGGTCGAGGTAACTCCCGCCCGCCATTCAGCCCGTGCCGTAACCTCCGGAGCTCCTTTCACCACTGATGAAACGACGCCTGGGAAACCCCTTACCACCGGCAAAAGGCCGTCATGTCCAGCCGCTCCGCCCCAAACCGTCCCAGCCGTTCCCGCCACGGCTCTGCCGACTTCCAATCCACCCGCCGCGCCATCTTCGCTCTTCCCTGGGATTGAAACCCCCAAGGCTAAACCCGCTGTCAACAAGCTCCGTGATGGACGCATGCGGAGCAGGCCGCCGCGCTGCCCGACGAGCTGGTGTTGCGTGAAATTTGGGCCTTCCGGGTTTCCCGTGGGTAGACCTGTTTCCGGCCGCCAGCCCCAGACAAACTGGCAGGTCGTTGAACGTCCGGATCGCCCCAAAGCCGGCCTTTCTTCACCTAAAGGGATTCTTCGACCGCCCGGGCCGCCCCGTCTACCCACGGGAAACCCGGAAGGACCTGAAATTTGCGTCCGGGTTCGCCAGCGCGGCTTTCGCGACCGGACGATTGTGGTGGTCACCATCCTTTGGGATCACACAGGTATCCGTCGAACGAGATTACCGAACTCTCTCGCCGCCGCTGGCAAACCGGACTGACTGGGGCAGTCTCAAGACACGCCTTTGGATGGAACACCTCCGCTGCAAGACAACGGACTGGCTCTGCAACGAAGTCCGGATGCATCTGCTGGCCTACACCTGATTCGAGGCGCAATGGTCAATGCCGCTTCGCGGGCAGGTCACAAGCCGTGGCATCTCAGTTTCATGGCAGCGGTCCAGACCGCCAACGAATTCCTGCCCGGCACACTGGGCGTAACTGACATCGGGACTCGGGTCCGGACGTTGTTCAAAGCCATTGCCACCCACATCATCGGTCCCAATCGTGTCGAACCCCGAGTCGTCAAGCGACGACCCAAAGGCTGCAAACAAATGAACAAGCCCCGCGAAATCCACCGCAAGTCATTGTCCTCCATCGGGAACTGACTTCGTCAAGTGCGATTCCTGACGGCTTCCAGGATGGGCGAGCTAATGAAAACCGGGAGTAAAGGGACTACCGCACTACTCGTCTGAAGCCTACCCAAGGGAAACCCGGAAAAACCGTTGTTTATCGTGGCTTCGCGACTGACGAAGTCAACCGAGCTGCCGCTTGTTCATCGCACAAACACATTGATACGATCGAAATACGACAGGAACCTCTGTCTGGGGGGCGAAGACGGACTTGTTTCGTAGAGAGAAACCTCAATCCGCCCGTCCGGGGTTCGTACAAAGTTCGACGCGTCAATGTCCGTGATCGCTTTTACAGAGTCCGTCACTCCTGTCTGGTAGCCGCCCACGTTTTCAAACTTCCCCGAGACCCAGTTGCGCAACCGCACGCTTGTCGTCGTCTGCTGAACGCGCGACACTCGTGACTCGACAACGATGTCGATCAGACTTGGCGCGATAACGCTGGTCGTCAGGCCCAACACCGGCTCGATGGCGACCCTCTGGATCGACGGATTGAGTGTCGTGCGGCAACCAAGTGACTGGTCATCCGATGACTGCAAATCCGGAATCCCGCCGCCGGCAAGCAGGCCGAAGTTGAAGGCGAGGTCCACCAAGGGCTGCGGTTCCTGAACCTGGGCCAGGTAGATGCCCCGCCCGTGCGTTACGCCCATCAGGGTATTGTCATCTTTCCAGAGCAGTTGCTCGACGGGAACGGTTCCCGGGCCATCGGTCGAAGTACTCCAGGTCTGTCCGTTGTCGCCGGAGCTGAAGGCGCCAATATCGGTTCCCACGTAAAGCCATCCTGGCTGGTGACGATGGACGGCCAGCGCGCTGATGGGGGCATGGGGAACCGACATGGTGCCGGTCCCGGAGATCTCCTGCCACGAAACTCCGCCGTCCGTTGATTCCCACAGGTTGTCTCCTTCCCAGCCCATGAAAGCGACATAGACGTGGTCGTGATCATTCTGGTCGATGACGATCGTTGACACCCAGCGATCGGGCAGGCCCAGACCGTTTTCATCGACGCGCGTCCAGGCCGGGGAAGCCGCCGTCCCGCTGGTCGTCAAGAACACGCTGCCATCGTTGTGTCCAACCCAGACCAGATCGGAGTTGCCTGGGGCGACCGCCATCGTCGCGATGTTCCACGGCGAATTCGGGTTGAAATGGGCGTTTCCTGGGCCATTCGCCGTCTGGTCGCCGGGCGGCCGAATGGATGGCTTGATCGAAGTCCAGGCCGGTTGTGCTGCCTTGACGCTGTTGCTTCGCCACAATCGCTCGCATCCGACCAGCATTCGGGCAGGCTGATTGGGGTCGAGCATGAAGAACGGAATGAAGTTGCAGCTCGTACTGGATCCCGCATCCTGAATCGGGTTCGAGCCGCCGTAGATGTAGCTCGAACTTTGCCCTCCATTCGACGAGCGGTGGATCAAAGCCCGTTGGACCTCGCCGTAGAAGTAGTTTGCGTCAGCTGGATCCGCCGCGCCATATCCGCCATCGCCGCCAAAAATGTGAAACCAGTTTTGCGGATCACCCGAAAAGAACAAAGTTCCGTTGTCCTGGGTACCGCCGATGATCTTTCCCGTCGTTGGGCTGATTCCGGCACCGTAAAACTGGGTGACGCCCAGATTGTTGTTCAAATCGATCGCCGAAGTTCCGTAAACATCGCTGGTTCGCCAGATTCCGCCGTCGGTCGCGAAGAAAACCGTCTTGTTGTTGACGCCATCGAATCCCGGATGCTGGACGATTCGATGCATGTCGGAATGCAGCGCATTGAACCGCTGTGCCAGGCTGACGCCGCCGTCCACTGAACGGAACATGTAGACACCGCCCACCAGCAGAAAAGCCGGGTTTGACGGATCGACCCACAAGGTGTTGTTGTAACCTTCGTAGGTCGCAATGCCGTTGCCGCTGGTCCGCAACGAAAATGTCTGGCCACCGTCGGTTGAACGCCAGATCTTGATGAAGTTGTTGCTGCTGACGGCGGCGTAAACCGTTTCGGCCGAAGCCTCGGACCAGCAGATTTCCTGCCTGTGGCCGGCGGCCCCGCTGGCCAGCTGCCAGTTCACCCCGCTGTCGGTGGAGAAAAAAGGCCCGTCGTCATGACACCCTGCCACGACCTGACTGGCGTCGTTCGGATTGAACTTGATGTCGAGCGCATGGCAATCCAGCCGCAGCGTCCAGCTCGCTCCCTCGTCGGTCGACCGCCAGATGCCTGTGTTGGTGGCCGCCAGCAGCGCATTGGAATTCGCGGGATCGAATTCCAGGCGATTGACAAAATCAAATCCCGGATGATTTGTCGAAGGGATCTGGGCCCAGGTCATTCCGCCGTTGGTCGTTTTGAAAATACCGGCGCCCCGCACGGCGGCTGTGTTGGACGATCCTTCCGTCGCCTCAAAAAATCCCTCACCGGTACCCGCAAAGAGGGTATTCGGATCCTCGGGATGCATCACCATGTCGCCGACGGAAAGCGACGCCATGAAATCGTCGAGCGGGAACCAGTTCAGTCCTCCATCGATAGTCTTCCACACACCACCCGACGCGCTGCCAACGTAGATCACGTTGGGATCCGAAGGCTGGATGACGATCGGCCGGAGTCGGCCCCCGATGTTCCCCGGTCCCACCCAGGCCCAGGACGACGGCCACACGCCCGCCCCGAACTGGCCTAGCAGCATTGCGTCATATTGGGACTTCGCCAGCAGCAAAGCGCCGTCAGGCATTCTGCCGTCAGCACTTAAACGCCGCTGGTATCGATCGGTCGCGGCGGTAACCGGTTCGTCGTTTCGTTCCTTGAACTCCTGCAACTGATGCGCGACCGGATCGTGGGCCTCGCCCGAACAACCGGCAAACAGCAGGACCAGCAACGCTCCCTGTGGCCATCTCGTCGTCATCGCACTTGCTCCCGTCAATGTGCAAACCAGTCAAAGTCCTGCGCTTGCAGTTTACACGATTGGCATCGCGCCAGAACTGAAAATAACGGGGACAGACCCTTGGGCCGACGCACGATGGGCTTGCCGCAGGAAGAGCTGGCCCAAGCGGGCGGAAGCCGGGTTCACGCGGCTGGCGATGGATACCCGCTCGCCGTGGATTGACCGCCGCCAGCCGCTGGTCCCCGGCCAGCCCGAACTGCGTGAGCTCCGTGGCCGGCTACTTTACTGGCTTCGTGTGGCCGGTGATCCAGTCGCCGATGATCTTCAGGGAGTCCGGATTCCAGGTCTCCTGAATCGTAAAGTACTCGCCCATCGCACCGGTTTCGCATTTCTGGAAGAGGTGGTTGAGTCCTTCCACGACAACGGTTTCGAAGTCCTGGTTGCCGCCCGTGGTCAGGGCCTTCCGGATCTCGGGCATGTTCAGGTCGGGCAGGACCTGGGTGTCTTTGGAGCCGATGATCGCCAGAACCGGGCACTTGATGTCGGCCAGGGCGGGCCGCGGGTCGTACTTCAGAAAGAACTGCATCCAGTCGCTTTTCAGCCGGTCCACTTCGTTCTCGATCCCGGCCCGCAGGTTTTTTCCGGCCACTTCCCGGGCGGCTTCGGGCAGGGTCTGGATAGCCTTCTCCAGAGCTGCGTGGATCAGTTCGGTGAGGTCTTCTCCCGGCGCGGCATTGACGGCAACGTCGACGAACTTCCGGTTGAGAGTCAGGGCAAAGGCCAGATCGGCTTCGGGAACTCCAGCCGCCCGCAACATGGCTTCGGTCTGCGACCTCGTGATCTCGGCCCCCGGAACACCCGTCGCGGCGAGGAGTACGACAAAGGCGACGTCGTCCCGCAACCCGACCACCATCGGCGCAACCAGGCCGCCTTCGCTGTGTCCGGCCAGTCCGATCTGTTCCGGATCGATCCGGGGGTGCGTCGCAAGAAAACCAACAGCCGCCGAGGCGTCCCGGGCAAACGCTTCCGTGGTGGAATCTTCAAAGGCCCCGGTCGACTTGCCAAATCCCCGGTCATCGTAGCGCAGCACGGCAATCCCGCGCCGGGTCAGGTAGTCGGCCAGAACCAGAAACGGCTTGTGCTCCATCAGCGACTCGTCGCGGTCCTGCGGCCCGGAACCGCTGATCAGAACCACCACCGGATGCCGACCAGGGCCTTTGGGAATCGTCAAGGTGCCAGCCAGCGCGAGGGCATCGGCGCTGTTATCAAAAGTCACTTCTTCGGCGTCGTAGGGAAACGGCCCAACAGGACGTTGTGGCCTGTTCTCCCAAACATGTTCCGAGCTGTACTCCACGGGCTGTCGTTTGAGCGTCAAAGGGACGTCACGACCGCCCTGGCTCCAGATCCCCTCGGCCGAGTCGCCAGCCGTGTTCAGCTTTCCGGAATAAGTCAGCTTGATGGCCGGGATCTCGAAGCTGATGGTTCCCTCGCTGATCGACGAGGTCCCTTCAAAGCCGGTCCGGCCTTCCGTGATGCTGTCAAACCGGGCTGCCGGCTCACCGGACTTTGCCGTCCCGACCCGGAATTGCATTACGGGTTCCATGATTCCCAGCTGCAGCTTGCCAACCCAGGCTTCCCGGAACACGAAATCGTCCGGGGCCATGGCTTCTGGCTGAGGCTCCGCGCCTTCCGGTGCGCGTACGAGAGTCAGCGGCAGGTCTTTGCCTGACTGGCTGAAGATGCCCTCACAACGCTTGCCGCTTGCAGCGACCTTCCCTTTGAATTCGGCTCCGATCCCGGGAATGGAAAAGCTCAGCGAGGATTCGTCGCTGGTGATACTCTGCAGCGGCACTTTCGTATCACCCTGGTCGGGGCTCCGCAGCTCGCCGCTCAGCGCCCCCTCCAGCGAGTGGATGTCGATCTCGAGGCGCAGCAGGGCGGTCGCCGCGTGGAGGGTTCCTTTCCAGCGGACCGTTGGCGGCTCCTGCCCCGATACCGCAGACGAAAGAACAGTGAGGGCAACCAGCTGGTACAGCAACTGGTTCCGGATCATCCGGGATTCCTCGCAAGAATGGGTCTGCCTGGCAAACGGCACCCCGGCCTGTCACAATCCCGTGAGCCGGCCGCGGGGCGGTCAACACTGGCCCCAGCCTGGCAGATTCACATTTAGTTGTCAATCGCAACTACTTGGTTGATAATCACATAGATGAACGACCCAACCACCCCGATTAACCAGATCCGCAAACACTCCCGGCAGCTGGTGCGCGAGCTGGGCGTGGTCAAAAACGTCTATCTGGGCACGGGTTACACGCTGTCCCAGTGCCATGTGCTGTTCGAACTGGCGGCCGGCCAGTCGGCCGGCCTGCTGGAGCTGGCCGGGAAACTGCTGTGGGACAAATCGAACACCAGCCGAACCGTCAAGAAACTGGTCGAACTGGGTTTGGTCAAAACCGAAAGAACTTCGACCGACGGCCGACAGAAGAAATTCAGTCTGACAGCCAAAGGGGAGCGGGCTCTTCGATCCACGACGGGCCTGGCCGACCAGCAAGTCGAGCAGGCACTTCAGCATCTCGGCAAGGAGCAACAGGATCAGGTCATTCGGGGCCTGCAGCTCTATGCGAACGCGCTGATGAAAAGCCGTTTGCAATCCGGTTTCACGATTCGCCCGATCCAGAAACGGGATAACACCTGGATTGGCCGTGTGATCCGCAATGTCATGACCGAGTTTCAGGCAGTCGGTGAAGGCTATTCCATCCATGATCCGGAAGTGGACGACATGTTTGCCCATTACCGGGAGAAGCGGGCGTGTTATTTCGTGATCGTGCGGGACCAGCAGGTCGTGGGTGGAGGTGGAATCGGACCGCTAAAAGGCGGCGACAAGTTGACCTGCGAATTGCGGAAGATGTTTTTCCAGCCGGCGTGCCGGGGAATCGGACTGGGCAGCCGGCTGCTGATGCTGTTGATGGACGCAGCCCGCAAGCGTGGATACCAGACGTGCTATCTGGAGACACTTGAAAGGATGTGGCAGGCCCGCGAGCTCTATCGAAAAACCGGTTTCCAGCTGCTTGAGAGCCCAATGGGCAAGACCGGCCATTGCAGTTGTGATCGGTGGTACGTGCGGGAGCTGTAGCAGTGTTGCAGGGAAACTGCCGACAAAGCGGAGCTTCGTCGCCACGAACGACACGGCCTGCCGGATCACGGGGAGACCGGCAAAGTGTGAAGCGCACACCCTTAGGCAGGCCTCAGCCAAGTGACGGGACAAAGAAGATTCCCTTGCCCAAACAATGGACTTACGCGGCGCGGCGACGGGGCTGGTATTGGTCGGGCGGTGGGGCAGGCCGGCGGAACGTCAGGGGCGCGAAAGCTGGCCGGCTGGCTTCGTAGTCGGTCCGCCAGAGGCTCTGGGTCCGGTCGCACCAGGCGAGCAGGCGGGAGAGCTGGAGAAGTTCTTGCCGGTGATCCTGCGACGGTTCGTTTGCAGTTCTGGAAATGGCTTCCCGGTAAAGCTCCACCAGCCGGCTGACGATCCGGTCGAGGTCCACCGCCTCCCGCAGCAAAAGGCTGGTTCGCCGCGCATCTTCCGGATCGAAGCGGTCGATTTCCGCCGAGATCAGAGCGGGGACGAGTGGCCGCCCCAGCAGACGGCGGCCAAAGTTGCGGGGCTGTACATAGTCCAGGTTGCTGGTACCGACCATCGGACCGAGGCCGCGGGTGTCGCAGACGATTACGGCCGCGCCGGTTGCGATCGCTTCCGCCGCGCAACGTCCCTTGGCAAAGACCAGGTCGTAGTGCGACAGGAGCTCGCCAGGCTGATCGACGGGCCGGCCGACGGCCTGGCCCACGGCGTCCAGGCTGATGCCATGTCGCGCGCAGGTCGCCGCGAGCAGTCCGGCTTCGACGGAGGACATGTAGTTGCTGAAGACGAGAGCCCGCCGCGGGCGGGCGGGCAGGGGCCCTTCGCGAAGCTGGAACTTCCGCAGGTCCACGCCGTTTGAGAGGACTTCGACTTCTTCCGGCTGGCGGCCTTCGCGGAGGACCAACCGCTCGGCCACCGTCTGGTCGACTGCGATCAGGCGGCGGATGCGGCGCATCGAAGGCGGTGCGTCGTGGTGCCAGGCCCAGTCATGGCAGACGTAGATCGCAGGCGTTTCGGGAAAGCGCAAAAGTGCCGTCGCCGTTGCCACGGAATGATGGCAGTGGAGGATGTCCGGCGCGACGCCCAGCTGGTCAAGGCTGTCCACGACGGGAATTGTGGCGTGCAGCAGCAACTCGGCCACGGCTCCCAGACGCGGCGAGTAGACCACCGGCCGGTGCCCCAGTTCCAGCAGCCGCAGCGCCAGATCCGCGACATACATTTCCGATCCGCAACGGTCGCGAAGCGCGTGGTTGGTGATCAGCACGCAGAGCGGCTTCATGCGGCCGGCCTTCCCGCGCGCAGGCTTTCCAGGATCGGCCAGACATGTTCCTGGTAGCGGACGACGCGCTGATAGACGCCGGCCTGGACTTGTCGTTCGCCATGTCGTTCGTAAGCAGGGGTATCGCTCCCGGCGGGGGGATCGGCTGCCGATGTTTCCAGCAACAGCTCGTGCCGGAAGGCTTCGCGGCCCCACGCATCCAGGGCAAAACGGACCTCGTGTTCGAGTCCACGATAGTTCCCGGCGGCACGCAGCTTGCGTTGCCAGAGGGAGTCGTCGAGCTGTCCGTGCAGGGCGACCAGGGGATGGTTCTCAGGAGCCTGACGTGGATCGCACTCCAGACTGAACGCCAGGTTCCGGATGGAGCGGCCCGTGCGCGATTCAGTGAGATGAATAGCCTGGTCGATCACGCCCCGCCACAAGTCGTGGGCCATGATGCCGCCCTCCCTCGCGTCACCAACAACCAGTTCGATGTCGTGTTCGACCCAGTCGCGTGCGAGGCGGTCGGCGATCCGCAGAAAAATTCCGGCGTTGCCGGCGAGGACTTCGGCGTACAGCGACTGGTCGGTTGTCAGGCCAAACTGACTGGCGACACGCGAACCGGTTTGCCGGACTATTACGGCGGTTGAAGCCAGCCGCGGGTTGTTGGTTCTGCCCGATCCATCGGTCAGCACCGACACCAGCGGCTGGTGCTCCGTCATCCATCCGAAGACCCGGATTTCATGGCCGGGATGCGCAATCGCCAGCGCACATCGACAGATCGCAATGCTGGCCTCGCTCATCAGGCAGTTGGCGCGGTTTTCAGGCTGGATCGTCGATTGGAAAAATCGGGGCGGAGGATGCTAGGAGCCTTGTGCTGGCGACGGAAGTGCAGTTTGAGACTGTTGTGCCTGGAGGGTGCGATTCGCGGGGTGCGCCCTTGGCGAAATGGGGAGAAATGACCGACAAAGCGGGAGCTTCGTCGCCACGAACCACGACAAAGCGGAGCTTCATCGCCACGTTCTCAAGCAGCGGGAAAGTCTTTGCGCGAATGGACGGCAAGCGCCGCCAGCCAGCAAGCGGAGCCAAAGGCAGTGAGGACCAGGATGGGTACGACGGGCCAGCTGGAATGCCGGACCGCATCGACTGGCCGGAACCAGTGCAACAAGCCGAGGAAGTTGACACGCGAAATCGCGGGCAGGAATGGTTCGACAAAATTGAGCGTGGCCGAGACAAGGGCCACCGCCACGACGATCCCGATCGCCAGGCTGCGCCGGCTGCTCAGAACACCGGCCAGCGCCGTCAGGCCCCCGACGGCCAGGTGCAGGGCCAGCAGGTTAACGGACACCGGATCATAACGCGCAACGTGGACTTCATCCGTGGGCGGAAACGCCAGCGTCCCCACGAGTATCCCGGCGAGCGGGCAGGCAGCCAGCAGCCCGGCCGCGCCGGCCCAGACAAGGGTCGTCGAGACAAACACCGTCGAGCGGCGCACCGGCAGCGAATAAAGCAGATCCGCTGTGCCCTGTTCTTCTTCGCCGACCGTCACGCGGGAAACGATGGCAATGATCGTGCCCCAGCCCGCGGCCAACACGACGAGATGGGTGAAGCTGACGGCGTAGAGGACAGCTGAAGAGACTTCGCCTTCGACACTGACACCGAAGCTGACTTCCAGCATTCGGTGCAGGAACTCAATCCGCGACAGAAAATCCAGCACCTCAGCGCCCATGTTCTGCATGGCCCAGACAAACAGGACGACGAAGCCGACCGTACCAAGGCAGGCGAGGACCACGGCGAAGGCCGAATCCCGGGCCGTCTTGCGAAAGATGGCAAGGTTCAACGCGGATCCCTCCCGGCTTTGGCCAGCAGGCAGCCTTCACCCCCTGAACCTGGGCTGATAAAAATTGAGCCTGAGGCGCTAGCCGACAACGCTAATTCAACCATTAACTCTCACACTCATGGGAATCGGCCAGCGCCTCAGGCTCACAAGAATTCGCCGTTTTATCAGCCCTCCCTGAACCCGGTATTGGTGCCGCGTAATAGGTCAGAAAAAGGTCTTCCAGTCCAGGCCGGTCGATGATCACGTCGTCAACCGCCAGACCTCCCAGCCAGGCGAGCAGGCCAGCGATGGGGCCGCGCCAGGTCCCAGTGACTTCGTTCGACTGGCGGGCCTGTTCGATGAACCCTTCCGGCCACTGGTCCAGCGGCTGGACGCCAGGTGAAAACCGGATCTCGACCCGCCGCAAGGCCCGTTCGCGCAGGACTTCAATCCGTTCCTGTTCGATCACGAGTCCATCGCGAAGGATGATCACGTCGTCGCACAGCTCTTCGACTTCATTCAGGGTATGGCTGGAGAAAAGAACGGTCCGGCCTTCTGCCACCACCCGCCGCAACTCCGCGAACAGAACCTGACGGACGAGCGGGTCGAGGCCACTGGTGGGTTCGTCGAGCACCAGCAGCGCCGGTCCGTGCATCAGTGCCTGGATCAGACCCAGTTTCTGTTTCATGCCGGTCGAGCATTTGCGGACCGGTCGCGCAAGATCCAGATCCAGGGCCTCGGCCAGCCGGAGCATTTCGCGCCGGCACTCGCGCCGTCGTGCCGCGGCAAGGAACTCAAGCGTCCGCCGGCCGGTCAGCCCAGGATAGAAGCGGACCTCGCCCGCCAGATAGCCCACTTCGGCGCGCAACCGGTGGCCGAGCGACAGCGCGGGCTGTCCGAACAACAGCGCCTTGCCGGAGGAAGCGCCGAGCAATCCCAGCAGGATCCGGATGGTCGTTGACTTGCCGGCACCGTTGGGGCCGAGAAATCCGGTCAGCCGGCCGCGGGCGACACGCAGCCCGATACCGTGGAGCACTTCCCGCGGCCCGTAGGACTTGCGCAGTTCGGTGGTTTCAACCGGGTACATCGGCCGGAACGGCTCCCTCCGCGGATGTGAGTCGCCGCCCGCATGTCCAGTTCAGGAACTGGTTCGGGCCAGCACCCGCGATTCTACGGTTATTTTCCGGCCGGCTGCCGGCTGGCCTGCACGACCGGCCGCCCAGCTGCTGGTGCCGGCTTGTCGCTGGTTAGTGCGAATCGTACTATAAATCGGATGAGCCACCGTCATCGCAGCCGGACGAAGCCGCAGGCCGGCACCACGGACGACAGTCTTTCCGAACTGGAAGGCTTTGTGGTGGGGATCGCCCATGACAAGGGGCCCTGCACGGCCTATCAGATCCGCCAGCGGCTGGCGCAGTCGCCATCGACGCAGTGGAGCGGCAGCGCCGGGGCCGTCTATCCGCTGGTGCGCAAGCTGGTGCGGCTGGGATTGCTGAAATCTGTCGGCGCTGCCGGGACCCGCGGCGACCGGTACATCGCCACTCCGAAGGGGGTCGAAGCCTTGCGGCGCTGGATTGGGCCGCCGTTGCCCGGTGTCGCCCAGACAGTGTCCTGCGACCCGCTTCGTTCGCGCGCCGCGATGCTGATGGTCCTCTCGCCGAAGGAACGCCGCGCCTGGGTCAAGGCGGCGCTGGCTGCGCTGGATGACCTCGAGACCGAGGTCGAGGCCTGGCATGCTGGCCAGCCTGGGCCGGTCGCCGGACTGCTGACGCTGGCTGGCCGGGCGGACATCGCCGCGCGACGCAGCTGGATCAAACGGATCGAAGAACTGCTGGCTGACCGGGGTCCCGGGAAGAAAACCTGAGACTGTCGCATGGCGTTGGCGAACGGCGGCGGCCGGGTTTGTAGCGGAACGGCGTGAGCCGTCCGGCTGCGGAGGTTGGGGCGTCGCTGGGGCGAAAGATATTTTATCGTGCCGGTCGACTCCCCAACGGGGGTTTAGGGCGCGAAATCCCGGCTGGGGCTGGAGAAGTATCCGGCGTGCGTGCCGGAGGCCTGACGCCCTTCCGCTACAGATGGAGTCAGCAACGGAAGGCGAACGACCTTGCTGGTGAGGCGGGCTGGTGTTGGGTGTTTGAGCTGTCGCGCCGAGGCCGCTAACGAAGGAGTCTTTCCGTCCCGTGTGGTTGACAGACACCTGGCCAGTTCGTACGATTCGTACGTCACTTGGTACTAATCGCACCAATGGCATTCCGGGGGTCCAGGTCAAGCTTGAAGTGAGGCAACGATGGCCAGGTTCGCCCGCGATGCAATGCGCGCTGTGCTGGTTTCCTGTCTTGGTCTTGTGCTGGTTAACGCTGGGCTGACGGCCCAGGAGCCCGACGCGTCCCCGACCCAAACTGCCGGGACCAGTCTTCCCGACAGCCCCGCGCTCCAGGTCGCCCATGACTTTTTCGCGGCCATCGACGAGGGCACGGCCGCCGCGGTGGAAGCGTTTGAGGCGGCGCATGGTTCGACCGCACGGCGCGGTGCGATGAGCATGGCAGAGCGGGCCAGTCGCTTTCAGACGCTAAAGGAGGAGTGGCAATCGGTCCGGATCCTGGAGGTGGTCTCGCAGAGCGCGTCCACACTCGAGCTGCGTGTCGCCGCCGCGCCGGGCGAACTGGTTTTCATGTTTGACTGGAGTGCGGAAGAGCCGGGCAAGCTGGATGCGATCCGGATCATGCCTGCCGCGCTGCACGCCCCGCCGGCGAAGATCGATGCGGAGTCGCGCCGCGAGCTGGTTGAAGGGGCTTGCCGAACGCTGGAAGAGAGTTACGTCTATCCGGAAATTGCCGCGCAGATGGCAAAGCTGGCCCGCGAAAACCTGGCCCAGGGAGTCTACGACCGGCTGGCCGATGAAGCGGCGCTGGCCACGCGGTTGACGGCGGATTTCCGTTCCGTCAGCAAGGACCGCCACCTGGGAATGATGGTGATGCCGCCGGAAGACCCGGCAGCCGGCCACGGCCACGGGAATCCGGCCGAGGACAACTATGGATTCCGCAAGGTCGAAGTGCTGGACGGCAACATCGGCTACATCCGGCTGGACGGATTTGTCGAGGCACCCGGGGCAGAAGCCCGGGCTTCTGCCGCGATTAACTTCCTCCGCGACTGCGACGCGCTGGTCTTTGACCTGCGGCACAATGGGGGCGGAAGCCCGGACATGATCCGGTATCTCTCAAGCTACCTGTTTCCATCGCGGACCCACCTCAACGACATGGTTGACCGCGAGGGGGAGGTGGTCGAGGAATTCTGGACGCTCGATGCGGTGCCGGGCGGGGCGCTGCGGCCTGACGTACCGGTCTATGTCTTGACCAGCAGCTACACCTTTTCCGGCGCCGAGGAGTTTTCGTACAACCTGAAAAACCTCAAGCGTGCGACGCTGGTCGGCGAGACAACGGGCGGCGGCGCTCATCCCGTGCGCGGCGAGCGGCTCAACGAGCGCGTCGTCCTTCGCGTCCCGTTCATGCGGGCCCGCAATCCGGTCAGCCAGACAAACTGGGAAGGCACGGGGGTCGAGCCGGACCTCAATTGTCCGGCTGGCGAAGCGCTCGACCGCGCCACGAGCGATTTCAGGACGAAGGATCGTAGCGGCGGACCGGGCTGAAGGCGGATCAAGGTTCAAGAGTAGCAGGCACATTCCATGTGCCGTCCGCAGGTCCGCAGGTCCGCAGGTCCGCAGAAGTGCAGGATCGCAGGATCGCTTGCTCTGTAGCGGGCGGCAAATGAAATGTGCGTGCTACCACCAAAGCAACTGCCATTGGGCCAGCGCCCTTCCGCTACAGAAGAACGGCTGCCCGTTCGAATTGTCGAGCAGTTGCTGGAGCCGGGCGGGGCAGGAGCTGCGGAACGAGTGCTTCCTCAATTCTTTACAGGCCCTGGTGCGTTGTGACGGGTCGCCCTTGCGGGTAGCGTGGGGGCTTTCACGGCAGTCACGACCTGGGGCCGAGCCATGCCTGACCGAACAGTTTTCGCGTGCGCGATACTTCTTGCGACCTCCCTGACGCTGCAGGCCACAAATGGAGCACGCCAGGACCAACCAGGTGGCGAACTTCTGGTCGTCGGCCGCGACCGCGACGAGGTGACCATTACGCCGGTCAACCAGCTGCTTTCGCCGACCGGAATCCAGGTTGAAATGCCGGGAATGAGACCGCAGGCATTGGCTCTTTCACCGGATGGACGGCTGCTGATTGTGAGCGGCAAGACCAGTCAGCTCGTCGTGCTCGATCCCGGCACCGGGGAAGTCCTGCAACGGGTCGAACTGCCCGCCGACGACCAGCAGGTTCCGCTACCCGAAGTCGCATCGGAGAACATCCTCAACCCCGACAAGAAGGGCCAGGTCAGCTACACCGGTCTCGTCTTCGCACCGGATGGCCGGGCGATCTTCATGAGCAACGTTAACGGGTCGATCAAAGTCTTTCGCGTGGGCGACGACGGCCGGGTCGCCCCGTCACATACGATCGCGTTGCCAGCTGCCGACGTTCCCCGTCGCAAGCAGGAAATCCCCAGCGGCCTTGCCGTCAGCCCGGACGGATCGAAACTCTATGTCTGTGGCAACCTCTCCAACCGGCTGCTCGAACTGGAAATCGCCAGCGGCAGGGTCTTGCGGGTGTTTGATGTCGGCGTCGCGCCCTACGACGTGGTCCTCGCCGGTAACATCGCCGCGGTCAGCAACTGGGGTGGGCGACGGCCGGGCGCTGGCGATCTGACCGGCCCGGCCGGACGGGGAACCGAAGTCCGTGTCGATCCGGTCCGGCACATCGCCAGCGAAGGCTCGGTTTCGTTCGTCGACCTCGACGCTGGCCAAGTCCTCGGTGAAACGTTGACCGGCCTGCACGCCAGCGCGCTCGCCATCGCTCCCGGGGGCAAGCATCTCGTCTGTGCCAATGCCGGGTCCGACAACCTGAGCGTGATCGATCTGACGACCCGCGCCGTGGTCGACACGATCTGGACCCGGTTGCAGCCGGCGGACCTGCTCGGTGCGGCACCCAACGCGCTGGCGTTCAGCCCCGACGGCAAGCGGCTCTATGCGGCAAACGGCTCTCAAAACGCGATTGCGGTGATCGACTGCGACCTGCAAGACCGGGGTGAATCGAAGCTGCTTGGGCTGATCCCGGTCGGCTGGTATCCGGGAGCCGTGGTGTTTGACGCAACGCGCAGCCGCCTGCACGTCGCCAACATCAAGGGTCTGCCGCGCGATCCGAAACGGCAGTCGAACGGCACGCAGGGCTTCAACAGCCATCATTACAACGGCAGTGTTTCGCTGGTCGACCTGCCGGACGAAGCCCGCCTCGCCGAGCTGACCGCGACCGCTCTGCGGAACATGGCGCTGCCACGGATGGAGGCGACGTTTCTTTCCCCCCGTCCCGACCAGCCGCCGCGCCCGGTCCCGGAGCGGATGGGCGAGCCTTCCACGATTCGCCACGTCGTCTACATCATTAAGGAGAACCGGACCTATGACCAGGTTTTCGGAGCCCTGGAACGCGGCAATGGACAGGCCGACCTGTGCATCTTTGGCCGCGATGTGACGCCCAACTCGCACAAGCTCGTCGATGAGTTCGTGCTGCTCGACAACACTTACTGCTGCGGCATCCTCAGCGCTGACGGGCACCAGTGGAGCACCACGGCGATGACGACGGACTATCTGGAGAAGAGCTTTGCCGGTTTCCCGCGCAGCTATCCCGACGGCATGGGTGAAGACGAACAGGACGCGCTCGCCTACTCGCCGGCGGGCTTCATCTGGGACAACGCCGTCAAACACGGCATCACGATCCGCAACTACGGCGAGTTCATGATGCCAAAAGTCCGCTGGCGCGATTCGGAACGGAAAGGCTCGCCCGGCTACATGGACTGCTACCGCGCCTGGCGCGGCGAAAGCGATGACGTGATCTTTGAAAGCGAACCGGCGGTCGAGTCGATCCGGCCATTCTCGCCGACGGCCTATGTCGGCTGGGAGATGTCGGTCCCCGACCAGTACCGGGCCGACTTCATCCTCCGCGAGCTGAAGGAATACGGGCAGCGCGGCGAGTTTCCGCAGCTGGTCATCATCTGTTTGCCCAACGACCACACCAGCGGGACCAGTGCCGGCTGCCCGACGCCCGCTTCCTGCATAGCCGACAACGACCTGGCTTTTGCCCGGATTGTGGAAGGCCTGTCGCATTCGCCGTTCTGGAAGGAGATGGCGATCTTCGCAATCGAAGACGATCCGCAAAACGGCTGGGACCATGTCAGCGGGTACCGCACAACGGCATGGTGCATCAGCCCGTGGGTCAAGCGTGGCGCGACGGTCAGCACGCTTTACAACACGACCAGCCTGTTGCGGACGATGGAGCAGATCCTTGGCCTGCCGCCCATGAACCAGTTCGATGCTTCGGCAACACCGATGTTCGACTGCTTTGCCGACACGCCGGACTTTGCGCCATTTGACGCTTTGCCGGCGAACGTTTCCCTGGATGAACTCAACCCGTCGCCGACTTCGATCAGTGATCCGGACCTGCGGCGCGACGCTGAAGTATCGGCCACGCTCAACTTCCGCCAGATCGACGCCGCTCCAGAAGACACGCTCAACCGGATCCTCTGGCGCGCCCGCCGCGGTTCAACCGCGACTTATCCCGCCTGGGCCATCACGCTGGTCGAGGACGATGACGACTAGGGGGACGTGACAGGCTACGGAATGGGTGAGCCGATGGGCGCTAGCCCCGGTTTCTTCGCCGAAACCGGACGCTGTCGCGTTGCGGCTGATTCAGGCCACCATAAAAACCAACGTCAACGATGTACCAGAGCTTTGTCAACGCTTGAAATAGGGGTTGCCCGAACTGAAGCCTGACGCGCAAGCGAAGGTTGTGCCGCGTTTTGCTTCGCTTGCGCTTCAGGCTTTGATTGCGTCCACCCTGCTTTCGAGCCTTGACTAAGCACTGGCCGCCCTCAGGCGATAGTCAGATCCAGCGATTCGGGCAGGCTGGAAATCCAGTCGTGGCTGGTTTCGTATCCCAGCCGGATGAGGTGGGGACCGGCGAGCTCGCAGAACTGCTGGCCGTCGGAACGGGTGAAATGGTTTCTCCAGTCGCCAGCAATTCCCTTGCGGGCCTTGGCGAGGGCCTGCTCTTCTCCCGGACTCCGCCCAGTGACGGCCCGAAACGACGCCGCTTCGGCACAGCGTTCAGCGAGTGCGCGATCCGCGTTAACCTCCAGCAGCTCAAACAGCCGGACCAGTTCAGCCGCCTGGTCGTGGACCATTGACTCGTAACGGATCGTCAGGTCGGGCGGAGCCAGCCGCAGCGCCTCTGACGGTTCAACCCAGTACCGGCACCAGGTTGCCAACAGGTCGTCGTCAAAAAAACGGGTCAGCCGCGAACCGGCGACCCGCTCAACAAAATGGGCCCGGCGGGGACTGGTAGCCGGTTCCCGTTGCAGCCAGTCAAACGCACCGCTGACCGCCACGTCCCGGCCGTCACGGATCAGCTGGATCATCCGGGCCTCGGGAAAACAGGTCCTGATCTGCTGAATGACCTGTCCGGACGATCCGAGATAGGGAGTCACTTTGTCCACGATCACGGACTTGCGCGAATGGCGGATCGCAAACGACTCGACGAATTCGCAGTAGTCGCGGAGAAAGCGGTCGATGAACTGCTTGCGCGACCAGCCCAGTCCCGCGTGGAAGTAGTTGGCGGACATGGCTTCGGCAAAGGCGTCGCCCGTGATCCGCACCGATCGCTGGCCGGCATTGTTGGGCCAGACCTCGCAGAAGTTCCCGAACAGCCGGTTTTCCGTGGCGAAAATGTCCGGATGTGAATTCAGAGCAGTGGCCAGCCAGGTGGAACCCGACCGGGGTGACGAAACCACGAAGTGCATGGCGTGCCCGGCTGGACTTTTCTGGATCGCTGTGGATATGCGCGGCCCCTTTAGTGTCGTGAGCATTCATTTGTAGCGGAAGGGCGTTAGCCCTCCGGCCCGCGCGCCAAGCGTTCGCAATCCTACAAAGGACCATCGCGCCCCAATGGCCACCGTTCGCAAGTTCCCCGCCGTGCGCGTTTCCCGCCTTAACCACGCCAACTCCTCCGCAGCCGGACGGCTTACGCCGTTCCGCTACTGAAGCGCCGCCCGGAAAACGGCCAAAAAACCTGATTGTTTCGACCCAGCGCGTCCGCTTGGGACGGCAATCCGGCTCTGGGGTGATAGCCAGGAGCCCGCCGTGTTGGCAGGCTCAGCATCCGGCCAGGCTGCGACCGGAGTTCCAGACATCGCCGCCGAACCATCCCCGGAGCATCTTCCCGTGTCATCCCGCAAACGTACAGCAATCAGGACCCGATCATCATCCCGCCGTGCGGAAACGGCAGATTACCAGCGGTTTGAACCGCGTCAGCTGCTGGCCGTCAGCGCTTTCGTCAACGACGCCGAAATCATGATCGTGAATGGAGACGGGGCGGCAGACCAGATCAAAGTCGAGTGCATCGCGCACTATGGCAGCAGCAACCCGACCCGACAGATCAAAATCTTCTCCGGCCCCCTGCAAATCGGCACGTTTAACTGGGGTGACCACCCGTTCTACAGCGTCAAAGTCAGTGGCGGTGGCGGACACGACACCATCGAAGTGAACAAGACCGCTGATTGGGACTATCCGATCATGGTCTGGGGCGATGCTGGCGACGACACGATCAAGGGCAGCGAAGGCCACGACTATCTGGCGGGGGGCAGCGGTGCCGACACGATCAATGGCCGCGGCGGAACCGATGTGATCTACGGCGAGGCGGGCAACGACTTCCTGTATGGCGACGCGGGTAACGACCGGATCGCGGGTGGCGGCGGAAATGACAAGATCTACGGAAGCAGTGCACAGATCGATGCCAACGCAGCGGCCACCGGCGAAGTGAACTGGTTGCTGGGTGACTTCGTTGACCCCGGCGTCGTGATCCCGGTTGCCCAGGCGGGTGGCGGGAACGACTGGCTTTACGGCTCGGCTGGAAACGACATCATTTATGGAGCCAACGGCCAGGATGTGATCCACGCGGGCCCTGGAAAGGACACCGTCTATGGCGATTTCTCCTCGGAGACCGCCTTCGACAGCATTGACCAGATCTCTGGCGGTGGTCAGGACGACTTGCTGGTTAGCGGCGGCGGAGACGACCAGTTCTGGGGCGGCTTGGGCGCAGACACCATTTACGGCGGCAGCGGCGACGATTCGCTGAGCGGCAACGGCGGCGACGATCTCCTGCATGGCGAAGGCGGCGATGACAAGCTTTATGGCCAGGAAGGTGCCGATACGGCCTGGGGCGGGGCGGACGACGACCTGCTCTATGGCTTCGCCGGCAACGACAAGCTCTACGGCCAGGAGGGCAATGACCAGCTCTACGGCGGCACCGAGGATGACGATCTGCGGGGTGCCGAGGGCAACGACAGGCTCTATGGCGAAGCGGGCCTTGACGGTCTCTATGGCGACAGCGGCAACGACCTGCTGAACGGCGGTGATCAGACCGACTTCATCCGGGGCGGGACTGGAGCCGACGATATCTTCGGTGGCTTCGGCAATGACTTCCTGTATGGCGACGACGGCGTCGACGACATCCACGGCGGAGTCGGACACGACATCATTTATGGCGGCAAGGGGAACGACCGCCTCTATGGAGACGAGAACAAGGACACGGTCTTTGGCGGCGAAGGCGAGGACTGGATCGAAGGCAACGACGGCCTTGACCGGCTCTTCGGTGAAGAGGGCCAGGACGTTCTGCTCGGCGGAAGCGGTGTCGACGAACTCGACGGCGGCGACGACGACCTCGCCGACTGGCTCGCCGGCGGTGCGGGGGCCGACAAGTTCAAGCCCGAGTACTACTGGGTCGGCTTCGCCCAGCAGAACCGCGACCAGCCCCAGGACTGGGAAGTCGGGATCGATGTGATGATCTAAACGGGTGGGCGTTGGTCTCCGCCACGAGCAGGGTGAACAGCACCACCAGTTCCCTTCCGGTTCCCTCTCCCGCCGCAGCTTTGAGCGGTGTGGAGAGGGCGGGGGGAGAGGGTGTCCGCGCAACAGATCCGCCTAAACGTTCAGGGCAACCGGCCGGAAACCGTGGAAGGAACCAAACCAATTCATGCAGCGAGCGGCCCATCCAGTCCCCGCGGAAAACCCTTCAATTCCGCCCCGCAGTCGTGCCAGCCTCGCAATATGTCACCTTTAGGTGACATATCTATGGCAAAAGCTTCCGGGATTCGCCTGTCTGCAACAGTGTACGGGCGCGATGCGGCTTCCCGCTTACCCGGAAGGCTCGGCCGGAACCTCTTCCACAATCGCGACGATCTCCGCCATTGTCGTTGCTGCGGCGATTCGGGCATGTCGCGCGGTGGTGCGTTCCTGGTCCAGATCGTGACCGAGGTAGCGGCAACCGGCGAGCAGTTCTTTCGAGGCTTCGATTCCGGTGGCCTTCCGTTCGACCAGCGAGAACGTGATCGGCATCTGGCCGGTCGGGTTCATCATCATCCAGAACCCGCCGTGCTGCCCCTTGAGGTCCCGCATTTCGGAGACCCGTCCCGTTGAATCGATCACGAAGGGTGGGTCGGAACGGGTCGTGTCGGTCAGCGGCGAGAAAAGCTCAACCCGCATCAGGCCCAGATCTTCCCGGTTTGTGATCACAACGGCGCAGCTCGCCAGTTCACCCCCGACCGCCGTGCCGGTGATCCGCACGACAGGAAAAGCGAGGCCTTCCAATGCGACCACAGCCGGATTGCCCTCGCAGCCACTCGAACCGAACCACCCAATCGCAACGACAAGGACAATGAACGCATCCCGGGCAACCGCGGGGCGACGGTGCTGTATGCCTCCGCAGCCGGCTTGGTCGAGGTTATCGTAGCTGTTCTGGCTGAAACACATGCTGTCCGGGATTCTAGCGAACCGAACGGCCGACAAGGCCATGAATGGATGCCTGAAAGCGGAAGGGGGACAACCCGACAACAAGAACGACCCCCGATGCCCATTAGCGTGGATTAGCGGTCATTAGTGTTCCAACCAGTCGGAAGTAACTTTGGAACGCTAATCCTCGCTAATCCGGAAAGAGACGGGGTTGTTGTAAGGAACGGAAAAAAGACCCCTGGATGGGGCGGCGGAGAAGGTCGCGGGCGCTGTCGTGAATACGGCTCCCGCGGATGAAGAGGACAGGATCCGCAACCGAACGGGTTGAGAATCAGCGATGGGACGGGACCAGTTTCCAGGTGCCGTCTTCGCGGACCAGGTTGAGCGTTGCTTCCGCTGGTTGGCCGTTTTTCGTTCCGCTGATCGTGCAGGTGGCGCGGTCGCCGGTGATCGATTCGGCCGAGACGCGGCGCGAGTCGGAGTCAAGGCTGTTGAGTTCGCTGGCGACCGAGACGGCGGCCAGACGGACGGCGTTGTTGGCCATCCCGGCGAACTGGGATCGCCCGCCCGTAATCGCCTGGACATCGGCCTCGACCTTCTTTCTGGCGACCAGCTGCTCGATGGCTTTCATGCTGTCGCCTTTCATGGCCGCCAGCACGGCTTCGGCGACTTCGGTCGGAGTGCTGGCGGCGGTGATGCCGCTGGCCGGGCCGGTGGTGTCCGGGCTGGTCGCTGGTTGTTCCGCCTTGCCGGCCGACGGAGCCGGCGGTTTGCAACCGGCAATGCCTCCCAGAATCAGTGCGATCAGGACCGGTGACCACACGGTCCGCAATCGCGCGATATCACGATGGATCAACTTCCCGATTCGCGACGGTCTTGGGCTGAAGACGGGCTGGGATTGGCTGGCTGACATGTGAATGGCTCCATGGACCTGATCCGGTCATCGTCCCTTGCTTGTGCTGCGGGCCCGAATTTTCCCTTAACCCCCACAGGTGGGTCAATTCTCAACGATCAGTAGTGGGTCAGATTTGTTTGAACACTGACACGATTGTCTACGTCCTTAAGACCGGCTGGTACTCGCTTGCAATTGTCTTTCTAAGCTTCGCGCGGTCGTCCAGCGCAATTTCGTCACGGAATGTCAAGGTGCCTCCTTGAATCGTGAACAGCTGATTCATCGGCGCGAACAATTCAAAAAATCGAGGCAGCTCTTGACTCGATGTGTATTGAGCCTTTAGCTCCAACGGCTTTTCGTGGTCGAATCGCTGTTGACGCTTCAGCCAGCTGAAAAGTTCAATCGCAATACTCCGCACGTTCGTCGCCCCCAACTCTTCAACAGCGTTCGACAAGGAGGCCGGGACATTGCGGCTATTGAAAAACAGAAGAAGATCACTGATGCCGTTAGACATTCTGCACCTCAGTAGTTTCTGTAAATGAACTGCAGCATCGCGTCGATGTTTCCAAATTCCACAGCGCCACCGCTCGCACGTTGAAACTGACGTTCGTAAAAGAATGCCCGCTTTTCCCACGCATAGGGGTTGATGTGATATGGAACGGTTACTATTCCGTGAAGCTCGTCTAGGCCTGAACCAAGCGTGGGCCAATCCTTGTTGAATTGAAAAAGCTCGAAACCATCCGTGAATTGCGGGGTCTATTGGGTTGTAACCAGTCCAATGACACGCACCCCAAGGATGGAATTCGAGTGAAGCGCAAACTACAGGACG
>JANOFL010000066.1:0-4706 GCA_031405895.1 Planctomycetota bacterium
TGAACTGCGGTGCGATCCCCGAGAACTTGCTCGAGTCCGAGCTGTTCGGGCACGTGAAGGGCTCCTTCACCGGCGCCGTCAGCAACAAGCCGGGCTTGTTCGAGGTTGCGCACGGCGGGACCCTGTTCCTCGACGAAGTCGGCGAGCTGCCGCAGACACTCCAGCCGCGGACTTCGTCGGGACCCAGTGGCGAGCCATGGGCCGCCGCTGTGTTGCTTTTGCTGGGCGCACCGTAGCCGATGACGCTGCGAACCACGATCAGCAGCGGGCGCTCGCCACCCGCTTCAAAGGACGCCAGTGCTTCGTCGAGCGCCGCGGTATCATTGGCGTCTTCGACCAGCGCCGTGCTCCAGCCCATGGCCGTGAACCGACGTTGCACATTCTCGGAAAAAGCCAGATCGGTGTGACCTTCGATCGTGATCCGGTTGTCGTCGTAGATCCAGCAGAGATTGGACAGCCCGAGGTGCCCGGCCAGCGATGCAGCTTCGCTGCTGATCCCTTCCATCAGGTCGCCGTCGCTACACAAGGCAAAAACCCGCCAGGAAAACAGCTCACTGCCGGGCTGGTTGTACCTTGCGGCCAGCCAGCGCGACGCGATCGCCATTCCGACCGAATTGGCGATGCCTTGTCCCAGCGGCCCGGTCGTCGTCTCCGCACCCGTGACTTCCCCAAACTCAGGATGCCCGGCACAGGGGCTGTGCAGCTGCCTGAAGCCGCGGATGTCGTCGAGGCTGACGGCTGGTTCCGGGCCGCCGTCCACACGCCGCACGCCCGCCAGATGCAGCAGGCTGTAGAGCAGCATCGAGGCGTGCCCGCAGGAGAGCACGAACCGGTCCCGGTTCGGCCAATGTGGATGCACCGGGTCAAACCGCAGCCAGCGGGTCCAAAGTGTCCAGGCGACTGGAGCCAAGGCCATCGGTGTGCCCGGATGACCGCTATTGGCGGCCTGAACGGCGTCCATCGACAGCGTGCGGATAGTATCGATCGCCAGCTGGCCAACCGTCGTTCTGTCCGCGGACGTTGTTGTGCTCACCAGACTGCTCCCTGTTCCGACCACAGAATCCACCCGAAACCGGCCCCAACCGACGGCAGGACGTTGAAAAACCGCCCCAAGCCATCCGAGGTCAACTTAATACTGGCCTTGGCCTTCGCCAAGGGTTGGGGAAAATGGGGAATGATGCGACTGTCGACGGTCGCTGCGGTTGCGTGCGCCCCCTGCGCCCGCTCATCATATAAGGGACACGGATCGTGGTTTGGGACCGAACTTCCGGTGTGGACGTCATGATGAACCGCCGCCAGTTTGGATGGACCTGCACATCGGCCGGGCTTGCGCTGGCTGCTGGCCCGTCGCTGGCATTGGCCCGCCTCGGCCAGACTCCCGATCGCAAGGCTTCGCCCAACGAGAAATCGCCCGCCGAGTTGATCACGCCGGACGCGAAAAAGGCGATCGAGCGGGGACTGGATTATCTCGCCAGCCGTCAAATTCGCAGCGGACGCAATCGCGGAGCGTTCGGGAACAGCGGCTATGCCTGTGGCGTCGCGACTGCCTCGCTCGGCGGGCTTGCGCTGATGTGCAGCGGCTGCACGCCCGGCCAGGGAAAATACGGCAAGCCGATCGACGCGGCAATCGAGTTCGTCCTGTCGCACGTCGATCAGGCGGGCTACATCAACCGGACCGACAACGCTGTGCATGAGAACATGTACGGCCACGGCTTCTCGATGCTCTTCCTGTCGCAGGCTTACGGGATGACGCTCAAGCCCGAGATCGGCGAGAAGCTGCGCCGGGCTGTCCGGCTGACTTGCCGCACGCAGAACTCGCAAGGCGGCTGGCGCTACCAGCCGGCCCCGACCGACGCCGACCTCTCGATCACGGTCTGCCAGATCATGGGTCTTCGCGGTGCCCGTGACGCGGGAATCGACGTGCCTGACGAGATTCGCCAGAAGTGCATCGAGTACGTTCAGAAGAGCCAGAATCGCGACGGCAGTTTCCGCTACACGATGCAGGGCGGGCACACGACCTTTGCGATGACAGCGGCCGGCGTCACGTCGCTCTATAGCGCCGGCATCTACGAAGGCCCGGCGGTTGAAAAGGCCCTCGAATCGCTCGCCGCGGGCGGCCGGCAGGGCGGGCATTACTTCTACTCGATCTACTACGCGACCCAGGCAATGTGGCACGCCGGGGGCGAGCACTGGAACAAGTGGTACCCCACGATTCGCGACGAACTGGTTTTGCGCCAGGACTCCGATGGCGGCTGGAGCCGCGAAAGCGAAGCCGGCCCCGAGTACGGCGCCGCCATGGCCTGCATCGTCCTCCAGATGCCGCTCAACTTTTTGCCCGTCTTCTCGCCGTGATTTTACGTGGCGGCTTCTTCTTTTGATAACTGGTCGCGCGGCTGCCTGTCGCTGATTTTGTTACAGTTCGGGTCGGGCATCGGCCAGGATGGGCGGGCGGTATGCCGTTGGTTATTTGCGGGTTTGGGTCTTGAAGAATCCCCCCTCCCCAGCCCTCCCCACCGAGGGGAGGGCGCCGGAAGGGAGCTGTTGGGGCCGCGACGTGGGGAGGGCGCCGGAAGGGAGGCGTTGAATTGAAAAAGCCGGTCGGGCAACTGGCAAAAGCGGTCGAGGCATTACCATCCGCGCCGTCGGCCTGAATCTCTTTCGCTCCGCTGGTCGCGATTCGCGGACACTCGCCGGCTTTTCCAGCCTCCTGCGGGGTGTTTTCATACCAGGTTTTCAGTGGGCCGGCCAAGGGTGCCGGGCGAGTTCCTTGTGGCGCAGAGTTTCCATGCCGGATCAACCACGTCGCGAAGTTCCAGGTTATAGGGCCAGCCGCGCTCGCGATTCGTTGGCCTTTTCCTATCTCCTGCTCGAATCGCGCGCCCTGCTGGCAGCGACGATCGGCTATGACGCAGGCACGCAGGTCGTGACTGTCCAGGGCGACAGCGGGAATGACTGGGCGCTGTTGGAAGTGGTCGCTGGCGGAATGGTTCGGCTCACTGCGGGGGGAGCGAGTGCCTGGCAACAGGCCCAGTCGCTGGTCAGCCGCATCGACTTCATCGGCGGCAGCGGCAACGACTCGTTCACGAACAGCACTTCGGTCGCAAGCCAGGCGTGGGGCCATGGCGGCGATGACGTACTGGCCGGGGGAAGCGGCGGCGATCTGCTCTATGGCGGAACCGGCGTTGACCAGCTGACCGGCAATGACGGCAACGACACGCTCTCGGGGGGCGACGGGGCCGACACGCTTCAGGGAGGTGCCGCGAATGATACGCTGGACGGGGGCAATGGCAACGATGTCCTGTCCGGCGGCGACGGCAACGACTCGCTCTATTCGGGCTGGGATCACGACTGGCTGTATGGCGAGGCCGGAGATGACTGGCTTTATGGCTTCAGCGGCGACGACCGGCTTTGGGGCGGTACTGGACTGGACAGCGCTTATGGCCAAGCCGGAAACGATCTGGTCTATGGCGGAGACGGCAACGACCGGGTTCGCGGCAACAATGGCAACGACCAGGTTTTCGGCGACGCCGGCGACGACTGGCTGATGGGCGACGACGGCGACGACCGGCTGGAAGGCGGCAGCGGTGCCGACCTGCTCTGGGCCTGGTTGGGAGCCGACACGTTGCTGGGTGGCGACGACAACGATGGGCTATACGGCCAGGATGACAACGACCAGCTCGAGGGTGGAGCTGGTCACGATGTGCTCTCCGGCGGAAACGGGTTTGATTCGCTCAACGGTGACGCCGGATCTGATTCGCTGTACGGCGACTTCGGCAATGACGAGCTTCGGGGCGGAGCCGGCGTCGATGTGCTGCGCGGGGGAGCCGGCAACGATTCCCTGTTTGGCGGCGAGTCGTCCACGGCCGATACGCTCTATGGCGACGAAGGCCGCGACCGGTTGCTGACCGAAGCTGGAGACACAGCCGTTGACGTGGCAGCCGAAGACGCCGAAGTCCAGTTTCGCAACCGGACCGACAGCTGGACGGCGGAAGAAATCGAAGTCATGGACGACGGCTTCGAGCGACTGGTCGGCGCCACGAACTCGACCCGCCTCCTGCGCGACACGCTGACCACCACGCCATTGCAGTTCTTCAAATACGCCGACCTGAACGGCGCTGCCGGCATCAACTGGCTCCAGTCCAGCAGCAGTTCACAGTGGATCAACGGACAGTGGCAGACGACCTGGACCTACCTCCGCGAGATCCGGATCGCTGAATGGGACGAGTCGGATGCCTGGATGAACGACCAGTTCGCCTCGGTCTGCGCCCACGAGATCGGGCATAACTGGGATGGCGAACTGGAGCTACAGACTTTATCCGCCGCCGCAGGCCAGCTCTGGAACAGTTTTCTCGCCCTCAGTGGATGGCAGGAATCCAACCCCGGCGGCGGAACGCACCAGCAGTCGCTCGATGGCGAATGGTGGTATCTGCAGAACGCCGCGTTCCACGATTCCTACGGACGGACCAACCCTTTCGAGGATTTCGCAACGACCTGGGAGCTGTTTTTTGATCCCAATGCGTCAGCCGGCAATCAACAGCTGATGGCGGCGAAACTGGCGGTTCTGGATCAGCTGATGGCGTTGCTGGGATAGCGGGTTCGAAGAACGGGAAGGGGTCGGGAGTCGTTTTCGTCCACCCAGTTGCCATAGGGAAAACCCTTTGCGGAAAAGAAACCCCAACCCCACGGGTTTCGGGAGCGGCCCGACC
>JANOFL010000082.1:0-44045 GCA_031405895.1 Planctomycetota bacterium
CGGCGGAAGGCGACATGCAGATCGCGATCCAGCCCGTGACCTGCCACCATTGCGAAAACGCCCCCTGCGAAACGGTTTGCCCGGTCGCCGCGACCGTGCATTCCGATGAAGGGCTGAACGACATGGTTTACAACCGCTGCATTGGCACGCGGTATTGCGGCAACAACTGCCCCTACAAGGTTCGCCGCTACAACTACCTCAACTACTCGGACGCCGAGACGTTCCTCAAGTACCCCGGCGCGGATCGCCTGCCAGCCGAGGACCGGAATCTGCAGAACCTGATGATGAATCCCGAAGTCACGATCCGCAGCCGCGGCGTGATGGAAAAATGCACCTACTGCGTGCAGCGGATCCAGAACACAAAGATTCTCGCGAAGAACGAGCAGCGCAAGATCGGCCCGAACGAGATCACAACCGCCTGCCAGGACGCCTGTCCGGCCGGCGCGATCCGTTTCGGCGATCTGCTCAACCGGGAGAGCGACGTGGCCCATGCCCATGCCAGTCCCCGGTCCTATGTGATGCTCGAGGAACTCAACAACCGGCCTCGCACCAAGTACCTCGCGCGGGTTCGCAACCCGCACCCGGCGCTCGTCGACTGGGATGACCGCGGCCCGCGCCCCGGGATGGGGACAGCCTCCGTCAGCCAGTGATCCGGCCCGGGGCCCCGGGCTTTCGCCGCGGGGCCAGACGAAAAGACACAGGACGAACCAGCAGATCCGACATGTCGATTGCCATCCGCCCCGAGATTGACAACACGATCGAGAACCCGGGCCGTCGCGCGCCGCTGGTGCTGGGCGATCTCGATTACGGCGGGGTGACCGACAATGTGGCCAGCCTCTGGGAAGCGACCAAGCCGCCCCGCGCGTGGTACATCACGCTGGCCATCTCGTCGATCTTCCTCGCGATCTTTGGGGTCTGCATTTTCCACCTGCTCATGAAGGGGATCGGGATCTGGGGAAACAACAACCCGGTTTACTGGGCCTTTGATATCGTCAACTTCGTGTTCTGGGTCGGGATCGGCCACGCCGGAACGCTGATCTCGGCGATCCTGTTTCTCTTCCGCCAGAACTGGCGGACGAGCATCAACCGCGCGGCGGAAGCGATGACGATCTTTGCCGTCATCTGCGCGGCGACGTTTCCGGGCATCCACATCGGCCGGGTCTGGGTCTTCTACTGGCTCTTCCCGATTCCGACCGAGCATCTGGCGATGTGGCCGAACTTCCGCAGCCCGCTGCTGTGGGACGTTTTCGCGGTCGGCACCTACGGCACGGTTTCAGTCCTGTTCTGGTACATGGGAATGGTCCCCGACCTCGCGACGTTCCGCGACCGGGCGAAGACGAAGCTGGGCCGGTTTGTCTACGGGCTGTTGTCGCTGGGCTGGACCGGATCGGTCCGCGGCTGGCATCGCTACGAGGCGGCCTACACGATCCTCGCGGCACTGGCGACTCCGCTGGTGCTCTCCGTGCACACGATCGTCTCGTTCGACTTCGCGGTCTCGCAGATTCCGGGCTGGCACACGACGATTTTTCCGCCCTATTTTGTGGCGGGGGCGATTTTCTCCGGCTTCGCGATGGTCGTGATGCTGCTGGTCCCCTGTCGCGAGCTGTTCGGGCTGAAGAACCTGATCACGCTGCGGCATCTCGAGAACATGAACAAGATCATCATGGCGACTGGCCTGATGGTCGGCTGCGCCTACGGGATCGAGTTCTTCATCGCCTGGTACAGCGGGGTCAGCAACGAGCAGTTTGCGTTTTACAACCGCGCCTTCGGCCATTACTGGTGGGCCTACTGGATCATGGTTTCGTGCAACGTGATGATTCCGCAGGTCTTCTGGTTCAAGTGGTGCCGGGTCACGCCGTGGTTCATGTTCATCATCTGCATCTTTGTCAACATCGGGATGTGGTTTGAGCGGTTCGTGATCATTGTGACCAGCCTCGCGCGGGACTTTGTGCCCAGCAGCTGGGCTTACTTCTATCCGACCTACATTGACCTGCTGATGCTGGCGGGCAGCTTCGGGCTGTTTTTCACGCTCTTCACGCTGTTCTGCCGCTACCTGCCTGTGATCGCGATGGCCGAGATCAAGACGGTGGTGCCGCGGCACGTCCCCGGTCATGACCACGAACACACCGAGGCGGGCCACGCGGCTCACCACTGAACCGGAATCCATCGTCCTGCCGGACCGCAACCGATACCGAAGCCATGGCGCACACCCACCGACAACCCGAAGCTCCGCAAGGCCCCCGCGCGCGGCTGGTCGGCCTGCTGGCCCAGTTTGACCAGCCCGAACCGCTGATCGAGGCGGCGGACAAGGCCCGCGAGGCAGGCTATCTCAAGATGGACGCCTACACGCCCTTCCCCTTGCCGGCAATCGACGACGCGATTGGCATCCGCCGCACTGTCCTGCCGTTTATTGTGCTCGCCATCGGGCTGGGGGCCTGCGGCTTCGGTCTGTTCATGCAGTACTACGCGAACAAGGCCGACTGGTCGCCGCTCTTCCCTGGCTATGCGTTCAAGATCAGCGGCAAACCGCTGTTCAGCCTGCCGGCCAACATTCCGGTGACGTTCGAGGTGATCGTGCTCTCGAGCGCGTTCGCCTCGTTTTTCGGCATGTGGCTGCTCAACCGGCTGCCCCGGCTCGCCAATCCGCTGCACCGGGTTCCCCGCTTTCGCCGCGCGACCAACGACCGGTTCTTCCTGCTGCTCGAGGCCGGAGACAGCAAGTTCGATTCGTCGCGCAGCCGCCAGCAGCTCGAGGAGTGGGGCGCGACCGCGATCGAGGAAGTCCACGAAGACCTGACGGACCACGAGTTTCCAAGGATCATCAAATTTGCCGGGATCATTCTCGGCTGCCTCCTGCTTGTGCCACCCGTGCTGATTTATCGCAACAGCGGCGGGACGAATCGCGCCCCGCGACTGCACGTCGTGCCCGACATGGACTATCAGCACAAGTACCAGGCCCAGCAACTGGGGCCGGTCTTCAATGGCAAGGCCGACCACACCGGCCTGTTTGGCGACGGTCGCTCGATGCGGCCACCGCTTCCCGGCACCTTTGCGATCGGCCACATGGCAGAGGACCTCGAACAGCAGCGCGGCGGCGGCACTCCGCCCGACGCGATCGTGTCGTCCGGCGCTGGCGGGCACGGCCAGTCCGCGGGCCAGTTCCATCTCCAGGATGCGGCACCGGCAGCCGGAGCGGCCCAGGACCCGGCAGCGCCGCCCGAACCCGAATGGGTCACGACCTTCCCGCCCCACATCGAGATCAGCCGCAAAACCATCGAGCGCGGCAAAGCCCGCTTTGAAATCTACTGCTCGGCCTGCCACGGCTATGCCGGAAACGGTGACGGTCTGGTCAACCAGCGGGCCGTCGCACTTTCAGCCACCGGACAGGCTGCCTGGACCGCCGCCAAGAGCCTCCACGATCCGACCGTGACTGTGCAGCCCGTGGGCCGGATTTTTGACACGATCACCAACGGCCGAAACACGATGGGACCGTATCGGGCGCAGATTCCCGTCGATGACCGCTGGGCAATCGTGCTCTACGTGAAAGCCCTTCAGGAAACCGGAATCACGCCGCCTGTCACGGCGGTACCGGCGACCGATGCTGCCGCGACGCCCGCCGTTCCACCCGCCCAGTAAGAACCACTCCCAAAACCGGCAAGAAGGGGGTCAGACCCCGCCGGTTTTGATCCCAACCGCACTGCCGAACCTGACGCGAACCGACTGAGATGCACAAGCACCGACCTGCCGCGATCACCTCGCCGATCATTTCGCTGAGCAAGTCCTATGTCGCCATGATCCCGGCAGGACTCCTGCTGGGGGCGGCCGGGATCGGCACGGCTTTCCTGATGAGCGCCGGGAACCTGCAGCGATTCAGCTTCGCCTGGCTGACCAGTTTTTGCGCTCTGCTCACGGTGTCGCTTGGCTGCCTGTTTTTTGTGATCGTGCAGCACCTGACGCGGGCCGGCTGGAGTGTGACGGTCCGGCGGATCGCGGAAGTCTTCGCGATGTGCCTTGCCCCGATGTTTCTGCTCTTCCTCCCAATCCTGCTGCCGGTACTGGTGGGCAGCGACATGCTTTACGAGTGGAACCGGGCGGGCTGGAGCGGAGAAGCTGGCGGTCAGCTGGAGCAACTCAAAGCGGTTTACCTCGTCAACTGGTTTTTCGCGGCCCGGATGATCGGCTGCTTTGTGATCTGGAGCCTGCTGGCCTGGTACTTCTACAGCACCTCGCTGAAGCAGGACCGGACCGGTGATCCACAGCTTTCACGCAAGATGCAACGGAGCGCGACCTGGATCATGATCGTTTTTGCGGCGACACTGGTCTTCGCGGCGTTCGACCTGGAAATGTCGCTGGCCCCGCTCTGGTTCAGCACGATGTTCCCGGTTTACATCTTCTCGGGCGCTTTCCTGAGCGGAGTTTCGGCGATCATCCTGACCGCCCTGCTGCTCCAGCGGAGCGGCCGGATCACCGACGAAATCACCACCGAGCACTATCACGACCTCGCCAAACTGGCGTTCGCGTTCATTTTCTTCTGGGGCTACATCTCGTTCAGCCAGTTCATGCTGATCTGGTACGCGAACATCCCCGAAGAGACGTTCTGGTTCGCCTGCCGGATCAACAAGGACCCCGAGACCGGCTCCCGCGGCTGGCAGATCCTGAGCGTGATCCTGCTCTTCGGACACCTCCTGATTCCGTTCCTCGGGATGATGGCCCGCACAGTCCGGCGCAGCAAAGCCTATCTGTTTTTCGCCACGATCTATCTGCTGGTCATGCACTGGGTCGACCACTTCTGGATCGTGATGCCCGAATCAACCCCCAATCATGCGTTCAACTTCAGCCCGCTGATCGACATTCCCTGCGCGATTGGAATGGTCGGCATCTACGTCGCACTGTTCGCGCTGGTGGCTGGCGACCGGCCGCTAATCGCGAAACAGGACCCGCGGCTGGGGGATGCGCTGAATTACCACAACCACTGAGATGAACTGGTGCGTTGCACGCACCCTACCCGAACTGGTGCGTTCCACGCACCCTACCGAAAACCATGGCACACACACATTCGCACGCTGACACCGGGCACGGAACCGCGCAGGACGGCCGGGCCAAGCCGTCCTACGACGATATCAACGTCCCGATCCTCGTGATGGTCGGCCTGGTCAGCGCGATCGTGACCTTTCTGATCATCGCCGCGGTCCAAGGGCTGGCTTACCGGATGGAGGACAGTTTCCAGAGGGCCAGCAACATCGATGTCCGCGGCGCCGAGGAGGTTCGCAAGATGATCGCCGGCCAAAAAGACCTTCTCGCCGGGGGCGAGCGGGGTGCCAAGGTGCCGATCGACCAGGCGATGGACCGGATGGTCGAGCGTTACTCGGTTGGCCGGGCGACGACGGCCGCCTCGCACGACGCCATCGACGTACACACCACCGACGGTCACGCAACTGAATCGCCCGCCACCCCCGATTCTCCGGACGCCTCTCCGGGCGATTCCGGGGCGGCCCCCGCTGACGACCATTAACCGACGGCGAAACGCTGGTGTCAAACGCCAGCAAATCGCAACCCCCCGCAGATATCGACCGTTTTTTGCAAGATTGTCGCATTGCGATTGCCGGCCGGCAGTCGCAAGGCGTTAATTTAAATGTCGCGGTGCCGCGAAAGTGACCTGCACGCCCGGCGTGCGGTTGAAATAGGGCACGGCAGACCAGCTCTGACAAAGTGCGTTCCTGAACCAACCTGCTGTCGCGCTACGGACACGGAGGGCTAACGCCCTGCCGCTCGCCATGAACCGTTTCTTCGCCCAACTGCTGCCGCTGCTGGCGGGCTTGCTGATTGCAAGCCCTGTCGCGCTGTTGGCACAGCTGGGCAAGGACGGGCTGCCCGTGGCCGAAGAAGGCATCGGTGTCGAGTCGCGGCTCGGTGAATCGCTCGATGGCGGGCTGGACTTTACCGACTCGGCTAACAACCATGTCGAAATGGGTGCTCTGTTCGACGGCCGACGCCCCGTCATCCTCTCGTTCAACTACTCGAACTGCCCCAAGCTTTGCAGTGTGCAACTGCAAAACCTGACCCAAGCTCTCCGCCAGGTAGATTTCACCGTCGGCAAGGACTTCCAGATCGTCTCGGTCAGCATCGACCCCAACGAGCAGTCCTCCCGCGCGGCCGAAACGAGGGCCAAGTTCACGACGATGTACAACCGGCCGGGGACTGACGATGGCTGGCACTTTCTGACCGGAGAAGACGCGACCATCCGCCAGCTCGCCGCTCAGGCCGGAGTCAAATACAAGTACCTCCCCGCGCAGAAGCTGTTTTCGCACCCGCCGGTGCTGATTCTCGTCTCGCCGGAAGGCAAGCTCGTCCGTTACCTCTACGGGCTGGACGTGAAAGCCGAGACGCTCCAGCTGGCCCTCGTCGAAGCGGCCGCCGGCAAGATTGGCTCGCCCGTCTATTTCGCGCTCTATTTCACCGGCTGCTACGAGTACAACGACATGACGGGCCAGTACACGATGCAGGCAATGAGCCTGATGCGGCTGGGCGGGCTGATCACGATTGCCGGCCTGGTGATCGGGATCGGGCCCTACCTGTTCTGGCGGGGCCGGAGCCGGAAGGCCGACAGCGAAGATACGCTCGCCGGGACGAAAACGGTCCGCTCCGGACAGCTGCCGGGCGGTGTGACATGAACGGGACGGAACAGAACGCGGGCGGGCGACCGCCGGTCAATCCACTGCTGAAACCATGACCAACCTGTTTGCAACGCTGCTGGCCCAGGAAGTCCCGATGTTTCCCAATGCGGAGAAACATGCGGATGACGCGCCGTACAATTTTCCCCACGCCGCCAGTGCCTGGGCCGAGCAGATCGATTTTCTCTACCTGGCGATCCTCTGGATCTCGGTTTTCTTCTTCGTCGGGATCGTCGGCGTGATGTGCTGGTTCTGCGTCAAGTACCGCCGCCAGCCGGGCGTCGGGTCGCAGCCGAGCACTTCGCACAACACGGTCCTCGAGCTGGCCTGGTCAATTTTTCCCTCGATCATCCTCGTCTGGATTTTCTGGATCGGTGCCCGCGACTACTTCGCAACCCAGATCGCGCCCGATTCGGCTGAGGAAATCCAGGTCGTCGCCAGACAGTTTGGCTGGGTTTTCACTTACCCCGATGGCGACTCGTCGACCGAACTGCATCTGGTCCAGGACCGCCCGGTCCGGCTGATTATGCGGTCCGATGACGTGCTGCACAGTTTTTACGTCGCCGCCTTCCGGCAGAAAAAAGACATTGTTCCGGGCCGCTTTAGCGAAGTCTTTATTGTGCCGACGATGCTCGGCAAGTACCGGCTCGCCTGTACCGAGTACTGCGGCGATGGCCACTCGCGGATGCGGACGCTGTGCGAAGTCCATGTCGATGACGCGGACCGGAAAGCAAAGACGGCCTGGCTTAACCCCGAGCACACGCCGGTGGAAAACGGCGAGCGGCTGTTCAACATGAACTGCGCCGGCTGCCACAGCATCAAAAGTGAAGTCAAAACCGGCCCGGCCCTGAACGAGCTGTTCAAGTGGGGCGATGCCCGTCCGTTGCATGATGGCCGGAAAGTTCCCGTCGACGAAAATTACATCGTCAGTTCAATCAAGTATCCGGACCAGAACGTCGCTGAAGGATTTGGCCCCAAGAGCCAGATGCAGAACTTTGAAGGCAAGTTCAAACCTGAAGAACTCGATTTCCTGATTGCCTACATCAAGAACATCAACAACGTCGCGGATGTGGGCACCACCGACGCGCCGGCGAAAGGTGCTGGCGATGGGGCGGAAGCCGTTGGGAGCGAGCCAGCCCCGGACGCGACTGCCCCGGATGCCGACGGAGCGGCACCCGCCACGAATGAAGGAACACCGGATCACTAACCGGCAACAAGCCCATGCTGGCGGTTCGGTCACGTGCCGGCCCGGCCGCTCCCACCGATCAAAATCAGCTCCTGATTTTCAGGATTACCGCCATGTCCGATTACGCCCATCGTCGCGAACTGTTCGGCCACGCCGACACGACCAACTACCTGACCCACTCGCGGGGGTTCCTTTCGTGGGCCCTGACGCTCGATCACAAGCGGATCGGGGTCATGTACCTGATCGGGGTCACGACCTCGTTGCTGCTCGCGGGCGTCTTTGCGCTCGTCCTGCGGACCCATCTCTGGACGCCAGATGGCGACGCGGCGGCGTCGCTGACGAAACTGACCGACGCGAACTACAACAAGATGTTCACGCTGCACGGCGCGATCATGGTCTTTTCGTTCATCATCCCCAGCATTCCGGCGGCGTTGGGCAACTTCGTCCTGCCGATGATGATCGGGGCCAAGGATGTGGCATTCCCCCGGCTGAACCTTTGCAGTTTCTATCTCTGGGTCTTCGGGACCCTTTTTCTGCTGATCGCCATGCTGACCAGCAGCCTCGACACGGGCTGGACGTTCTACACGCCCTACAGCATCAGGACCAAAACGGCGGTCGTTTACGCGACGTTTGGCGCGTTCATTCTCGGTTTCAGTTCGATCTTCACCGGGATCAATTTCCTCGTGACGGTTAACACGATGCGGGCCCGCGGAATGAGCTGGTTCCAGCTGCCACTCTTCCTCTGGTCGCTCTATGCCACCGCGATCATCCAGATTCTCGCCACGCCGGTGCTGGGCATCACGCTGCTGCTGCTGCTGGCCGAGCGGATCCTCGGGGTCGGAATTTTCGACCCGGTGTATGGCGGTGATCCGGTCCTGTTCCAGCACTTTTTCTGGTTCTACTCGCACCCGGCGGTCTACATCATGATCTTGCCGGCGATGGGTGTGATCAGCGATTTGATCGCGGTCTATTCGCAGAAGCGGATTTTCGGCTACTCGTTCATCGCCTTTTCCAGCGTCGCGATCGCAATTCTCGGCTTTCTCGTCTGGGGACACCACATGTTCACCAGCGGCCAGTCGCACGTCATGACGCTGATTTTCAGCGCGATCACGTTCTCGGTCGCGATTCCCTCGGCAGTCAAGGTCTTCAACTGGCTGGCGACGCTCTACAAAGGCTCGATCCTGCTTTCGACGCCGATGTGCTATGCCCTCTCGTTCATATTCCTGTTCGGGATCGGCGGGCTGACGGGGCTGTTCCTCGGGGCACTCTCGACCGACATCCACCTCCACGACACCTATTTCGTGGTCGCCCACTTCCACTTCGTGATGGTTGGCGGGACGCTCACCGCCCTGTTGGGTGGGGTCTTCCACTGGTGGCCGAAAATGTTCGGGCGGATGTACAACGACCTGCTCGGCCGGGTCGGCTGTTTCCTCGTCTTCAGCGGGTTCAACCTGACCTTCTTCCCGCAGTTCGTGATGGGTTCGCGCGGGATGCCGCGACGGTACGCCTCGTACGATCCAGAGTTCCAGATTTTTCACCAGATCTCGACCGTCGGCGCGTTTGTGCTGGGAGCCGGCGTCGTGCTCTCGGTCTTCGTGCTGGTCTATGCCGCGCTCTATGGGCGGAAAGTCGCCGGGAACCCGTTCAACGGTGCCTCGCTCGAATGGCAGTCGGCTTCGCCACCTTCATTCCACAATTTCGACCACAAGATCGTGCTGACCGACCCGTATGCCTTTGAAGAAATGGTCTACGACGAACAGCTCGACACCTGGGTCCATCGCGAGTTCATGGAACCGGAGCGCCGGCCGGCCATGGTGCCCGTCATTCACTGATGACCGGGGTCTGACGTCAAATCGCGCAGTCATCGGAGCGATTTGGGGTTTGACCCCTTTTGAAGCGGCCAAAACCCGCTACCCAGCCCACCACTGAATCGAAAGTCCCCCGGAGCCTGACATGGCGCTGGCTGAAACCGAACACGGAACCGAGACCCACGCGGAGCATGGTCACCATGACCATGCTCCCTTCATCGCCCATCACTTCGATGGCCCCGAGCAGCAGTTTGACTCGGGCAAGCTGGGGATCTGGGTTTTCCTCGTCACGGAAATCCTCTTTTTCAGCGGGCTGTTTGTCGCCTACACGCTCTGGCGGAGCCACCATCCGGAGATCTTCGAGCAGGCCCATGTCTTCCTCGACAAGGTCCTCGGCGGGATCAACACGGTCGTGCTGCTGTTCAGCAGTCTGACGATGGCGTGGGGTGTCCGCAGCGCGATGCTGGGCAACAACCGCAACGTCGCCCTGATGGTCCTGATCACGATGGTCTGCGCCGCGGTCTTTCTCGGGATCAAGGCGATTGAATACAGCCACAAGTGGGATCTCGGGATCAAGGTCGCCGCGCAGTGGCAGTACACGGCGTCCCATGCCGCGGCAACCTTTCCGGTGGCGAAGGCCCTTGGCGTTTCCGACTGGCTGATCAGACTCAGCATCGTCCCGACGATCACGCTCATTGGCTTCGCGGTCACCGCCGTGATCCTGCAGCTGGTCAAACAGCCGCTCTGGTCAAAGTTTTTTGCCGGGATGGTCGTAATGAACCTCGGCTATTTCCTCGGCGTTGTCGGTGGACAGCTCTATATGAAGGCGACCGAGGGCGGCACCGGCGGCCATGCCGTGGCGGTGCCCCACCTGCAGCCGGCCAGTCTGATCCGGGAGCTGGGCACTGTTCAGGACGAGCCCGCGCCAGCGGCTGGATCCCAGGAACCGGCCCCTGCGGACGATCATGCCGCTACGGATCACCCTGCCAATACTCCTGCGGCGGACGGGGTGGACCACGACCACCCGGCCGGCAGTGAAACCGCCGGGGGCCACGCCGATGAACATGCCGGCGATCATGCGGCTCATGCTGATCCGCATCTGCCCGACCCGGCCAAACTCAGCCGGGACGTCGGGATCTTCTTCAGCATCTACTACTGCATGACGGGACTGCACGCGTTTCACATTCTCGGTGGAATCGCGTTCCTGTCGTGGATCTATTTCCGCTCGCTGCGAGGTGACTGGCGGCCTGACTATTTCGGCCCGGTGGACTATGTCGGGCTTTACTGGCACCTCGTCGACCTGATCTGGATCTACCTGTTCCCGCTGCTCTACCTGATCGATTGACGCGGTCCCGTTTTTCATCCTGACCACCTGCCACTACCAGGCACCAGCCACCATGTCCGGCCACGACCATCACGGCTTTGCCCACGTCGCATCGCCGAAACTGTTGCTGACGACGTTTTTCGTGCTGATCGCGCTGACGCTGCTGACCGTGCTGACGGCCGGGACGCCGCTGGTTGGGCCGTTTGGTGCCGTGATCGCGATGGGGATTGCGACGGTCAAGGCCGCGCTCGTGGCCCTGTTCTTCATGCACATGTACGGGGACAAGCCGTTCAACGTGATCGCGTTTCTCAGCTCGTTCCTGTTCGCCTCGCTCTTCATCGGGCTGACACTGCTCGACTCAAGCCACTACCAGAATGAGATCGACGCCTTCCCGCGGACCCCGCCGGTCGTGACGCCGAAGTAGGTGGGCCAGTGTCGCCTTTCGTTCCGCGAAAGTCCGCGCCCGCATTGCATGGACCCACGCAGCCTGTCCTTTCGCGGAGCGAAAGGCGACAATTGATGTCCATCGCGCGAAGCATGTCCCCGACAGGCCGGAGGATTTGCGCCCTTCCGCTACGGCAAGAGAAACCGTGCTCAAGCACCCGTTGCAAATGCTCTCCAGCCGCCGCGACCTGCACCAGGCCCGCTGGCTGTTCTGGCTGTTCCTCGCCTCGCTGGGGATGTTCTTTCTCGCCACGCTGACAACCTACGTCATCATCCGGACACAAAGTTCACTGCCGATCAAGCGTGAATACGCGCCTGTGCGGCTGCCGGCCAGCTTCTGGTTGAGTACGATCCTGATGCTGGCGACGAGCGTCCTGCTGGAGCGGGCGGTCTGGTTCGTACGGCGCGAGCGGCAAGTGCCGTTCCGGCTGAACCTGATCTGGGCCGCGGCGTTCGGGGGCGGCTTTCTGGTGGTCCAGGCAGCCTCGATGGCCCAGCTGCTGGTCACGCACTTCTCAATGAGCGACGGCTCGACCAAGTTCTACGGGCTGACGTTCACGCTGGCGCTGGTCCATGCCCTGCACGTTCTCGGCGGCGTGGTTTTTCTGGTCTGGATCCTCGTCCGGGCCCACCAGAATTTCTTCGACCATGAACGCTACTGGTCGGTTTCGCATTGCGCCGGCTACTGGCACTTCCTCGACGTGGTCTGGCTCGCCATGCTGGCGACGTTTCTGGTCACGGGATGAAGGCTCCCGTGGCGGCCAGGCTCCCGCCTGGTCGGTCGAGCTGCCGGCATTCTTCGCTACCGTCGCAATTGGCTTTCACGGAACCAACTGGTCGCCTTTCGCTTTGCGAAAGGACCTTCTAGCCAGTTCGATGCAACCAGACGCGGACTTTCGCGGAGCGAAAGGCGACACTGTTTCGGATCGCGGGCCTTCAATACCGCCAGCTCTTGATGTCCGTACCCGGCGGGGCGGCGTTCAGAATCCGTTCGGCGAATTTTGGGACATACATCCGGTGATAGCGCAGCCGGGAGATGGCGTTGGGCTGGGTTGGGTCGCCGTTCCAGCAGTGTTCGGCCCGGTCTCCGTAGGCGACTTCGCCCCCAAACGGCGGGTTGGCCGCGCGGAGAAAATCCTCGGCAAGATAAACCGCGTTGTTGAGGTAGTAGTTGTCCATATCGCCGCAGTAGAGGTGGATTTTGCCGGCCAGCTTCGGCCCGAGCTTTGCCCAGTCGCGCTGCAGGATGTGGACAAGGTCATAGTTCTCGCGCCAGTGTGCGGCCACCGCGCGATCGATCTGTCCAGAGGCCTTGTCCCAGACCGGCTGGGGATAGCCGTCGGGGCCGACCGGCGAATAGACCGCCTGCCAGATGTCCCACTGTTGTCCTGACCGGCTGCGGGTCCCGAGCGCCAGCTCGTAGTGGTTCATCTGCTCCAGCGTGGCGTCGACGTGGCCGAGCCAGTTCCGCCGCCCGGGCCGCGCGACCCAGCCGAAAGGGCCTTGCTGGAAGTAGGCGTTCTCGTCTTCGTAGATGTTGACGACCGTGTACTGCCGGAAATCGATCGGGTCGGGGCAGGCCGCGTAACAGCCGTTGTATTCGTCAGGATAGAAAATCTGCGCCGCCAGCGCCTCCCAGCCGCCCGTTGATCCACCGTACAGGCAGCGGGCCCAGCCCGCGCCGATGCCGCGAAACTGTTTCTCGATCTCCGGAATCAGCTCGTAAGTGATCGCGTCGCCGTACGGTCCGACATTGGCCGAGTTGACAGCGTAGGAGTCGTCATACCACGGGTTGGCGTGCTGGATTTCCACGACCAGCATCCGGGGGAAGTCCGGGCCGGTCCAGAGCTTGTAGAAGTCATGCGCTTCCTGCTGCACAATCCGGTTGTAACCCTCCAGCTTGAACCGCTCGCTGGTTTCGGGCTTGAGATCGGGATCGGGTGGCTCGGTGCGGAAGCCGCCCAAGTCGGCCGGAAAGTGGCCATGAAAAATGGCCAGCGGATAACGGACGTCGGGGTGTTCGTCAAAGCCCGCCGGCAACAGGACGTGAGCACCCAGGTACATCGGCCGGCCCCAGAACTCCGTCAGCAGCTTGCTCTGGATCCGGATATGGCGGATGTATTTTGAATCGGCCGGCGGTTCGATCGGCGGGATGACCTGATCCAGCGTCACCGAATGAGTCGTCGTTGAAACGGGGTCAAACTCAATCCCGGCAGGCGTGGAGTACCGGTTTCCAGGCGCGCGGTTCCATTGCTGCCCTTCGCCGCGGTCCATCGGCAGCTTCAGCACCTGACCGTCGGCGCGGTGAAACGTTTCGTACTCGTGGAAGAGAGCCTGAACGTGGTACTTGCCCGCCGGAACCTGGCTGAGCGAAGCCTTCGGGAATCCGAAACAGCGCGCGTCCAACACGAGTGGCGACTTGCCGTCCCAGCCCTCGACATCCATGCCGAAGACCTGTTGCGTGCGAAAGCTGTCCGAAATCTGGAACCGCGGTTCGTCGGACGGGTCGGTCGAAAGCATCAGCAACAACCGCCCGTCGAGCGGCTTGTCGGACGGCGCAGGAAGTGAAATGGCAAACGTCGGCCCGTCAGCATCGGCCTTGCCGCCAAGGCCGGTGAGGAACGCTAAACCGGCAACCAGCCAGGCGATCTGTCGCAAACCATCTGAAAAGATCCCAGCCGTGCTTGCTGCTCCTTGTTTTCCAATTCGCACCAGTTCTTCTCCGCGTCTCTGCGCCATTGCGCCTCTGCGCTCACTCATCCTGCCGCCAGCATAACAACTCCACTCAACAGCAGCTCGGCTCAATACCAGCCCGAAACGCAAGCAAGGACCGCCACAGGATCTTCCTTGCTTGCGCTGCGGGCTGGTATTGAATCGCAACTTCAGAAAAACGCCAATGAAATTCCTGGCCGGCTTCACGGGTCATTTACCAGACGGCTTGCCCAGCTCCACCCGCACCGTCGCCGCGCGATGGATATCGCGGCGGGCGAGGAGGGTGGTGCAAAGCGTGGCGAGGCTGGGCTGCGGTGTGATTTCGAGCAGCCGGCTGTTGAACGTGATCTGCAGTGGCCGGGCCGTATCGATCAGCCGGTCGTCGAGCCAGAGTTCAACCGAGTCGCGGCCGGTTGTGGTGACTTCGATCCGGTTGTCGCCCAGAATCCGGGCCGAAATCTTCTGGTTTTTGCCCGGATCGTCGGCATGCAGCCAGTAGTGGTCGCGGACCACCGGATCGGTCAATTCCCAGTCCAGTTCGCGCGGCGTGTTTTCACGCTCGAACGGCAGCATCTCGACCAGCCAGTCGCGGTCGGGCAAGCCGCCATGCCCGTTGCGTTCCTTGAGAAAGAACTCGGCCGGGTAGCGGTCGATCCGCTGGCCGCGGAGCCCGCGCACGGTCTCCGCGAACTTCTCGCACCGTTCGCGGCGGCCGTAAGCCGTGTCGCGGCCGCCGACCATCCAGGTGAACCGCGTCGAGTGCAGGCCCGTCGCGACCGTCTCACCGTCCGTGCCGGCGGACGCGCTGGCGTGAATCGCGGCGAACAGGTCCGGCATCTTCGGGCCGATCGCGAAGGCTCCATAGCCGCCGTGCGAATAGCCGATCAGGCAGACCCGGTTGGGGTCAACGTCGTTCCATGCGACCTGCTGGGCGATCAGGTCCGTGATCAACGGGTAAACATAGTTGTCGTAGAAGCCGTTCCAGGAGTTGTTGGGCGCGCGAAGAGCGAGGTAGCGGTAGCCACCCGCTTCCGGATGGTCCTTGTAATAGATCTGCATGTGCTCCCACTGGCTGTCGTTCAGTTCCTGGGGAGCATTCCCGCCGCCGTGCATGGCAATCACCAGCGGCCAGCCGCCGGGAGGCCGTTCGCCGACGTCTTTGATGGTGTAAGGGCTGACATGCTCGCCGCTGGTGATCCGGTTAGCGGCGCGGTCTTCGCGGAGGCTGTCGAGCCGGCCGCTGGCCTTGAGCGATTCCCAGAGCAACGCCCGCAGTTCCATGCTGTCACCGGGCAGCGTCGGGCTCAGAGAAGGCCGCACATCCGCTTCAGTCGAGAACCATTGCCGAGCCAACTCGCGGAACGCAGCGGCATTGAATACGGCAGAGTCGTTGCCGGAAGCCAGTTTCTTGTCCGCCGGAAAGTCACGGTACTCAAACGACTGCTGCAGTTCTGCGGTGGTGCGAAACAGGAACCGCCGCGCTGAACCGTCAGGCCGGGTGGCCGTCAGCCAGTAGCGTGTGCTGGGCTGCAAAGCGAACTCAAGCACGTCGTTGCAGTCGCTCGACTCGTCGCGCGTAAATCCGGTCAGCATTTCCGCCACGGCGGCGGCGCCATCCGTTTTTTCCGCCTCACCTCCAGTCCGCGTCCGATCGGGTTCGATCAGGACATCACAGCGGACGCGCTGGTTGCCTTCGGCCGTCAGGCACCGGAACAGCGCCCGCACGGCGCCTGTTTTCGGTTCCGGTTCAGGCGGCAGGTAGCGTGACGTCACGTTCTCGGCGGGAATCGACCGGTTCGCGCGATCCCAGACCAGAGGATAGTGGACGCCGGTCGACTGCCAGGTGGTCGCGTAGATGCTGTGCCGCGTGCTGTCGGGATCAGCGAGTGCCGCGTCGGCGGTGAACCAGGCCCGGTCGAGTCCGGCCGGGTCGTACTCGGCGGCCCCGGTGAAGTGCCAACCCTGGTCCCAGACTTCGACCCAGGTGTGGTTGCCGCGCTTGTTGGTCCACGCGGGAATCCCGGCCACCCGCGCGGGCACGCCGACCGCGCGGCAGGCGTCGACGAGGATGATCGACAGGCCGGAGCAGGAGGCCAGCCCCTGTTCGATGCTCTCGGCCGGACTCTGGTTGGCCCGTTGCCGGCCGGTCGAGTACTTCACGTTGAGCAGCGTGAAGACTTCGCGATTGAGAATCTGGGCCGCTTCGGAGGCCGACTTCGTTTCGGCCACCAGCGGCCAGAATTTCTCGAGGAACCCGGCCCGCCACGGATCGCGTGGTTCGTCGAGGCAGGCGTGGGGCAGGACGTGGTTGAGAAAAATGTCGTCCGGAATCTGCTGCTGCCACGGCAAGCGTCCACGGACCTCGTGCGCGAGCCGAACATTTTCCAGCAGCTGCTCCGCCGTCAGCGCCTGGGCATCGGCATCCGTCAGCCACGCCACAAGGAACCGCAGGCTGTCGCGCTGGTCTTTCGTGGGATAGGCTTCCAGCCTGTCATCGCGCTGGCCGACCGGCGCAGCAGCAAGTATCTTCTCAAGCCCGGCCCGGTTTTCTCCGGCCGCTTCCAACCGGTTCGCGATCTGCAGATCGAGGTCCTGCGCGGCGAGGATTTCGCACAGCCCGAACAGAATCCAGCCCATCGTCAGGCATCGAAACACCGGCACCTCCTGTCTGTTGTTGGACTGGCGAGTATAGTCCATCGAATCACACGCATTGTCTGCGCCCGGGGGACGCGCCGATGGCCGCCATTTTTGAACTCGACCAGTTTGGGCAGCTGCCCTTGTGGGCCCAGGTGTTGCTGGTCGCGCGGATGGTGCGGCGGGCGAAGCTGTCGTTTGAAACGTTGCTGGCCGCGCACGCGGTAACGCTGGTCGACGAAGCCTGTACGGTGCTGGAGCGTTCAGCTGAGCAGGGGGATATCGCCCGCGCAGACGAGGAAAAGCTGGAAGAGGGGAAGACCTTGCGCGATCAGGCTGGTCCAGTGGCTTTGGTCGGCGAGAGTCTCTGGTGGGTGATCGATGCGGCCGGCGCGGCGCAGGCAGCCCAGGATTTCCCGGTCGACGCGACGGTGACGAACTCGGCCCTCAACGCGATCCGTTCCATCGCGGCGGATGACCGCTTCAACTCCCTCCAGATCCAGGTCGTGATGGCCGGCGATTTCGACTTGCTGCGGTTTGCGTGCAAGGAAGCGGGAATCGGCACCTACAATGGCCTGACCACGGCCGTCGCGGGCAACCTGCCTCCCCTGCATGCCTTGACGATGGTGGCTCGTTCGCCGAGACAGGATCGTTGAACTGAAACCCGCCACAAGAGCGGCGAGTAATGTTTCCGGAAGTTGCGCGCGACCTTTCTTTATGGAGCGATTCGCCATGACCCGATTACCCGCCGTGGCCGGTTCGCTGTCACTGCTTACGGGATGGTTGTGCCTGGCACTGGCCGGCATGACTCCCTGCTGCGGCCAGGAGAGCCATTCGAAAACTCTGGACGGCTACTTCAGCCGTGGTCAGCTGGAAGAAGCTGACCAGCATTTTCGGACGATCTGCACCGGCACGCCAGGTGACCATGGGGCCCGGTTCGCGCTAGGACTGACAGAGTTTCTGCAAGCCATCGAGTCGCTCGGCCAGGCGAATCACCGCTTTGGGCTGATGAGCCATCAGGCCCAGTGGCTGCCGATGGCCCGGCTGCCGGTGCCGGAAAACCCGACGCCTGAAAAGGTCCGCTATGAGGACCTGCGCGACGTGGTCGCGTCGTTTGCGGAAAACCTGAAACGGACAGAGGCGACGCTTGCCGCGGTGGATTCCACGGCGGTGCGGCTTGATTTTTATCTTGGCCGGGTGCGACTCGACCTGAATGGCGACGGTGCGCACGGCGAGCAGGAAACGCTCTGGCGGATCTTTGCCGAAGTCAATCGCGGCGTCGAAGCTGAACAGGGCGAGGGATTTTTTGTGGGCCTCGACGGAGCCGATGTGCACTGGCTGCGGGGCTATTGCCATGTCCTGATGGCATTTTGTGACATGATCCTTGCCTACGACGAACGGGAACTGTTTGAGCGCTGCGGTCAATTGCTGTTTCCGGAAATTGACTCGCCGTGGCGAACGGCACGCGAGCTGGCTGATGGCGATGAACATCAGCTGAACCAGATCACGGACGCGATCGCCGCGATCCACCTGATCCGGTTTCCGCTGGTCGAGCCGGAGCGGATGAAATCCGCCCACGCCCACCTCTTGCAGGTCGTGGCCGAGAGCCGGAAATGCTGGGACCGGGCCAGCGCCGAGACCGACAACGACCACGAATGGATTCCCAACCCCGACCAGGACAGCGTGCTGCAGCAGCGTGTCTCCGCCGAAATCATCACCGGCTGGAGCGCCGTGCTGGACGAACTGGAAGCCCTTCTGGAAGGCCGCAAACTGGTTCCATTCTGGAGAACTTACCCCGGCAACCTGCCGCTGCTGGGCGGCTGGTTTGCACAGGCGGACGTGCCGGCCAACGGGACCGGCATCAACCTGCGGCGGTTCTTTCACGAGCCGCGCGAATTCGACCTGATCCTGACCCTGCAGGGCACGGCCGTGGAACCCTGGCTGGAAGAAGGCCCGCTCTCCACACCGGAAAGCTGGGAGCAACTGACCCGCGTCTTCCAGGGCCAGTTCTTCGGCTTCGCGGTCTGGTTCAACTGAATTGTCCGCGCCAGCCGTAGAGCAATTGTCCCCAATTGCTCCGGGCTTTTCGACACGCCTTGACAACAATTGTCCCCAATTGCTCCGGGCATTTCGGCAAGGCTTCACAGCGATTCCCCAACTGCCCCAGGCTTTTCGCCAGGCCGAGGTCCGGGAGAAGACGAGCAATTGAGGACAATTGCTCTACCTCGGTCAGTGCCGCCTTTCCAGCCCGCGCGCATGCGGCCGCGTGTCAACAGGCGTCAATCAATCGCCCCCGGGACCCTCGTCACCGGCTTCCTGGCCGGGTTCCCCCGGTCCGCCTGCGTAAGCAACGTCTGGATTCTCGACGAATGTCAGCGGAATCACCACATCCAGTTTCCTGAGCGACTGGCGGAAGTCGAGGAAGACCGTGAACTCGGCCGTGGTTTCGCACGGGCTCATGGCCGAAACCAGCAAGTCGAGCTCAAGCGACTGGCCGGCGGCGATTTCGACGGGTGGTGACTTTGAACCAAAGTCGAGCTGCAGGCCTCAGCAAGCGTCATTGCCCACCACGCGAATCAGGAACCGGTTCTCGTTCCTTAACACCAGCGGAACCCGGTGATTCACCATCGCCAGCAGCGACCGGGCCTGGTCCGGATCGCGCGGCAAGAGTGAAACACCTTTCGGCTCCACCGACCGGTCGTCAAACAAGCCCATCCCGGCACCCACGGCTCCGAGCAGGCAAACCATCGCAGCCACAGCCAATCCCGGCGTCAGGTACTTCACGCGCTTTCCCCTCCGGTTGTGCGGCGGTGACCATTCACAGTATGCACGAAAACGCCACGCAGAGGCCAGCTGTTTTTGGCAGGGGCACTGTGCGGTTTGCAGCGAACCAGCCGCAAGCCTGCACGGCATCAAAAAACTTCCGGCTCCCTCCCTCGCCGCCGCTTTGGGCGGCGTGGGGAGGGCAGGGGGAGGGGGTGACCGCGCATCGAGTCGGCGTGGAGCTGGCCATCCGAAACACCTGCAAACCTGGCAAATCTCAAATCAGCTCCTTGACCCGGAAACCACGGTCTCGTTTTGTTCTGGAGCCGCAGGTGTCCGGTTGAACCCTGAATTGAACGATTCCAGGTTGTTTTCCGCCTATTCCGGCGCCGAAACCGTCTCACCCGCGTCCCGCGTCGCCAGCGCCGGCATGATTTCGTTGGCGTCGTAGTTAATAACGCGCACGCTGCCATCGCACAGCGCAAAGACCGCGCCGCCGGGGTGGTAGCTCCAGAAATGGAGCGTGTCGGACTGGCGGCCATGCTTCCCCGCCTCGTACTGGTAAGGCCCGTCCGGGCAGTCTTCGAGATAGTTGGTCACACCCGGCAGCGGCGGCGCTTTTCGTTCGCGCACTCCCAGCAGCATGTCGCAGGAGCCGGTCCCGTGCTGGCCATACCCCGCGTACCACCAGCCGTACCAGAAATCGGGCGACGCCGGCCGCTCGCCGACCATCAGCGTGTTGCTCGTCCCGTCCGCGATGTCGGCGAAACGGATGCTGGAATCCCGAAAGAACACACCATCTTCATCTTCCCAGTCCGTGCCGTTGACGCCCAGGTAGCTGGTCGACGCCACCACCCGGCTATTGTGCGTCCAGTGCAACTCGCCAGCATCCAGTTCACTGGGACACTGGTAAAAGTCAACCACCGTCTGCATGCCAATATGCCCGGCAAACGGCGACGGTAATCGGCCGTAATCCGAGACCGCCTGGTCGTGCAGTGATTGCTGCTCAACGAACGGCAGAATGGCTTGGAGCCACGACCGGGAGGGATAAGGCTGCGAACTGACACCTGCGATTACGGCTGGCAAACTCTGTCGCCCGCTCTCATGGTTCATGCAGGCCAGCGCGATTTGCCTTGCCTTGTTCTCACACTCCGTCCGCCGCGCCCCCTCCCGCTCCATCTGCACCGCCGGGAGCAGCATTCCAACCAAGATCCCGATCACCGCAATGGCGACGAGAAGCTCGACAAGGGTAAATGCTTTTCTGGATCTATGCATCGTTTTACGGCGATTGATTGGACTTTCGACTCCGGAGCACTCTCCAAACCACCATGCAAGCCCCGATCGCCACCAAAACAAACAGGATTCGAGAACGAACAGACCAGGTTTTTTCAGCGCCTTTTGGTTCGGGAAGTCCGTAGTACGAAAGATACGTGTTCTTTCGAGACTCGCCACTATTGGCTGTCATGTTATAAGTATACTGATCAAATGTATGCATTGGACCCGAGGGCTGTGGTATTCCTAGCTTGACGTCTTCGCAGTAGAGAACGCCGTTATTCCTGACCCAAGTTCCCGTCAAGGTCTCGCGCTGTCCACCTTGATAACTCATCTGAAATTTTCGCGGAAGCCAATCGATTGACTCGTCCACTTCCATTTGTACATCTAGCTCAACTTGCGGACTTAATGCAGGCAAGGAACCTGCAGGTATTCGGAACTTCACTAACGCTGTTCTGGGGTTGCTTCCCGAAAGTTCAATTGAATCAAGATTCTCTTCCGAAAAAATCGCCATTGGCAGAATGTAAAAAATTGCACCGAATGGGTTTCGCAATAGTCGGTCTGCTATTGATTCATACGCCTCGGTTCCCGGGAAATCGACTTCGGTCAATATCCATCGATCGGAGTTCTGTTCAATTGCGGCAGTATATTGTTTATTAAGCAGTCTTTTTCGAACAAGCCCATCACGGGATTCCATTGTTTCAATCGCGCACTCTCCAAAACGTTCCGTTTTGAAACTTGCTCCATGGTGAGGCGTGCCCTCGGGAGCGCCGTCGCGGATCCGAAAAAAATGCCATTCGACACAGGTGCAGTCACGCGATTTGTCCTCCCATTCTTTCCAACGCTCCGCAATTTCAGAAAACTCAACTTCCTGCGCCGTGAAACCGCCACGCCGTTCGGATGTCGCCAAAAATGTCGCAGTTAGGACAAATGCCCAAAAGCGAATCAACTTGCAGTTCATGGGCATTTCCAGATCTTCCAAAGCTGCTGATCGGCGCAAGTTTGAGAAAACGCCTTTCGGCCAATCGCTGAAAGGCGCTATTCTCAACATGAACCAGCCATTGCCGACACCAGATGCACATCAATCAAGTACATCGTCAGCCGTCGCAAAAACGAACCGCAATGCTAATTCCAGCCATAGCAATTACAATCGGTGTGTCCCGGCCAACCGCATCCGCAGTTGATGCCGTCAATTGTCCCATCAGGCACGCAAGTACCTTTTGGACATGGGGAAAACCCAACGCAAAAATTGCTTGGGCTCCAGCACCCGCCAACCAGCGGCTCGTCAGCCACCAATCGCGTCGCGAACAACAAAACGGCGAAGACAGCCGTGGCGTTAATCCAAAACACTTTCATTTCAATCTCCTTTTGACATGCCGACAAAATTCACTGCCACCCGAAACTGCTCCGGGTGATCCAGGAAAAGTTCGATCCGCTCCCGAAGCGGACCGGATTCGCGGGGCTTGATAATCAGCGCCCGCGAAATACGCGAATGAGCGGGAAGCACAACCGTCGTTGGGTCGTCCCGGAAATCAAAACAGCGGCAGGAGTGCGAAATGCCGATGATTCTCGCGGGGAATGACGACGTGTTGTGCAGTTCGACTTCGCCGCTGCATTCCTCGCCGACTTTCAATGGATCGGTGACCGAAACGGTTGCTTGAATCTTCGGCTCACCGAGAACGACGGACCGGAGCGGCGCCGCAATGGGAAACTGGATCGCCAACATGACGACCAGGAACAGTCCGACGCCGGCGACCTGTCCACGACGCATAGGAGACAAGGAACGCCAGACCGAAGCGAGGTGGCTTGGACCGTTGTCGAGCAGGCCGTGACGGTGGCCGACGAACAGCAGCCAGATGACCAGACCGATGTCGAGCATCACGAAGTACCAGATTGGCAACTCGAGACTGCCCGAACAACCGCAGGACGAATAGCCGAGCATCCAGCGGATGGACGAGAAAACAGCGAACGCGGCGAAGACCGCGAGGTTGACCAGAATCAGCAGGCGGTGGTCTTTTGCACTGAAATTGATCCAAGCCAGGGCAAAATCAAATGCCACGCTGATCCAGAGTATCGACTTCGGCAGTCCGACTCGGATGTCTGCGAATGGATCGGTTACCAGCATCCAGAGCTTGGCTATCGCCATCTCGGACAAAAGTAGCCCGATCAGAAACAACGTGATCTGGATGGCGCGTGGGGTGCCCATAAAAAGGCGTTCCCTGAAAGCGACTGCGACGACGTTGAGGCTGGAAGTGTCGAGGCAACCGGGATTGTACCCGCGTTTCAGAGAGAGAGACGTGCGCGAAGATTTTAGCAAAATTTTTCCTGAAGGGCACATCGCGGGTGGTGAATCAGTCGGGAATTCGCGGGGATTTCGGACGGGGAGGAATTTTTTCGAGTTCCGGATTTTGTTCCTGGATTCTGGGTGCAAGCACGCGGCGAAAAGGAGACTTGGCGATTGGCTCGCTGGGTTCGGCTCTTGTAGCGGCACCGCGTGAGCCGTCCGGCCGCGCGGATGGAAATCGTAGAGCAATTGTCCCAATTGCTCCGGCCACCTGCTCCGGACACTCTGTTAATGCCTTGCCCACATCTGTGCGCGAGGACGTCTGGATAGTCCTGACCAACGGCCCGAAATTCTGCGGGGAGGAGCAACCTGCGGGGAGGAGCAATTGGGACAATTGCTCTACGTCAGATCACGACTCCAGAAACGGCATTCGCCCGAACTCAGGCCGGCGCGGGCGGGGTTGCTGGCGATGTAGTTCTGGTATCCCTCAAACGATTCTGCATTGCGGACAAGATGGTCAAATGGCTCGGGCTGCCAGAAGGCTCCCTGGAGTCCGGCAAGCCGGTTGATCTTCCGGGCCGAGTAGCGCATCCAGCGATGGCCAACCAGGGACCTGTCTGTCCCTCCCCGGAACCGGGCCAGCACATGGACATGATTGGGCATCACCACCAGGCAATCGATGTCATGGGTGACGCCTGCGCCGTGGAGCATCGTTTCAGCGACCAACGCTGAAAGCTTCTGGCGGCGGAGCAGGCAAGCGCCATGGCACTCATCGAGCGCCCGATGGAATAACCGGCTTTTGAGCGTCCGGAACTCCCGTTGAACGGCGGGGTCATGCCTTGCAAGCTGTTCCACATGGCCAGGTGGCGCGCGATCGGTGACGGGAATCGCGAGCTCGACAGGAAGCTGTCGGGCGCGCAACCAGGCTTCCAGTTCGCGTCGCCAGCGAAGAATGACTTCACGGGGAAGCGAGTCGTTGGTGCGAAACGTGATGAAGGTCGCGGCACCGGGCTGGAACCAGTGCGGGAGATTGCGCGAGACGGCGGCGTCAAAGGGCGCGCTGGGATCGAAAGGCTGGAATCCGGGCGGGGGATGGTTTTCTGGCATGGCAGTCGATTGGAAGGGAAAAGAGGAAAAAGACGAGCAATTGGGACAATTGCTCTACGGCTGGATTGTAGAGCAATTGTCCCCAATTGCTCCAGTATCGCGGGAAAGGAGTGCTTTCGTCGAAGGTTGCTGCCTGAGACGGCGGGAGTGCCGTCGGGAACCAGGGGCTGCGAAGACGAGCAATTGGGACAATTGCTCTACGTCAGAGCCGCATGACTTCCGTCGCCCGGTCGCGGTGGGAGAGGTAGAGCTGGAAGCGGTCGCCGAGGAGCTGGCGGGAGGTTTTGAGCGCGACCTGGGGGCGGTTGTTTTCGGCTGAGAGATGGCAGAGGCAGGCCCAGCGGAGGTTGTCCCGCGCGGCGTGCAGCAGTGCGGCCGCTTCGCGGTTGGAGAGGTGCCCGCGCGGGCCGCGGATGCGACGCTTGAGCTCGGGAGTGTAGGGTCCGTTCTCCAGCATGACTTCGTCGTAGTTGCTTTCGAGCACCACCGCGTCGAGCGAACAGAGCAGGTCGCGGAGGCCGTCGAACTCGTGGCCGAGGTCGGTCAGGATCCCGACCCGGTGCCGGCCATCGGAGATCACAAACGCCACGCCATCCGCGCCGTCGTGGGGGGTCGGGATCGAGGAGACCGTAAGCGGGCCGAATTCGAGCGTGTCACCGGCCGTGAAGTGCCTGACTCCCGCGCCGAGCTGGCCGAGGTTGCACCAGCGGCGGACGTGATGCAGCGTCGGCTCAGTGACATGGACCGGCAAGCCGAACTTGCGGTGGTAGATGCCGAGGTTCTGGGCGTGGTCGCGGTGATCGTGGGTGATCAGCAGCCCGGCGCTTTCGCGGATTTCGTAGCCGTGGTCATACAGCCGCTTCTCGGCCTGGCTGCCACTGATTCCGGCGTCGATCACCAGCTGGGTCCCGCCGCTGGCGACGAAGAAGCAGTTCCCACAACTGCCCGACTGGAGGACGATGACATCCATGTGCGAAAAGGGATCGACGACAGCTGAGCGACTGGACCGTGGGCCGACCGTGGATTGTTGCAGGAGCGGTCCGGTGGAGCAATCGCGGCCGAGATACCGATCGTCAGGCCACGACACGGAGGGCTGACGCCCTGCCGCTCGCCGGCTAGCGTAAAGCGGGTCGTCGAAACCGGCAGTTGAGTCGGCCGGTCAGTTTCCGCCGCGGCCGCCACCGCCGCCGCGACGACCAGCGCCGCCTGGGCCGCCAGCGCCACTTGGACCGCCGGGCAAACCCCCGCGGAGCTGACGTCCCTGGGGCATGAGCTGGGTGCCGATGAGCTGGTCTTCAGTTGTATTGCTGCCGGGCGCGCACTGGGCCGCGCCGGCCTGGCTGACGGGCAGACCGGCAGTGCCGGACTGGCTGAGCGCTGCGAACTGGACGGCCTGCTGGGCCAGCTGGGCCTGGGCTTCGGCATAGAGCATTTCCAGGCAAGGCAACAGTTCCGCCTGGTTGAGCGCCTGATCGCCATCGGTGTCGTACCGCTGGATCAGCCGGGCCGTGTAGGCTGCGGCAAGCTCGGCCGGAGTCGCTCCTCCCGTGGCGGTACCGGATCCGATGCCGGTTCCTGGCGCGACGGCAAATGCTTCATCGCCTGCAGCGGGTTGCTGCCCGGCCGCTCCGGGACCGCCCGGAATGAAGGGGGGGCTGTTGCCACCGGGCTTCCGTGGTCCGCCACCTCCGCCGGGTCCCTGGGCTTCGACCATTGCGCTCAGCGAAACGGCCAACAACAACACGCCCAGCGTCTGGCAGCAACGACTCATTTTTTTTCTCCCTGTTCACGACCCGAGAAAAATGTCTTGCCCCCGGCTTCTCCAACGATTCTACGGACCGGTTACCGAAAAAGCCCGGCCAAAACCGGGTATTCCGGCAAATCCTTCGCTTGCCGAGACCGGAGGCCTGCACTCCCTGCGGCTGGTTCGAGATTTCAATGTGGCCTGCCGAAAGGTGAGTAACGCAGAAAAGCAGTTGGGACAACTGCGCTACTTTCCAAAATGTAGAACAGTTGTCCTCAACTGTTCGTCAGGCGGCAGGTTTTTTTGCCTTCTGAAAACGGTGGGAAACTGCGCGGTCGAGCAGTTGGGACAACTGCTCTACATTCGGGTCATTCCTGCTTGTTGTCGCCAGTGCGAAGATTGGTCGAACGGTCGATGCGCCGACGAAGCCGGTCGCCGAAAAAGCCGACATCGCCCGTGGTGCCAACGCGGCGATGATCGCCACCTGAGACGGCCTGACCGAACCATTTCGAACTGGCATGCGCGGCAAGGGAGCCCGTCGACAAGCGGTCGGCCAGTTCGCCCCAGGCCAGTTCGGGATAGACGCCCCGGGCCCGGAAACCCATTTCCGCGCTGATCGGCAGCGGAGCGAACAGCAGCGTGTAACAGGTGAACGAAACGAACAGGAATCCCACCGCCAGCGCGCCGATGGACCGGCCAACCAGCTCAACGACCGGATGAAAGCGCAGCCGGTAACGCGACAGCAGTTCGGTAATCCCACGCAACGCGATGAACGAAAAGGCGAACAGCAGCCAGATCGCTACAAAGTCCACGACGTTGACCCAGCTGGGATCCAGCCGCAGCATCGTGTTGGAAACGTTGGTGAAGAAACTCGTTGCGATCAGCCCGGCCAGCACGAGGTTGACCAGCGTGATCAGGTTGCTCCAGGCACCCAGCCACCAGTTGGAAGCGGCGATGATCAAGCCGATCGCGATCAGGATCGACAGCCAGACGGTTCCCGACATGAAATCAGTTCTCTCTTGAGGGACAAGGGGGTCAGACACCATTTCACTCCGGCGACCTCGTGAAATCCGGTTCACTTGCTCGCGCTGCGTGCTGGTATTGTGTCAGACCCCTGGTTTGGGCGGAGCGAGGACGCGCTGCATTTCCTCCAGTGAAGTCACTCCCTGGGCGGCCAGCAGGGCCATCTCTTCCATCAGCGCGATCTGGCCCTCGTTGAGAGCGGCCTCCTGGAGGCGCTCGGGGCGCGATTCACCCGCGGCAACGAGCTTGCGCAATCCCTCGCCGACTTCAAACATCTCGAACACGCCAGTCCGGCCGCTGTAGCCCGTCCCGTAGCACAGCTCGCAGGGCGGCACGGGGTTGCCTTTCTCGTCGACATCTTCGGCCCGCCAGAGTTTGGGCCGCCAGAACTGGCGAATCCGGCCGGCCGGGAAACCCAGTCTGGCGAGCAGCTGGGGCGAGGGCGGATAGGCTTCGCGACAGCCTTTGCAAAGCTTGCGGACCAGTCGCATCGTCAGCATGACCTTGAGTGCCGCGGAAAGCTTGCCCAGGCTGGGCTTCATCGCGATCAGCTGGCCCAACGCATCGGCCGAGCCGCGAGCCGGCCGGCGCGTGATGACCATCAGCTTTTTCTGCCGCACCAGGTCGAGCATCTGGTCGAGCCCGGGTCCATCCTCCAGTTCGGGAAAGGCCAGCACGTTGGGCTCTTTCAGCAGCAGCTGCGGGACCGGCGAAAACGAAGTCTGGCCGTCGGCCGGGTTCCACGTCACGCGGTTAACGTTGATGACCTCGGGTTCCTCGCGGCCGGCCGCTTCGAGCACATAGTAATCGCGCATGTAGCGGTCGCCCGCGGCGAGAAACGCCCGCCAACAGGTCGTGAAGCCCTCGCCTGCGACGGCGGCGCAGACGACGAGGCCTTCATCGCCATTGAGAATTTCGGCGAGCCGCTTTTTCATCTGCTCGCGCATGCCAAGGTCGGTCACCGTCTCGAGCGGATCGCGTTTGCGACCAACATGGATCGCCACCCGCTCGCCGGACTTGACTCCCTGGCTGATGACGCGGAATTCGTAGCGCTTCTTCTCGAACAGAGCCCGGAACTTGCCCTCCTGGCGGTTGCGGCGGTCCTGCCAGTTCATTCCGGCCAGCTGCTTGAGGCTGGCGAGCAGGGGATCGCCCGCGCCGCGGTCCATGCCGGCCTGGTTGAGCCAGAGCCCGTCGATCTGGTAGCGAAAGGGAACTGCCTGGGCCGTGAAGTCAAAAACCGCCGTGTCGACCCGCCGCAGGATCAGGTCAACGCACATCAGCGTCATCAGCGGGTAGCCCTCGGTCAGCTCGACCCCCTCGCGGTTGGCTCGCTGTTCCTCGGCGGTTGCCCCGGCCGCCTCAAATTCGATCGGCGGCAGTTCAATCTGTTTGTTCTTGGCCATCAGTCGCGGTTCCCGCCGGGCAAATGAATTGGCACGGCGCGTGGGGCTTCGGTTGGTGGTTTGCGGTCGTTGTCCATTGTGGACCGTCGCTTACGCTTCCGGCTCGTTGTCATTGGTGGTGAGTCGGTCCATATCATCCGGCCGCGGCGCCGGCCGGGGTCCCCAGCCGGAAAACGCGGCGGACTTCATCCATCGACGTTGTGCCATCGAGCACAAGGGCAAACGCCTCGTCGAGCAGCAGGTGGTTGCCGGCGGCTTTAAAAGCCTTTTCCAGTTCGGCGGCGCTCGATCCGGCGAGGATCGCCTTGCGGATGGCTTCGTTGACCGTGATGACTTCGAGGGCCGCGGTCCGTTCGATGAAGCCGGTCCCCTGGCAGTTGGCGCAGGGCTGCATTTCCACCGGCTTGCCGCGTTCGTCGACCCGTTGCTCGAGCGGAGGAAGAACATGGTGACGGTAAAGGATATTCGTCGGGCCGGGCTTGCCACCCAGCTTCTTGATCAGTTCCGGCTTGACCGGCATTTCAACCCGGCAGTCGGGACAAAGCTGCCGGACCATCCGCTGACAGATCACGCCATGGAGGGCCTTGACGAACAGTTTCGGATTGCCGGCTTTCGGCAACACTGCGAGCACGGCTTCGGCCGAAGTCGCGGCCTGAACGCGGGTGATCACCGTCCGGTGCTCGCCAGTCGCCTGGCGGCAGACTTCATCGGCAAAGGCCGGATCGAACAGGTCCGGCACGACCAGCACATTGGGTTGCGTCAGCAGGACCTTGCGCAGCACTTCGGCCGGTTTGGTCCCCGCGAGGACTTTCTTTTGCTGGATGTTTTCAACGTCGGTCTCCCGTTCCTGTTCGTGGAGAATGGCGACGCTGTCGCGGGTCATCCGGTCGGAGGTAAGAAGGGCGGCCCGCCAGAGCGTCGTGAGTCCGCCGTGCTGGGGTGCCGCGACAATCACGAGGCCCTGCGCGTCGAGCAGCTTGCGGGCATGGTCGACCGAAGCCTTCCTGAGACGCATTTCAGTCATGTTGCGCGGCTTGCTGGCCGAGCGCTGGAACTTGACGTGGGCCTGTTCACCAGTTGCAACCCCCTGGGTCTGGACTTCGATCGTCGCCTTGAGCTTGGCGTCTTCCCATTTCACGTCGAAGCGGCCGCGCTGTTTCTGGCGGCGTTCCGCGGGGTTGATTGCAGCCAGGTTCTTCAGCGCCTCGAGCAGCGCGTCACCCTGTTCGCGGTCGAGGGGCGGCACCGGATTCCAGACGCCGTCGATCTGCATCCGCCCCGCAACACTCTCGCGGGTGTAATCGAGCAGCAGCAGGTCAACCCGTCCGGTGAGACTGTTGCCGATCAGGTTGCGGAGGACAGGAAAAGCTGTCGACTGGCGGGCGAGAATCAGCTGCTTCTGGCTGACGGTTTCGTCGCCGGGCGGAATGAACTCGATTTTTTCCGAGTCGGCGAGCGGCTCCTTCTTCTTTTTCCGGCCTCGTTTGTCCGCGGCCTCAAGGTCGGAGCGGCCCTTGATCTGGTAGGTCAGCTGGGCGCTGTCCTTGATTTTGCCGCGCCGGATCAGCCGGTAAACCAGCGGCGGAAGCAGCGCCGCGGCCAGAAAGATGGGCCAGCCGACCCAGAACATCGGGACCAGCAACACCGCGGCCAGACCCGCCAGCAACAGGCCGACGTTGACCGTATTCCAGAGCGCGGGCGACATCTGGAGCTCTTCACTCCAGCGGAGCAGGTCCCGGTTGACCCGGTCGGCGAGGTAGACCCAGGCGATCCAGACGAGGGTGATCGCCAGCAGCTTGTACCACGACAGGAACTCGCCGTAACGACCGGCCAGATACCCATCGACATCGCCGCTGAACTCCGGCAACTGGGCCAACGCCAGTTCCGGACCTGCCAGCCAGACCAGCAAGCCTGCCCCTGCCACCAGCAGCCGCATCAGAGAATCCCGGGTTGCGAAACGTGGATGCCCTTCAGCCGCATCTTGAGCGCTTCCTTGTTCGGCGCGACTTCAAAGGCGGTCGGCCGGTCGATCAGTTCCTTGTCGATCAGGTCCTTGAGGCTCTTGGTGAACTCCTGCATCCCTTCCGCCTCGCCGATCCGGATCGCGTCGGCCAGTTTGTGGTCCTGTTCCTCCAGCACCAGCTTCTTGACCGTCGGGTTGAAGGTCATGATCTCGCAGGCCGGCACGCGGCCGACGCCGGGCTTGATGCTCTTGAGCAGCTTCTGCGCGATGATCCCCTTCATGTTCATCGCGATCGCGCTGCGGATCGCGCTGTGCATGTCCTCGGGAAACAGGTCGAGAATCCGGCCGATCGTCGACGGAGCGCTCGAGGCGTGGATCGTTCCGAAGACGAGATGCCCCGTCTCGGCCGCGTGGATCGCCGTCATGAAGGTCTCCTGGTCGCGCATTTCGCCGACGAGAATCACGTCGGGGTCCTCGCGGACGGCGTGCTTCATGCCGATCCCGAAGTCGACCACATCCTGACCGATCTCGCGCTGGTTGATCAGGCATTTTTCGTCCTTGAAGACGAACTCGATCGGGTCCTCGAGCGTCAGGACATGTTTCCTGTAATGGCGGTTGATGTAGTTGATCATCGAGGCGATCGTCGTGCTTTTGCCCGATCCGGTCACCCCGGCCAGAAGGACCATCCCCTGGTCGAAGTGACAGAGCGTCTCCATCACCGGGGGCAGGTTCAGCCCCTCAAAGTCGGGAATAAAATTTTTGACCAGACGGGCGACCAGACCGACATTGCCCAGCTGCTGCAGCACGTTGACGCGGAACCGCCATGACTCGCCGTCCGTATCGACGATGTAGGCAAAGTCGACGCCGCCATCGCGGTCGAAAATCCCCCGCGTCCGGTCGTTGAACATCGGGAAAATCAGGCGGACCATTTCCTCGTTGTCCACCGGCCCGCGATTGAGGTCGGAGAGCACTCCGTGCACGCGGATGATCGGGGCCCGGCCGACCTTCATGTGCAAGTCGCTGCCCTTCATCCGGACCAGAGCCCGGAAATACTTGTCGATCTCGCGCTCTTCCCGCTTGGCGACGAAGCGTGTGGCAAGGTCTTCCGCAGTGACTTTGGCCTGCGAACCGTTGGCGTCCTTCGCCTTGGCCGTTTTCGCCTGTGCCATGATCTTTCACCTCCTGAACTGCCTGACCCTGCCCGATCGTGGTGACCAAGCTCCCGCCTGGTCAGTCCGCGCAGACGCCTTGATCCGCCTCCGCCGCCATCAAGTTTACCCTGCGATGGCGGAAACCGTCCAATCACCCGCAAAAAACGCGACCCATCTCCCTTCGCGACTTCTCGGGCCACGGCTCCCGCCGTGATATGGACAGACCCGTGAGTTACTCGTGCTACTCGTTCCACGGCTCTGGCCGTGGAACGCAATGACCAAAGGCTCCGCCTTCCGTCCCCCCGGTTCCGGCCTGCAGTTCCTCGCCCCACTGGCCCCAATCCCCCCTCTCGCCTATCGTTGCGGGCTCAGGTCCGGGAACCACTCGTTCCAGGGCTCCTGACGGGGAACGTCCGCCACGGCGGAACCAAGGGCTCCGCCTTCGCGGTCAAACGCGAACTACCGATCCAGCACCCCTCACCGCCGCCCCCTCGCTCCGGCCTGACAGCCGCCCCACCGCCCATGATGGACCCCGATCTCTACAACCGGGCCGAACTGATCCAGCAGCGCGTCGTCCAGCTCCGAGACAGTCTTTGACTACGCGGGAAACTCCGCCGCGATCCGCGAAATCGAAGATCGCATGGCCCAGCCTGACTTCTGGTCGAGTCAGGAAACGGCCCAGCAAACCGTCGTTCGCCTGAAAGCCGTCCGGAGCATCGTTACGCCGCTGGAAGCCGTCATCAATGGCTGCACCGACCTCGACGGCCTGCTTGCGATGGCCGAGGAAGACCCGGCCGTCGAAAGCGAAGTCCGCGGCGAAATCGAACGGCTGGAAAAAGTTCTCGCCGACCTCGAACTCAAGTCGCTGCTCAACGGTGAACACGACTCGGCCAGCGCGATCATGACGATCAACGCCCGCGATGGCGGCACCGACGCCAACGACTGGGCCGAGATGATGCTCCGGATGTACATCCAGTGGGCCCAGAAAAACGATTACCAGGTCGAGCTGCTCGATCGCCAGGACGACCTCAACGCCGGCATCCAGAGTGCCTCGCTCGCGTTCCGCGGCCCGATGGCTTACGGCTACCTCAAGGGCGAAACCGGCCTCCACCGCCTTGTCCGGATCAGCCCCTTCAACAGCGAAGGCAAGCGCCAGACCAGTTTTGCCGCCGTCGACGTGACCCCCGAAATCGATGACTCGATCGACATCCAGCTTGACGAAGCCGACGTCCGGATCGACACCTACCGGGCCAGCGGTGCCGGCGGACAGCACGTCAACAAGACCGACAGTGCCGTCCGCCTGACCCACCTCCCGACCGGGATCGTCGTCCAGTGCCAGCAGGAACGGAGCCAGATCAAGAACCGCGCCGTCGCCTGGAAAATGCTCCGCGCCCAGATGGCCCGCGCCGAAGAAATCAAGCGCGAGGAAGAAGCGGCGATCAAATACCAGAGCAAGGCCCGGGTCGGCTTCGGCAGCCAGATCCGCAACTATTTCCAGCACCCCGACCAGCGCGTCAAGGACGTCCGCAGCGGCCACTACCAGGGCGACTTCCACGGCGTCCTCAACGGCGACATCCAGGGCTTCCTCGATGCCTACCTCCAGTGGAAAGTCAAAAACGAAAAACCGGCCGGGGAGTAGCGCGGCAATACCCGCCCGCAGCGCAAGCAAGGACCAGCATGGAGGCTGTTTTCCCCTTGCTTGCGCTGCGGGCTGGTATTAAAGCGCAACTTCAAAAAACGCAAGCAAGGGTTCCGGGAAAAACCGGCCACGAACAAGCATGTGTCCGGCGAGAGCTGAGAGGCACTACCCGGCCCGGGGCTCAGATCTCAAATTGACTACTCGGTCCGGGGCTCCCGTCTTGGACCGTCCCGGCGCGCCGGGAACCAAAGGCTCTGCCTTCACCGGCTGGGACGAAGCAGGCAGCACCCGCGTGGCGGGAGGTGGACTGCCCGGTCCGGGGCTCAAATCTCAAATCTCAAATCTCAAATCTCAGATCTCAGATCTCAAATCTCAAATCTCAGATCTCAAATCTCAGATCTCAGCCTTCTGACTTCAGCTCCCGCCCCGGCTCTCGTGGCGCGCAGGCCGGCGACCATCCCGCTTCGTTTGCGTTTGGTCCTCATGCTCAGGCATTGAGTTCGATCCACCCGCGATAAAAATCTTCACGGCCACTGGCTCCCTGGGCGGCCGGGTTGATCCAGATGTTGAGATACAAATCTTGATGCCGATAACGGTCGCGGGCAACGGCACCCTCGTTCCGCGCGATCGCGTCAACCAGCTGCGGCAACGACTGGGTTCGCTGCGCCGCGTCGCGCACCTTTTGCACGGCCGGCAACAGCAGCCCGATCAGAACGGCGACGACACCCGGCGCGCTTGACACCAGTCGCCAGCCTGGCTGAAGGGCCGGCCGGATCGCGAACAGGACCACGCTGTCGGGGAACCGCGCGGCAATCGAACGGACAATCAGTCCAGGATTCGAACTGGCGAACTGCGGCGAGAAGCCGCCCGCCTTGCAGGCAACCGCCAACTGCAAGCCGGCTTCACCGGCATCGGCCAGACTCTCCATCTGGACTCGCGGCCAATGGGTTCTTGCGCCATGCGATGCCGTGCCCCAGGGGTTGCTTTTGCAGAGTGAAAACTCGCGTGGATTGAATTGCGGCGCGGCCATTGCATGACTCCGGGAAGATTTGTCTGGCCCCTGACTCCCGGCGAGCGGAAGGGCGTCAGCCCTCCGTGTCCATCACAGGATTCCAGAACCACCTGACTGGCCCCCGCCAACACAGCAAGTGCCTTCACCCCAGACTCGCCATCCGCGCCGGAACGCGACACCGGTTTTCGACCGAATGCTTCCTTCTCCATCATTTCCGCTTCAAAAATCCGGTCCCGGCCAATTTCAAATTTCAGATTTCAAATCTCCCGACTCCTCCCGCCCCGTGGTGACCAGGCTCCCGCCTGGTCAGGGTCCGCCCCGCACGTTCTTCCAGGCCCGCTTGTACACCCGGCCCTTCCTTAAAATCTCCTCCTTCGCCGCCTCGGTCTCCTCCCGCGCCTTCCTGAGCCGTTGGGTTTCGGTTTTCGTCAGGGGATGAATCACCCGTTTGTTTTTTCGACGGTTGTCCATTGCAACTCAATCCTGGAAGCAGTTCCGGTTGCAGGCAGGCGAGTGACTGTCGACCGGTTTAGCCATGATCCATTCCCATGCGCCTGATGTATTCCAGATCTTCTTCTTCAAAGATTTCGGCGATTCGCTCATCTGTCAGGTCGATCGTGCCCGGTGCCGCACTGTCGAACAACGGCAATGTCACCGGCCTCGGGTTTTCCGAAACATGGATCCGCGCCTCGACCCACTTCACCGTCACCAGCGTCCCCTCCTGCAAAACGACCCCATCCTCCAGCACTACCACGCCTCCGCGAACCGTTCCCCTGATTTCCATCGGCCAATTCCTGTGAACAGTTTTTCCACCAACCAACTCACGTCCCCAAACGACTTTCTGAAGCCCTGCCTCCCGCGCATCAAGCCAGATTCCCGTTTCCACAGCTCGCCCATCGTCCGACTGGTTTACCTGCCCAAACCAGTTCGTTATCGTTCGCAGGCTTCTTGCTCCAGCCCCAACCAAGTCACCCGACCTCTCAACTGACTTGACGACCCATGTCCAGTTCGGGTTCACAAACTGATTTCGCCAGCTGGTTCACCCAGTTAACCGAGAATCCTCCATTTCCTTGGCAGGAGAACTTGTACGACCAGTGGTTCTCCCAGGGAAGAATCCCTTCCTCCTGCAATTTGCCGACCGGTTTGGGCAAGACCTCGGTAATCGCGGTGTGGCTGATCGCGCTGATGAACGGAGCGGCCGTGCCGCGGAGACTGGTGTACGTCGTCAATCGCCGCACGGTCGTTGACCAGACCACCGAGGAGGTTGAAAAGTACAAACAGCGATCCGTCCGCGGCATCCCCGACTTCGCCATCAGTACGCTGCGCGGGCAGTACGCCGACAACCGGGAGTGGTCCGCCGATCCGTCCAGACCAGCGGTCATCTGCGGTACGGTGGACATGATCGGCAGCCGGCTGCTCTTTAGCGGGTACGGAGTGGGCATGAAAGGGAAGCCGCTGCACGCCGGGTTCCTGGGCCAGGACGCCTTGCTTGTCCACGACGAGGCCCACCTCGAACCGGCGTTTCAGAAACTGATCGAAACCGTCCGCGACGAGCAAGACCGCTGCAAAGACTTCCGCCCACTGAGGGTGATGGAACTGACTGCCACCAGCCGCGGAAAGGAAAAACCGTTCGGCCTGACCGCGGACGACAAGAAGAACAAGACAGTGCGAGCGCGAATCACCGCGACGAAAAACATCCATCTGGAAGTAGTCAAGGACGCGAAGAAACTCGCCGACCAACTCGCTGCGATGGCACTGAAGTTTCAGGACAAGAACCGGGCGGTGCTGGTGTTCGCCTGCACCGTGGTCGACGTGATGACGGTGGTCGGCAAGCTGCCGAAGGATCGCGTCGCCACCCTCACCGGCACCATGCGGGGGAAGGAGCGGGACGAGTTGGTGGACCAGCCGCTCTTCAGGCGGTTCATGCCCGGCGGCCAGTCAGACGACGAGACAACGTACCTCGTCTGCACCTCCGCCGGCGAGGTTGGGGTGAACATCTCGGCGGATCACTTGGTGTGTGATCTGTCCACTTTCGACAGCATGGCCCAGCGGTTCGGGCGCGTGAACCGCTTCGGCCGTCGGGACGACTCCGAAATTCACGTCGTGCATCCCACCAAGTTCGAAGTCGACGACTACGACCAGCGGCGGTCGAAGACGCTGACATTGCTCCGCGAGCTGAACGGCGATGGCAGCCCGGACGCGCTCGGCAAGCTCGCCCCGGAAGCCCGCCAAGAAGCCTTCGCTCCGACATCGGTGATCCTTCCAGCCACCGACATGCTGTTTGACGCCTGGTCGCTCACCACCATCCGCGACAAGCTGCCCGGACGCCCGCCGGTCGAGCCGTATCTGAACGGCCTGCCCACCAGTTGGCAGCCGCCGGAAACGCACGTCGCCTGGCGTGAAGAAGTGGAACGGATCACCGGCGACCTTCTCGCGGAGTTCAAGCCCGCCGACCTGATCGAAGCGTACCCCCTGAAGCCGCACGAATTGCTGAAGGAGCCGAGTCACAGGGCGTTCAAGCAATTCGAGGCAATGGCAAAGCGCCGCCCGGACGACCCGGCTTGGCTTGTAGATGACGAAGGAAGGGTGGATGTCGTATCAATTGCCGACCTCGCCGACAAGAACCAGAAGGACCGCATCAACGGAATAACGGTGTTGCTCCCGCCTTCCGCCGGCGGGCTGGAAGGCGGCATGCTGAACGGAGCGGCCGAGATAGCGTCCGATGTGGCCGACGAGTGGTTTATCAAAGACCGCGACCGGAAAATGTTCCGTCAGCGAAAGCGCTTGCTGGTAGTTGAAGCGGAAGACGATTTGGAGGTTGCTGACATGCACTCGGCCCTCACGATCACCTTCCCCAGTGCGGACGAGGATGCCGATGAAAAAATCTGGGAATGGTTCGTGATCGGGAACGAGGGTGAGAAGTCGGCCAGGAAGCCGGTGTTGTGGGAAGTTCACGTTAACGACGTGGTGCAGTGCACTGAGAGAATCGTGGCGGCGCTTCCGCTCGACGAGGAATTGAAGAAGGCGATCATCACGGCCGCCGGGTTCCACGACCATGGCAAAAGACGGAAGCTGTTCCAGACAGTGCTTGGGAACAGGAACCCTGGCGTTTGGCTGGCCAAGTCCGGCAAGAAGGGTGGGTGGGTAAAGGAGCAATACCGCCACGAATTCGGCTCTTTGTTGGACGTGGAGAACGAACTGACCGGCGACCACCGCGACCTGATCCTGCACCTCATCGCAGCCCATCACGGACGGGCGCGCCCGCACTTTCCGCCGGACGAAGCGTTCGACCCCGAACGCTCGCAAAAGCTCGCCGATGACATGGCGGCCTCAGTACCGCAGCGGTTCGCCCGGCTTCAGCGGAAGTACGGACGATGGGGGCTGGCGTACCTGGAGTCGTTGCTGCGGGCGGCGGACTGGGCGGCCAGTGCGAACCCGTCGAAGTTCGTGGAGGGCGAGCAATGAGCGAACCAAAACCATCGATCACCGTGTCGGTGGACCCAACCAACCCCGGCCAGTTCTTCGCCTGCTGCGGCCTCCTGGAACTGGCCGACCGCCTGTGGCTGGGGGCCGAGGGCTGGTTCGCGGCGGATGGGAGGGAGTTCCGGATCGCGTGCGGGGGCACGTTGTCCAAACTGGTCGAGTCCATCGCCACGGCCGAGTTGAAACACACCCGCGAAGTCGACCCGTATTCCTCACCATTCTTGATCGGTAAACCGTTTCGGCATTTGTCCATCGAATGGTGGGAAACCGACCAGACAGGAGCGAAAGACTTGAAGGTGTGGGCCGGGACGATGGAGAGTTTCGGGATCGCTTACGCCATGCAGCAGGCGCTGAAGGACGAACGGTTCCGACTGCCGACCCTGTTCGACGTGGGCATGGTGGTGCCGAATCCGCACGAGCCATCCAAGAAGAAGGAGCCGTACTACTACGACGCCCGACGGGCACCGAACGCCCATTCCAGAGACATCGGCTTCTCGCCGAACGATCTGGGCAGCACTACCATCGCCCACCCGGCGGTCGAGTTGCTCTGCGTTGTCGGGCTGCAGGTCGCCCGGCCGAGGAAGACAGACGAATCCCGAATCTACGACTACTTCATCTGGACCGTCCCGTTGCAGACCAACTTGTTGCTGCCTGCCAGTTGCGGTGCGCTCGGCCTTCGGGGCCAACGGGGCTACCGCTTCGAGAATTGGTTCCGCACCGGGCAGAAGAAGCACAAGGCGTTCAAGACCGCACTCCCCCTCACCCCCCCAAAGGAGCCTGACCGATGGCCGACCTGACCAAGTTTGACTCGTACCTGTCCCACGATGGCCCGGCGGCGATTGTCCTCCGCGAGCCGCTCATGCCGGTGGAAGGGGTCGACGGGGTCGTCTTCCCCGCCACATACGCCACCGGTGACGGCTTCCCCGGCGGGTACAACATCGACACCGATCCCACTGGGAAGAACGTTGCCCTCATCGACAGTGTCGGCTCGCAGGCCAACCGCATCGAGCCGATCTTCAAGGAAGAAAAGTACATGCACCTCGTGCCGCAGGTGGCGGTGAAGGCGGGCGAGAAGGATGTAAGCATCCTGGAGGCCGGGCACCGGGCCGGGGATGCCCTTGTGCGGTGTTCGTCGCTTCAAGAGTCGCTGCAAGCCGCTTTCAAAAGCGTGCTGCGGGGCGACGCTACCCCGCTGGCGAAAATCGCCCCCACCTCGCTCGTGTTCGGCGTGTGGGATTCTCGCGACACACAGGCAAAGCTGCCCCGCGTGATCGCCAGCAGCATCCGGGCGTTTAACGTCCGCCCACTCCACCGCTCGGCCCAATTCAACCCAGCCGCTGAGTATGTGAATGAGAAACTACTTGATGAGCCGGCCGACAAAGCGACGAAAGACGCTTATTCAGAACGTGGGTTCGTTCACGTGCCGGCCACATGGTCGCACGGCGGGGTAATCGCCGACGGCGGCATCCGCCGGGACGCCACCCTCGGCCTTGCTGCCCTCCGCCTGCTAAACGCCGGCAATGACGAGAAGCAAACCCTCGCCCTCCGCCGGTACATCCTCGGGCTGGCGCTGGTGGCGTTCACCCACAACCCGTCGGGCTACCTTCGGCAGGGTTGCCTGCTGGTGCTGAACCCGGAGCTGCCGCGGGAGTTCGTCGAAGTCCACCCGGACGGCACCCGCAAGCCATGCACGATCAGCCACGACGACGCGTTGAAGTTCGCCACCGACGCGGCGAAGGCGTTCGGCGTGGGCGAGAGCAAGACGGTGCCGTTCGACAAGGAGCGGGCGAAGAAGGACGTGAAGGGCGAAGGAGACACCAAGAAGACGAACAAGGCTAAGGCAAAGAAGACCGAGGCGGAGGGCAAGGAATGAGCTTCCTCCGCATCACGGTCCGCTTTCTCCACCCGGCCGCTCACGGCCGAGCGGACGGCGGCGAGCCGGAGTGGCCGCCGTCGCCGCTGCGCTTGTTCCAGGCCTTGGTAGCGGCCGCCGCCGGCCGCTGGAATGAGCGGCGGATGCTCGACTACGCTGTCCCCGCGCTGTCGTGGATTGAAGCAGCTGGCTCGCCCCACATTGTCGCACCGGACGGCATTGCGTCGGAGGTTCGTACCCAGTTCTACGTGCCTGACAACACCGCCGATTTGTTGGTGCCTTCATTCAAGAAGGGCGAGATCGCCAAAGCTCCGAAACGAACTGAAAAAGTTGTTCGTCCCACGCACCTGTCCGGCGAGGCGGTTCAATATCTGTTCCCGCTCTCCACAGGAGGGTGCCCGCATTTGGAGGTGCTGCAAGCAGCTGCCCGCAGCATCACGCACCTCGGCTGGGGGATCGACATGGTCGCCGCGGATGCGACGGTGGTCTCGCCGGACGATGCCGACAAACTGCCTGGCCACCGCTGGCGAGTGGTGGCGAGTGGCGGTGTATCGTTGCGGGTGCCGAAGGGTGGCACACTCGCCGACCTGATGCGGAAGCACGAAGCGTTTCTCGGCCGGCTGTCCGCCGACGGGTTCAGACCGGTCCCACCGCTGTCGTGTTTTGATGTAGTGCGATACCACTCGCCCACTGCCGGCATCGGGGCGTTGTCCGTTCCGCCGATGGCCGCGTTTGAGATCCATCGCACCATCGACGACCAGGAAAATAACCCAGGCAAAAGCCGGTTTCGTTCCTTCCACCACGTGCGGCGGGTGGCCACCGTCGCCGGCATGGTTCGTCATGTAGCCGCCGGTGTTGCCCGGCAAATGGGCCTTCCAGAAGCGTGGGTAACCGAGCACATCCTTGGCCACGGCGACGGCAAAAACGGACAGGCCACAACGATGAAACGCCTGTCTTTTCTTCCGCTGCCCAGCATCACGCCCGTTGGCATCATTGGTATCCGCCGCGTACTGGTCGTCGGCTGGCCAGGCTGTGCCGAACTGGCCGACCTCCGCCGACGCCTTAACGGTGCCGAGTTGATCGACCAAGACTCTCAAGTGCCTGTGGCGATGCTGTCGCACCTGGCGACATTCGCATCACAATTGCGCCAGTTCACGGAACCAAACCGGACCTGGACGACCGTGACGCCGGTCATCTTGCCGGGCCACGACGACCCGGACCGATTGCGACAAAAACATCGCGAACGGGTGAATGCAGGACAGGCATCCGCCGCGGAACAACGGCACTTGCTGGAGCGACTGGATTCCCGCGCGGTTTCGCTGTTGCGGAAGGCGTTCGAGCAGGCGGGCTGGACGCCCGAAATGCTGGAGGGTGCGAGACTGGAATACCGGAAAGTGGCATGGATTCGAGGAGTGGACCTTGCGCGAAACTACGAATTGCCCAAGGTCTCGTACCCCCGCTATCACGTGCGGGTGACGTTTCAGCGGGAAGTGCGCGGGCCGTTTGCTATCGGGGCGGGTCGGTTTCGGGGATTCGGACTGTTTGTTCATTGCGACTGACAGATGAGCAACGCCTCGAGGTGATTTGAACAAATCGGCTGGCTAATGCCGGCCGGGTTCTTTGACAATCCGTTTTTTCCCTGCCGTCGCAAGGCGAGCGCGGCGGGGATTTGAATGGTGAAGCGTGGGGGCAAGGCTTCTGGCCGGCCGGGGGGCGGGGTTTCCCGGCCGGCCGGGAGGCCGGGTCGGCTGTTTTGTCGGGTGCGCGAAACGCTCCGACATTGCCGCAGGGTGTATTGCACACACCCTGCTTTCAGCAAAATCCGCGCGTGACCGGTCAATATGTCACCATTTGGTGACATATTGGCCGCTGCGGTGCTGGCCCCAGACTTGCCCTGTCGGCGCTCCGAATGCGGCGAGCTGCGGGGACGGGTACTGGTCTCCTGGGTTGCATGAGACGTACTGACATTGCCGCCCGGAAAGATAGGCAGGGGTGGGCTGATAAAAAATGAGTCTGAGGCACTAGCCGAGGACGCTGACTCGGCCATTGGCTCGCACGCAAGGGAGTCGGCTAGCGCCTCAGGCTCACAAGAATTCGCCGTTTTATCAGCCAAGGACAGGGGTGAGGGGTGAGGAAAAAGGAAGATGAGGGATGAGGCGAAAGGGAGCAGGAAAAAGAGCGGCTGACTTCGGAGAAGTCAGCGACAGCCGGTGATTTCTCCGAAATCACGCGGTTGCGTTCGACCAGGCAGGAGCCTGGTCTCCACTGCCGGTCACGATCTGCCACGCCGGCCCGGCTTGATGTGGGCGCGCCGCTAAACGTCAGCCTCTGGTGTGTTGTGCCGGACACGGATGGCTGACGCCCGCGTTCGTCAGGCCGGCCGCGCGGATGATCTTCAACTCGGCAAATTGTGCCGGACACGGAGGGCTGACGCCCTGCCGCTCGCCGAAACACCTCATTTCTGAGCGCGCAGAGTGTAAAATGCGCGGCGTGAATTGGAGGCGGCAAACCAGACGGAGCGGGGAAGGCCATGAGCGAGTTTCAGTTTGTCCATTTCCTGGCCCTCGACAAGCCGCTGACGGACGAGCAGCTGGAATACATGGAACGGCAGTCGTCGCGGGCCGAGATCACGCCGCACGAGTTCTCCAACTCCTACCACTACGGAGACTTTCGCGGCAACGCGGCCGAGATGTTGCGGCGCGGTTATGACGTCCACCTGCACTACGCCAACTACGGTGTCCGCCGGCTGATGTTTCGCTTGCCAGCCGGATTGCCATGGAAGAAGCTGCTGTTCAAGGCCTTTCTTCCGGAGTACGGCGTCAAATGGATCGCCGACAAAAGCGGCCATGGCGGTTCGCTGGAGATCTCGCCTTCAGGCGAAGCCGACGAATGGAGTGAGCTGTACGACGACGACTTGTCGAAGGTCCTTGGCAAAATCGCGCCAATGCGCGAGCGGCTGATGGCGGGCGATCTGCGACCGCTCTACCTCGCCTGGCTGGCCTGCCCCAGCGAACCGGAAGCGATCGAGCCACCTGTGCCGGCGGGCCTGAACCAGTTGCCTCCCGACCTCGAACGGCTGGCCGATTTCTATGAACTGGGTGAAGACCTGCTGGCGGCCGCCGCCCAGCCTTCACCGCCCGTTGTGGAAACCGATCGCGCGGACGCCGTACGGCAGTGGATCGCCTCCCAGCCACTCGACGCGCTGCAGGAACTGGTGGCCGGGTTGCTGGGCGACGAACCGGCCGAGGCCCGTTCTTCTGCCCAGGCCGCAATGCGGGAGAACCAGGACAGCGGCGAATGGCCGGTGGTGAAATCCGGACGATCGCTGGGCGAACTGCAGGAGCTGGCCAGCGGCAAGTCGATAGTCCGCAAACAGCTTGAGACTGTCAAACAACAGGCCCAGCGAGCCGCCCGTCTGAGCAAGCTGGCCAAGGCTCCTGCCGACGCGATTCGACAGGCGGGCGAACTGGCCGAACAGCGGACTTACAAGTCCTATCGCGAAGCCGCTTCACTCCTTGCCGACCTGCGCGAGGCCCTTGGTCCGGAAGATGGTCCGCGAATTGCCCAGGCGGCGGCAAATGATTTGAAAGCAGCGCTCCCCCGCAAGGCGCAATTTGCCGGGGCCCTTCGCGAATTTGGGCTGATTCCCCCAAAACAGGCCTGAAGCCGATGCCATCGCGCGGAACGGTACTGGAGCACCGATTCCTGAGCGCCGCTTGGCGGTGCCCGAACTGCTGGCCTTTTTTGCCGGACGGCTCCCATTTTCTTGAACGGCCGTTTCGCCCAACTATCATCGGGCGCGAAGCCTTGCCGGGTGCCGTGACCTTTCACGGCAGGTCATGGATCGGGTTGATCGACGACGCCCGGGCTGGCTGAAGCCTGTACTTTCAGAGCCGGTCATGCGCACGACTTTCATCGTTTGCTACGACATCGCCGACGCCAAGCGGCTGCGGAAGGTTTTCAAGACCATGCGGAACTGGGGCGACCACCTCCAGTTCAGCGTCTTTGAATGCCAGCTCACCGACAGCGAGCTGCTCGAATGCCGGGCCGAGCTGTCGGAGATCATCAACCACGCCCACGACCAGGTGCTGTTCATCGAACTCGGCCCGAGCGAAGGCCGCGGCGAACGGGTGATCGAAGCGGTCGGAATGCCATACCAGCCGTTTGATACTGCCTGCCTGATTGTGTGAGGAGCACTTGAGAGGCAATCGCGACGGCGTCGGAGGTAAAATGCAAAATTCAATCCGGAATCTGAAATCTGAAATTTGAGATGATCGCCCAAGAAAGCCACCCGACCCCATGTTCCGGCGATAGACAAGAACTGTCCCTTGACCACCCCGCCCCTGCGACTCCGGGTAGCCCGTTGTAAAAGGTGTCTGACCCTCTCCGACCCGTCGCATTCGTCGTTTTTGGATTGGGTCACAAACGGGACACAAACATTTTTCACCGGGCTGCGGGGGTTGCCGGGAATTGGCCGCCTCCAGCCTTCTGCCTCCAGCCTCCTGCCCGCTAACCGCCATGATCCAGTCCACCGATAAGCCTGCCG
>JANOFL010000088.1:0-27156 GCA_031405895.1 Planctomycetota bacterium
TACGCCAACGACGTCGTTTACTACATCCAGATGGTCTGCGACCAGGAAGAGGTCTCGCATCCAAAAATCTACAGCGAAAGTGGCCGGGCGCTAGTCGCGCACCACAGCATGCTGGTCGTTCCCGTCGTGGGCACTACCCAGACCCACGTCGCCCAGTCGATGCCGCCGACCATCGACGATGCCGACATGGAGCTGGGGCCAGTCGCCGAGCTGCATGGCATCCTGAGCGAGCTGAATTCCAAGAATGTGCTGGAAAGCTACCACGACGCCCAGACGGCGGTGGAAATCGCCCTCCAGATGTTCGCCAACGGCAACATGACGATCGACCAGCGGGCAATGGCCGAATCGATGGCCTGGTCGATCTGCCTCAAAATCAACGACCTGATGGACGACCTGGAATTCGTCCCTAAAGAGCTGGACGACCTGCGCCTGGCACTGGCGGATACCTATTTTGCGAATTTCTCGCTCTTCCAGGCGTTGCCAGATGCGTGGGCGCTCGGTCAGGTTTTTCCCGTGATGCCGATTCACCGGCTGAACGAAAAGCCGACCCGCTATGGCATTCTCGGCGACATCACCTGCGATTCCGACGGCAAGGTCGACTGCTTCATCGGCGGCGGGGGACAGCGCCGCTGGCTGCCGCTACACCAGCTCAACGGCGGCCCCTACTGGATCGGAATTTTCCTCGTCGGTGCCTATCAGGAATCGCTTAGCGATGACCACAACCTGATGGGCAAGTTTCACATCCTGACGGTCGACGAGCAGGACCCGTTCAACAAATCGACCCTGATCTATGGCTCGACGTTGCGGGAAGTCCTTGAGCACGTTCACCACGACTGGCCGTCGATGCGCGACAATCTGCGCCGCGGCGTGGATCAGGCAATTGCTTCCGGCCGGGTCAACCGCGAAGCCGGCGATGCAATGGCCAAGTTCTTTGAAGGCATGTCGGAAAACTACACCTATCTCACGGACGAGATTCGGGAAATCGAACCTCGCCCGGTCTGAGGCCTGTCCGCCGCGAAGAGAAGGGTTCAGACCCCGCGCGGCTCCTGGGCAGGCTCCCATCATCCCCCGGAGCCAGATTTCGATGTCGCTCGCCAGCCACCCCGCCCTCGCGGCATCTGTTTCCATGCATCCGCTGGAATCGCTGATCAGCACCGGCACGCGGCTCTGGCTGGACAGCATTGATCCCGAACTGGTCCGGACGTTCGCCCGCCTCGGAGCGACCGGCGCTACCAGCAACCCGGTGATTGTCTCGGACCTGATTGCCACGGGGCGGTTTGACGGCGAGCTGAATCGGCTCGCCAGCCAGGGGCTGTCCGATGATCAGATCGCCTGGCAGCTGACCGACCAGCTGGTAACGGCGGCCGAGCAGGTCTTTCTGCCCGTCTTCCGCGCAACCGGGGGCAACGACGGGTATGTCAGCTTCGAGCTCGACCCGCTGATCGAAGACGACGCTGGGGATCTGGACCATGAACAGCGGGTCGCCCGTTATGTCGAGTTGGGCCAGTCCTGGTCGGCCGACCATCCCAACCGGATGATCAAGGTGCCAGCGACACCGGCTGGACTCGCTGCCCTTGGGCCGCTGGCCGCGGCAGGTGTGCCGCTCAACGTGACGCTCGTTTTTTCATTGCGCCAGTACGAAGCCGCCCGCAATGCGATTCATGACGCGGCACTGCCGGCGGGCCGGCGGGAATCGCTCAAGTCGGTCTACAGCATATTCGTATCGCGGATCGATCAATACACCGAAAAACAGGTCCCGCAGCTCAGCCCGGACGCCCAGGGGATGGTCGGAATCGTCAATGCCCAGCGAATCTGGGCAGCCAACCGTGGTTTCTGGTCAGCCCGCAAATTCCGTCACGACCAGCAGATTGTCTTTGCGAGCACGGGCACGAAAAAACCGGGCGAGATTCCCTGGAAATACGTCGCGGCGCTGGCCGGGAGCGACATCCAGACCAACCCGCCGGCAACCAATCAGGCGGTGGCCGACAGCAGCGAATCTTTCCTGCCCCGCGTGGACCAGTTGCCGGCGGCAACAATCCTCGACGAGATCGACACGCAAGTCGATTTCGCGCGGATGGAACGCGAACTGATGCTCGAGGGAATCGAAAAGTTCTGCACGCCGCAAAGGAAATTGCTCGCGCTGGTGGCGGAGAAACGGCGTTAGCCAGGTGCCTTTCGTTTAGCGGCAAGCCGGAGGCGACTGTGAACTGGCTGCCGGCTTCGACGGACGCAGTCGCCTCCGGCTTGCCGTTAAACGAGGGGAAGGTCGATGACCGTGACTCGGTAACTGAAACAGCACTGGCTTTTCCCGGCCGGCGCAAAAAAAAGCTCTCGGCCAACATGGAACCCAGGGGGGCTGGGGAACCAGACTGGCAGCGAGAGCGATTGGACGGTCATCGGCCGGGCATCCTTGCCCGACCGAATCCAGCGAATTGCGTTACCAGAAGCGGTTCAGCCGGCATCCTTGCCGATGTTCCGTTTCCGTTGGCGGAAGGACGGTGATTAACCGATTCCCGCCGGTCGCACAACCCGAAAAAATCAGAAGCCGGAGGTGTTTCTGTTGTTCGCAGGTCAGGCGGGCAGCAAGGTATGGAAAGCCCCTGGCGTGGTCAAGCCGAGTTTTTTCGGGGACCGGTGCCGTTGTTTCTCCCGTTCTGTGTTCCCGGTTTCAGGTTAACATCAGGGGACGGGCGGTGCGTCGTGCAGGCCACCCGATCCGCTGGGGAGCAGTTCCGATGTGGCGTGTTGTTGTGCGTTGTGCATTCCAGGGCGATGACGGTGCCGCGATGCGTGCCGCGATCCAGAAAACGCTCTGGCACGCGAAGATCGGCAGTTCAAGTGAAGGCACGTGGGAGTGCCAGGCGGCTTCTCCACAGCAGGCCGCCGTCGCGCTGGGCGACATCCTGCGCAGACTCGCAGATCCCAACCTCGTCAGCGGCATTGCGCCTGGTTTTGTGTTGCAGAATGTGAGCATCGAAATCGTCGCCGGACAGACCAATCCTGCTCTCCACCGGACAGTTGACTGGGGCAAGCAACCCGGTCCGGGGTAACGCGACCAGCAGATGGGCGTTTCCCAAAGTCGAACAGTTGGGACAACTGTTCTACACTGGGACAGCACACGCTCAACTGCCGGTCGTCTGACCAGGCCCAACACGCGTCCATGTCTTTCACCGGTTCCGGAATCCAGTGCAACGATGGGCGAAGGAAAGCCATCCGGTTTCCGGTTCTGGATCTTCTGGCTGAAAGTCGCGGCGTCCCTTTCGATCCTCGGCTGGCTGGTCCGGGAAGCCTGGACCACGGACCAGTTTGAACGGCTCTGGAATGGACCCAAGCAATGGGCCTGGCTGCCGGTCGCGATCGCCGCCACGGGGGCCGCGCATCTGGTCGGGTTTTTTCGCTGGTACTGGATGGGGCACGCCCTCGGTCTGCCGTTGACGATTGCCGAGTCGATCCGGATCGGGCTGATTGGCTGCTTCTTTTCACTGGTCGCGTTTGGCGTCGTGGGGGGGGACACGATGCGGGCCTGGTACGCCGCCCGCCATTCACCCGGTCGAAAAGCGGAGGCTGTCGCGAGCGTCTTCCTCGATCGCGCGATTGGCATGTTGACGATGTTCCTGTTCGCAGCGCTCGGCTACTGGTTCTGTCGCGACACACTCAGCCAGTCGGGTGACGAAGTCCAGATCCGGGCAATTCGCCTGATCTGCCAGTTCAGCCTGCTGGTCTCGCTGGCTGGCCTGAGCGGCCTGTCCCTGATGATGATGATCGGGCGGATTCGCCGAACGCGGCCCTGGCGGGCGATCGAGAAGTTGCCCAGGATCGGCCGTTTCGCGCAGCGGTTGGCGGGGATTTTCATGCTTTACCGCAACCGCTATGACGCGATCCTCGGCTGTTTCGCGCTGAGTCTGCTGGTCAACATCCTGTTTGCGGTGGCGATCTGGTCGGTGGCGGCTTTTCTGCCCGGACGCCATCCGGGCCTCGCCGATCACCTGGTGATCTCGCCGATCTCGATGGTCGCCAACAGCGTGCCACTGCCCGGCGGCGTCGGCGGGATGGAACCGGTCCTCGGTTTCCTTTATCGCGGTTTTCTGTCGGCCGAAGGATTACCTGGGGGAGAAACGGCGACGCCGGAGCTGCTGGTCGCGTTTGTGTTCCGGTTCGCCCTGCTGCTGGTAGCGGCAGCGGGCGCGGTCGCCTGGTTCTCCAGCAGCCAGTCGCTGCGAAAGGAACTTCAGTCGGCCGAGGCACCATGAATTCCCCCACCAGTCGCCCGCGAATCGCCTCGCGGCCGGAAGACCCGGCAGCCTGGACGCGGAAGTGGCAGAGTCTGGTTCGGATCACGTTGGTGGTCGTCGTGGCCGGGCTGGCGTGCCTGCCTTTCGACCATCAACTGGCGAGCGCAGTCCTGATCGAACGATTGCCCGGCGACCTTCACCGTTCGATTCTGCTGGTGGAAATTTTTGGGCATGGCACGGGAATTCTGCTGATCATCTTCGCTCTGCTGCTGATGCGGCGGGACTTGTGGCGCGGAACAGTCCGGATGCTGGTTGCGTTTTTTTTTGCAGGCGGGCTGGTCAATCTGCTGAAGCTGCTGGTTTGGCGGTATCGGCCAGCGTTCTTCTGGCCCGATATCGATGCCAGCGACCGCTCCTGGACGGCGGCAGAGAAGGCCTTATCGGCGGAGGGTGAACGGCTCTGGAATGTGACGGACTATGCGACGCAGTCGTTTCCATCCGGCCATGCCGCCAATGCGGTGATCCTGGCCTGGTTTCTTTCGGCCCTGTTTCCGGCTGGCCGCCTCCTGTTCTGGTCGCTGGCGCTGGCCGCCTGTTTGCAGCGCGTTCTGGCTCATTCGCATTGGCCGACGGACGTAGCGGCCGGGGCATTGCTGGGGGTCGTGGGAGCCAGTCTCTCATTGCTGATGCCGTTGGGGAGTCACTTGGATCCGGGCGAAAAGCAGCACTAAACAAGTGTTGAATGCCCGCAGGTTCTGTTACCATTCCGGGGACGGGGCGCGACTGGAACGGGGTGCAACGTGAACAGATTTGTTCGAATCGGCTGCCTGGCTGCGCTGGCCGCTACGATTTGTCTGACCCATGAACCGGGGAGCGCCGCGGTCGGCCAGGAACCGGCGATCCGTGACCTGCGACTGGACACCGACGCTGTTTTTGATCATCTGCGGGTTGCAACCGACGGGGCGCGGACCGCGGCGATCCTTGACCTCTGCTGTCTTCATGACCGGGTGGTCTTTCATCCGCAATTTCCGAAGTACAGCAAGCTGGTCAGCCTGCGGGCGCGGATTGTGTCCGAACTGCGAGAAGTGAACCGGGAACTTGAACGCGGTCTGGAGAAGTCAGGACTACATTTGCCGGCTGCGAGCTTGCCGGGCTTGAGCGGCGATGGACAACGGATCAGTCCGGGCGCGGCGGGCCTGGTGGCTGAATGGTACGCCCGCCGCGAGCTGCGGGGAGCTGGCCAGTCGCTCGGCGGGCCGGCGGCCTGGGGCTACCAGCTGAGCGGCTTTTTTGCGCCGGGGGACGACTATGGATTCGAACTGGTCAACCTGATTGTCCAGACGATCAACCCGGAACGCTGGCGGACCTCCGGCGGCGACGCGACAATCAACTACTGGCAACCGGCACGGGTCCTCGTCGTATCCGCCGATATGGACACGCACGACCGTCTGGAAGCACTGCTGACCGGCTTGCGCGGCCGGTAATGGGCTGCGGGGAAGTTCAACCCGGACTGGATTCCGCTGGGTGCCGATTGCTAGAATCCCTGAACGCCGTCAACGAGGACGGAACTGGTCAGCGTTGCCGTTGAAGGCAGCGGATGGCCGGCTGTTGCGTGTCGTTTTCCGCGAGAACCGTTTTGAACCGGACACTGCTGAAACTCTTGTCGGTCGTGCTGGTCGCGATGGTCCTGTGGCCGACCGGCCAGGTCCTGGCCCAAGGCTGGGCGCAAAAAATGGTCAGCGGCCTGTCGCATGATTTTGGCGATGTCGCACGGGGAACTTCTCCCGAGCATGTTTTCGAGATCGAGAACTGCTACGAAGAGAACATGGTGATCGAGTATGTCCGCTCGAGCTGCGGATGTACCAAAGTTTCCGTGGACCGGCAGCTGCTGGGAACGTGGGAAAAGGCCCGCCTCGTGGCGAAATTCGACACGCTGGCCTACAGCGGCCGGCGCGAGGCCACCATCGCGGTCGGATTTGCCCATCCTTTCGCCGCGGAAGTCAAACTGACGGTACGCGGGAACATCCTGACCGATGTCGAGGTCCATCCCGCGCGACTGGATTTTGGGACCCTCGCGCCCGGCAACTCGCCTCCACAATCGGTCACATTGACTCGCCGGAACAACAACCTGTTCCGGATCACGGATGTGAGGAGCACCTTTCCGCATGTCGCCGTCTCGTTCCAGGAACGGCGACGTGATGGCGGCGAAGTCGTCTATGTGATTCAGGCGTGGCTCAAGGAAGGTGTTCCAGCCGGCCAGGTCCTCGGTGAGCTGAACGTGATTGGCGAGGATGCCATCAGCCCGGCCCGCGAAATCCGGATTCCCGTGCAGTTCAACGCCAAAGTGACCACGCCCCTGCAGATCAGCCCCGCGGTGCTGAACATTGCCAACGCGGTCATCGGCCAGCCCGTCACGCGCCGCGTTCTGCTTAAGGCCGACTTGCCGTTCCGGATCGAAGATGTCGTGTGCGATGACCGCTCGTTCACGGTCAAGGCCGATCAGGAGGCCAAGCCGGTTCATTTCGTCGAGGTCACCTACCATCCGGCTTCCGGTGCGACGGCGCACGAGACCGTGCTCCAGTTCATCACCGATCTCGATTCACAACCGCGTGCGAGCCTGCCCGCTGTCGTTTCTGTCAGCCCGGCGATGTTGCCCACGGAAACTGGTACCGAAGTTGTGCCGGCTTCGGACCATTGAAGTCGAGGGTCCGTCGTCGCCATGTGGTGAACGGGAAACTTAACGCCGCCGGGCGGAGTAGTGTTGGCCGGGAGTTTCATGGTTCCCCGAGGTCTTGCCGTTGTTGCGGATTCTGACAGGCGTCGTGGTCTGGCTGGTGTTGGGCTGGCTGGTCGGTCGCTGGCTGGGCTCAACGCCCGATCCCGCTTTTTCACCAGCTGGCCAGGTCGCCCGGTTTGCAGTGGCCTCGCCGCTCAGGGTCCGGCTCCGTTTTCAGCCGCCCCAGATCATTCGCGTGGGTGACCCGGTCTTCGCCGGCGAAGCCATTGAGCCGGCGATTGGGCGGATTGTGGGCATCCCGGGCGGCCCATCCGACCGCCGGCAGCCGGTTTACACGGGTGAAGCCGAGGCCGAACTCTATCCCGGCTGGGCGGAGCAGCTTGATGTCGCGCGGCCGGATGAACTTCGGCTTGAATGGCACACCACGCCTGGTTCGATGGGCTGGGTGATCCAGACGATGTTGCCGCCGGAAAAGCGGCGCGAGATTTCCGAATCGATTCTGGTCGCCCTCCGCGAACACCAGCCCGAAATCGTCAGCAACCTTCAGCCCCTCGTGCTGGAGAGCATCCGCCAGTCGGGTGAGGTCATCCGGGCCGATCTGGCGCGGGTGATCGATGCGAAGAAAGAGCCGCTTTCGCACCTCGCGGCCCGCTACCAGATCCAGATTCTGCAGCAGGAAATCGTGCCGCTCGTCAGCCAGGTCATCTGGCCGATCGTGCAGGAAGAAGCCTGGCCACTGGTCAACGAAATCGGAAACGAAATCTGGCGCGAAGCCTCGGTCTGGCGGCTGAGCTGGCGGTACATCTATGACTCGTTGCCTTTTCCGGATCAAAACCTGACGCAACGCGAGTTCCAGCGGATCGTCGACGAGAACGTCACGCCGATGATCGTCAGCCGTTTGCCCGAGATCTACCGGGTCCAGGCGCGGATCATCCAGCGGATTTCATCGGACACTCGCGTTCGGGAAACGGCGGCCCGGGTGATGGCGACGGTGGCCCAGGACCGCGAGCTCCAGGAGCTGGGACTGGAGATCATGCAGGAAGTGCTCACCAACAACCCCCATCTGGCCGAAGTCTGGCGGACGACCTGGAATACAGCCGAGGCGCGCCAGCGGCTGGATGTGCTCAACGAGAAGCTCGAGCCGACGATCGTCGGGATTGGCGAACTGCTGTTCGGCAATCCGCGGACCGAGATCACGCCCGAGTTCTCGCGTGTCCTCCGGCACAAGGTTCTGTTCAAGGACGACGGCTGGCTCTGCGTGACCAGGTTGCCAGCCGGGCAGTCGTCGGCAGACGGTGATGGCGGGCTGAAAGTCGTTCCGGCCGCGGTCTTGCGCGAAGGCCCCTTCCATGTGCCGTCGAGGACGCGGAATTGAACCAGCCGCCTGCCGCTTCCCTCTCTGTCCCGGTCGGCGTTGAACTGCGCGACCTTTCGATTACCGCCGGGCAACGCGAGTTGCTCAGCGGCTTGAACGCCTTATTGCCGGCCGGGCGGATTTCGGTCATCGTCGGCCCCAGCGGCGTGGGCAAGAGCATCCTGCTCAAGATCATTGCCGGCCTGATCCGCAACCGTTACGACGGCGTGCGGATGCGGGGTGAAGTCCTGATCGGTGGCAAGCCGGCCCGCCCCGGCATGGCCGGCGTGGTTTTTCAGTCGTTCGCACTGTTCGACGAGTTGTCCCCGCGCGACAACATCGAGTTCGCCCGGCGCTGCGGGCGGGGCGCTTCAGCCGTTTCGGCCCAGGAATGGCTGGAACGGCTCGGGCTTTCCGATGACGTGCCGACTTCGCGGATGAGCGGCGGGCAGCGCCAGCGGCTGGCCGTGGCCCGGACGCTGGCCTACGACCCGCCACTGATTCTTTACGACGAACCGACCAGCGGCCTCGATCCTTCGACGGCTGGCCGCGTGGCCGGATTGATCCGCGAAACGCACGAGCGGTTTGGCAAGACTTCGATCATCGTCACCCACGACTATCCGTCCTTGTTGCCGGTTGCCGACCATGTCTTCCTCTTCGACGCTGAAACGCGGACTGTGACCGAGGTGCCGCGCGAAGAATGGGGTTTGCTGGAGCAAAAACTGGACCGGGCGGCGGAAAGGCTGGCCTCGATTCCCGCCGTGCCGGCAAAAAAAGCGGTCGGCCTCGGGCCGCAGATACGGCAAGTCGCCGATGGCTTTTTTGGCGGGACCACCGATGCTCTCGGCTCGGTCGCCGTCGCCGTCGCCAGCCTCGTGCCGACCTGGAAGAACCCGGTCTGGGGACTCCGTTTTCTCGGGCACTATCTGCTGCTGGTCTGCGGTCCGACTGCGATCCTGTACCTGCTGATGGCCGGGTTTATAAACGGTTACGTCTCGACGTTTTTTACCTTTGAGTTCTTCCCGTTTGCAACCTACACCGAACCCTTGCTGATCGAGGACCTGCTCGAAGCGATCGGTTTTGTCCTTTACCGCGAATTTGTCCCGATCCTCGCCTGCATTCTGATCGCAGCGCGGTGTGGTGCGGCGGTCACGGCGGATGTGGGCGGCCGGCAATACGGTTCACAGCTGGACGCGATGTCGAGTTTTGGTGCCGCTCCGCGGGCCTACCTGTTGACGGGAATCATGCTGGTGTTCCTGTTCGGTACTCCGCTGCTGTCGCTGCTTTCGTGGTACGGGGCACGAACCGCCAGCGTGGTGGCTTTTGTCTGGTCGCACCCGGAACGGGGTCCAAACTTCTGGGAATGGTACTTTCACATCCGGCTGAAGTACCCGGCGGCCTGGATGTACGACGGAGCGTGGTGGATGCTGTCCAAAACAGCCGTGAGCGGACTCGGGATTGGCGCGATCGCCTGGCACTTTGGCGTCTCGCCCAAGTATTCGGCTTCGGATGTCAGCCGGGCCGTGACGCGGACCATTCTCTGGGCCACCATTCTTGTGCTGGCCATACATTTTGTGTTCGCCCTCTTCGAATTCGAAAGCCTGCGCCAGCCGCCGACTGTTCCGCGGCGAGTCGGTTGAAGACTCTGACCAGCCCAAAAACGAAAACACCGGCTCGGCAGGTGCCGGCCGGTGAATGGATGGATGGATGGCTGGCTGGCTGGATGGATCAGACGCAGCGATTGGTGGATATTACCTGGAGGCCCCGGCTGCGGTGGAAACGTCGGTTTTTTTCGTCTCGTCGAGCATCGGCTCGGTTTTGTCAGCAGCTGGCAACGCTTCGACGGGAGTTTCGCCGTAGTGCGGGTTCGCGATCGTCAGCGGGACCGGAGCGGGCACCGCCATTTCGACTGGCGCGATTCCAGGCGGGGCGGCGTAGGGGCTGACGCCATAGGGCCGACGCACGATGTGGCTGTAGTAAACTGGCGGGAACTTGGCAAAGTAGGGCGGTTCCTCAACCCGCGGAGCGAAGTTGATCGTTCCGAATGGCAACAGCCCGTAGCCGGAATGGCAGCGGCCATGCTGGGCCGCGGCACCGTCGTAGGGGAGCTGGTTGCCGACTCCAAAGCCCGTGCCGAAGCCGTAACCGTCGTGGTAGCTGGACTGGGCGAAGGAGAGACTGGCGTTGCCGGCGGTCACGAGCGCGGCGACTGCGAACACAAATCCGATGCGGCTGATCATGGCGAAACCCTGGAGCGGGAAAGTACGTTGGAACCGGGACGGGAGAACTGGCTCGGCGGATTCTGCTGTGCGTGGTCGCTGTGATGGAGCAGATCGAGCCAACAGTTTCCAGCCTAATCAGGCGACCGGGTGACGCAATGAGTGGCCCATCCGACACCGTTGTGCCGAAATCCAGCTCCTTCCGGCCAGTCGCGTCAGGACTGACACAATCGTTAAAGGCGTCCGCCCGCGAGCTGGGCTTCGCGTTCGCTGGTGCCTGCCCGGCGGTGGAAGCGACCGGGTTCCCCGCCCTCGCAGAGTGGCTTGACCGGGGCTTCGCGGGTGAAATGGACTATCTCGCCGGTCGCCGCGATGCCTACCGGCACCCGCATTCGGTCCTGCCCGGTGCGGTGAGCCTGCTGATGGTCGGGATGAACTACTGCACCAGCCCGCCGGGCGAAGCGTGCCGGCCAGGACATGGACGGATTTCACGCTACGCCTGGGGCGATGTCGACTATCACGATCTTGTCCGCGACCGGCTCAAACAGCTGGGTCAGCGGGCGAGCGAACTGCTTCCAGAAGTTGTCTGGCGCGCGGTCGTCGACACGGCTCCGCTGCTCGAACGAGAGTTCGCGGCGCTGGCCGGGATCGGCTGGCAGGGCAAGAACACGATGCTGATCAATCCCCGCGCAGGGAGCTGGTTCTACCTCGGGGCCTTGCTGCTCGATGTCGAACTGGCCTACGACCAGCCCATCGCCACCGACCATTGCGGGACCTGTACGGCTTGTCTGGATGCCTGCCCGACGCAGGCGTTCGTCGCCCCGCGCCAGCTCGACGCGTCGCGCTGCATCAGCTACCTGACGATCGAGCAACGCGGCGCAGTTCCGGTCGAACTGCGGGCTGGTGTCGGAGACTGGCTGTATGGTTGCGACATCTGCCAGGAAGTCTGCCCGTGGAACCGCTTCGCCGCCCGCTCGGAAGAGGCTGGACTGGTCCCAGTCGAGCCGCTGGGGCAGCTCGAACTGGCCAGCCTTTTTTCGTGGACGGAAGCCATGTTTCGCGACCGGTTTCGGCACACGGCAATGTGGCGGGCGCGGCGGCGCGGGCTGTTGCGAAACGCGGCCATCGTCCTCGGCAACGAGGGAGACACGTCAGCGGTTACGGCGTTGTCGAGCGGCCTGAAAGACGCGGATGCGGTGGTGCGGGGTGCCGCGGCGTGGGCATTGGGCAAGATCGGGTCGCTGTCGTGCCGGGAAATGCTTGCAAACGCGTTGGCCAGTGAACGCGACCCGCAAGTGACCACCGAGATCAGCCACGCACTGAGCAGGTTCTGACCATTCCCCAACGGCCGATTCGTCACCAGGCCGTCACGTCCGGATTTGCCGGAATTCTGCTGACAACCGGCAAACTCAGCTGCCCTCCATCGCCGAGTTGATTTCCTGGCAGAGTTTTCCGGCGCCGCGCGCCGGGTGTGGGCTATCCTCCCGCAAGTTGGCTGGTCCGGCCGCTGCATCGCCCTTCAGCGAATCCCCCGGACTCTCAAGCCCGCAAGGTTCGGGTTGCTGACACAGGAATCCAGTCTCTGGCAACGGAAGTCAGTTCCATGGCGGGCAAGCCCTTTCGCGGCGCGGCGTTGGTCGCCCTTGTTTTCGCGACATTGCTGGTCGTCGATCCCCTGCGGGCACAAATCCAGCTGCCCGCAATTGATCCGACCGGCAACCGCGTTTTCTTGCCGTTGCCCAATACCACCCAGCTGCTGACGCCCGCCAGTGCGCGGGGCGGATGGTTGGGTCACCACCGGGGCAATCAGGCCGTAGCACCAGTCGCTCCGCCTTCCGGTCACGGCCTGGGCGCGCTGCCCGGACATCAAGGCATGGGAACCGCTGCGGCAGCGACTCCGGCCTTTACCCATCCGCCCGATGCTCCGACTTGTGGCGGTTGTGGACAGCCCGGTTGCCGAGGCGGCAACTGCCTGAGGAAGAGTGACGGCCGGCACATCATTCCCCGCCCCTCGCTTCCAACCAGCCAGGGCAAGCTGGGCGAGATCATCATGACGCCCCACCGGATCGTGGCACCGGTGGGCAGTGAAGTCGTCGTCCTGGCGGGACTCTGCGGCGGCGATGGCCACTTCGTCCTCAATCAGCCGCTCGAATGGATTCTCTCCAATGACAGCGTCGGACAAATCATCGAGGTCGGCGGGATGGAACATCCCAACTTCAACCGGCTGGTTCCGCCCACGAGCGAAAAAATCGACGGGCAGTTCGCGCGTGGCCGGACTGGCCTGAAAGCCAAACTCGTCACCCGCGGCACACCCACGCCCGTCGACGATATCGACGTGCTGCAGGGACAAACCTACATCAGCCTGCATTCGGCATCGCCCGGAACGACCTGGCTGACGGCGGTAGCTCCCCAGGCCTCGGCGTGGGACAAGCGCCGGGCGACGACCGTTATTCACTGGGTCGACGGTGTCTGGAGCGTTCCGGCCCCGGTCATCACCAGCAGCGGCTCGGTCCAGCCGCTCACCACACTGGTCTCGCGCCTCGCCGATGGCAACGGAATTTCCGGCTGGAAAGTCCGTTATTCGATCCTCGGCGGTGCTCCGGCTGAGTTCGTGCCAACCGGATCGCAAACCGCGGAAGCCGAATCCGGATCCGACGGTCAGGCAACGGTCCAGGTCCGGCAGCAGGCCGGAAAAGTCGAACCGGGTACGACGCAAATCCGTGTCGACGTGATCCGTCCGGCCGTCGCGGGCGAGTCCGAGCTGATCGTCGAAAGCGGCCTGACTGGAATCACCTGGAGCGCGCCGGCGCTGACGTTGCGGGCCATTGGCCCGCGGACGGCCGGAATCAATGAGCCCTACAACTACCGGGTCGAAGTTTCCAATCCGGGCGACCAGGTTGCCCGCGATGTCGTCGTCAGCTCCGACGACCTCGGCGATGGCGTTCAGTTCGTTTCCAGCGAGCCCAAGCCATCGGTTTTCGGCCAGCGCTATGAATGGCGGCTGGGCGATCTCGCGCCGGGCCAGCAGCCGGTCCCGATCAACATCCAGCTGCGCGGGGATTCGCGCGGGATCAAGCGTTCCTGCTTCCGCGTCGCCAGCCAGAGCGACCAGTTGCAAACTGAAGCCTGTGCCGAGACCGAAGTCGCGGCCCCCTGCCTTGGCGTCAGGCTCGATGGCCCGACTGCCGCGCGGATGGGCGATGATTTCGACTTCAATATCGAACTGGTCAACCAGTGCGACCAGCCACTTGAAAACGTCCGCGTCGCCGTGCAGCTTGACGCTGGCCTCTCCGCTCTCGCACTTTCCAATCCGATCGAAGCCAACGTCGGCCGGCTGGCGTTTGGCGAAAAGAAGACCTTGCCACTGCGGCTGCGGGCCACTTCCAGCGGCGTCCAGTGCTTTGCCCTGAACGTGGTTGCTGATGGCGGCCACACGGCGACCGGCCGCCGCTGCATCGAAGTCGCCAATGTCGTGACCGGCCAGCTGCTTGTGGAAGCGCGCGGCCCGCAGATCGCTCAACGCGGCCAGGAAATCGACGTGGCGGTCCGCGTGACCAATAGCGGCAACGTGCCGCTCGATTCGATTACGCTCACCAACCGCTTTCCGGCGTCCCTTGAGCCCGTCAGCGCGACATCCAGCTACCAGCGCACCTGGATCGGGGATGACCTCGCGCTGTTTGTCGGCCGCCTGAATCCAGGGCAGATGGCCGATCTGGTGGTTCGCTATCAGGCCCGCGAAATCGATCCACAGGCTGTTGTCCAGTTCACGGCCACCACGCCCTCGGGTGCCCAGGCCCAGCAACAGTGGCCCATCCGGATCGAGCCTGAGACGGGCGGAGCCGTTCCGCCGGGAGTGGGTCCACCCGCTGCGGGGAACCAGGGCAACCCGGGCAGCATCCTCATTCCGCGCGACCCGGCCGGCGAACTGGGCGTTAGCGTGGAAACGATCACGCCCTCGATCGCCGCCGATGGCCGGACCGCGGGACGGTTCCGCTTCACCGTGACCAACAACCGAACGACGCCCGACCAAAACGTCGCGCTGGTGATCCTGACCCCACCTGGCTTGCGGCTGGCGGGCTTCGACAACTCGGCGGCCGGACCGATCCGTCTGCTGGGCAGCAACGCGGAAGGCACCCGGCACCAGCTGGAAACCATCCGCGAAATGCGCCCCGGCGAAGCGCTCACGTTTGTCGTCGAGGTCAACGGAACCTTGCCTGGCAACCCGGTGCTGGAAGTTCAAGCCGCGAGCGACAACACGCTGGGTTCCGTTAGCGGCCAGAACTCGATCCGCGTCGTGCCGGGACAGTAGGTCCCCGGGGTGGCCTGCCAAAAAAATGAGCCTGAGGCGCTAGCCGAGGTCGCTGACTCAACCGTAAACTCACACCCAGGAAAATCGGCTAGCGCCTCAGGCTCAAAAGAATTCGCCGACTTGTCAGAAAGAAACAGGATTGCTCACCCGCCGACGATTCGTTCCAGTTTGCCGATTTGTGCCCGCACATTTTCAAGGTCGGGGCAGATTTCGAGCGTCAGCCGAAAAGCCTCAAGAGCCAGCATCATCTCATCGAGCTGCAACCAGGTCGCCGCGAGACAGGACGCAGCAACAAAGTGGTGCCGGTTGAGGTAGAGCACTTCCTTGCGCTGCTCCACCGACGCCGACAAGTCGTTCATCCCGGCCAGCGCGGTCGACCGCTGGTTCCAGGCTTCCGCCAGTTCGGGCTGGGCGGCGATCAGGTCGCTTGCCAGGTCGTGGGCTTCGTCATGCTTGCCACAGCGATTCAGCCAGGCGGTCCGGACCAGCAGCGGTCTTTGTCCAGGCGGCCCTTGACGGAACCAGAGCTGACGCAAGCCGTGGTCGGCCAGCAACCGGACGCCGCGATCTTCGTCATGCAATGCGCGGCCCAGGGCTTCGTTATTCTCGAACTCGCCCAGAAACCCGATCGCAAGGGCGGCGGCGCGGCGGACCCCACAGGGTCCGGCCCAGAGCAGTCGCTCCAGCGTGCCGAGACCGTACTGGTGGCTGACCGATTCGACGAACTCAGCCGAATTCTCATTGGCGAGAAAACGGCCAAAGCAGTTCAGCAATCGCGATGGAGTGGAATCGCCCACAGAGCGGGTTCGTTGGTTCTGGAAAGGCAACGCTGCCTGACAATGACACACACACCAGTTCCGAGTCTAATTGTGAACACCGGTCCACTCAATCATCCATCTGTTGGCGATATCTTCAACCGGCTCAGCTGCGTTGCCGGAAATGGCAAGCGGGGAAACCTGTAACGAATGTAGTGAATGGAGCAGACCTGACCGTGCCCGAATTCCTGCCGGAAACCGCCATTCAGCGTTGGGCGCTGTCGGCAAGCTGCTGCCTTTTTCTGCTCGTGCTGGCCGGTGGCGTTGATGCCCAGGAACCGGACTGGAAAACTGGCGACCCGTTTTTTCGGGCCGCGCGGGCCCGCGGGCTGAACGGAGTCTGGCAAGGCGCTGAGCTGTATGGCGAGTTGATGCGAACCAGCCGGGCCGCCGGGCTCTGTGTGGTGATCGATCGCCGCATCGATCCGGGCCAACTCGTGGCGGTTCAAATGCGCGACGCGAGCTTTGAACAGCTGCTTTGGGACGCGGGCGACAGCGTCGGAGCTGGCGTCGGAGAGCTGGAGAGCTGTTTTTATCTCGGGCCGGCGGCGACCGCATTGGCATTGCCGGAACGGACCGTGGAATTGCGGGAACTCGCAGGCGGCAGGACTTTGCCGGCGTCAGCCCGCCGGGCCCTGCTGCGCACCGTCGCTGCGAAAACGGAGGACTGGGTGGAGCCTGGCATGTTTTTCCGCGAACTGTCCGAGTCCGAGGGACTGTCGATCGAGGGATGGGAACAGGTGCCACTCGACGTCTGGTCAGCCATTGACTGGCCCGCGATGCCGCTCGGCGATTGCCTGACACTGGCCCTGGCCGGATTTGATCTGCAACTGGCGGCTGGCGATGACAAAAGTCTTGTGATCGTGCCTTGTGCCCGGTTGCCCGCATTTCGGCGCAAGGTTTCGCGTGACCTGATCGATGCCCCGCTGGCCAGGCAGCTGGATGCGATCGCCGGTCTGACGGCCAGGCGACAGGGTAACGGCTGGCTGCTGGAAGGCGATGCAGCGGCACTGGTGGCTGCCGGGAGGCTTGTTGCCAGTGCGGGAATGGGACAAGCCGGCTCCTCAGATCAGTCCGCAAGCGAGGTTCGCCTGACGCTCAGTACCCGGGCCCGACGCCGGGACCTGCTGGCTGCGATTGCGAGTCAGCAAAGGCTAAAGCTGGAACTTGCTGACACCAGTTTTGCCAGCCTCGACGACCTGGTTCCGGTTGAAGCTGTCAACGTCACTTTGGCAGAACTGGTGGCACTCGTGCTGAAAGACAGCGGTCTGGTTGGCGAAGTACGGGAAGGCGCGCTTCGAATCGAACGAAAATGAAACAAAAAAACCTCGCGGTAGTGGCCGCGAGGTTGAAAATGTACTTCGTGAACTTCGGGTCTGCGTCCGGATCCGGTGCTAGAAACCGCCACCGCCCAGACCGCCACCACCGCCGCCGCCGCCGATGCCGCCGAGTCCACCTCCACCACCGCCCCCGCCCGTCGCATTGGCGGCGTTACCGAAGACGTTGAACGTGGTCACCTGGGTCACACCGCTGAAGAACGGTGAAACGCTTAGCAACACATACAACCGGTCGGCCGTGGTCGCATGGTTCACCTGCATGCTGGTGCCTTCGAAAATGTTGGTGATCACGGGCTGATAGCCAACCGGGCGGCGGAAGAGTCCGCCGTCCAGCTGGTCGTCCCCGAGCTGTCCAGTCAGACCGCCCGCATTGCGTGACGCCTCGCGCGAGCTGAGATAGTCGCCCAGCGCCGAGCCGCTAACCGGAGTATTCATCTGCCGGGCGAGGACTTCGCGATTGACTATCAGCTGCTCGCCAGCCAGCCGCTGCAGCCGGCTTGCGTCGACCGACTCGGTCCGGCGGCCGTCGACCAGGTTGAACAGCACCAAGGTCCCCTTCGTGTCGACTGAAACCTGGCGCGTTTCAGTCATCTGCCGGCTCGAGTTGTAATGACCGTGGATGGTGACCGTTGCCCGGTCGCCCGTCAGCTGGCCGGAGACTTTGCGAATCAGCGCGCGATAGTCGCCCGTGAAACCGCGTGGAAGGACATAATATTCGCGTGTTTCGCCGTTCGCAGCTGAATTGCGGGGATACTGATCACCCATCATGATCCCGCCAGCCTCGCTGTGGGAAACCTGTCGTGAGCAGACAGAACCACTTGGCTCTTCGACCATCAAGTCGAGGTCCGCATCGCCGGTCCAGGCAAGTTCCAGCACGATATCCCGCCGCAACGCCTCGTCGAGATCGCTCCTGTAACTGTCCAGTTCACTGGTCTGCCCGGCCGCATCCAGCTTCTGCTGCAGCTCGGCCGCCGCGAGGAAGGCCTGTCGAAACACATCCGGATGGCGCGGCCAGGCCTGTGACAGGATCCCGGTCGTCGCCCAGCGAACTCCATCGAGGTCGTTGATCCGGCTGGCAGCCCGCAGGCCGATCACAAAAACTTCGGGCGTCGAATCGTCGTCAAAGGCAATGTCTCGCAGAAGCCGGATCGCCCGTGTTTCCATCCCGTTGTCGGCGAGATACTGGGCAGCGATCAGCATGTCGGCCCGGCTGTCAGTGAAATCGACCACCGACATTACGGCCCGCTCGACATCGAGCTGGCTGTGGCCGGCGACCTGCATGGCCAACGCGAGCGCTTCATACATCCACGGCTGGGACTGGCTGCTGCGGACCGCCGACTCGATCACCCGCACGACTTCGGCAGGCTGTTTCGACTCCATCAGGTCTCGCACCACGTCGCGAACCATCGCCGGATCGGCCGGGCCATTGGCGAAAAGCGTTGTCCAGTCGCGGGGTTCATTTCCGCCAGCCGGGACTTCGGTCGCCGTTCCGGTCGCTACAGGCTGGACGTCCTGGACGCAGAACGCACCGCCGCCGAGGCCACCCAAGCCGCCCGCACCGCCGCCCAAACCACCGCCACCCTGGCCGCCACCACCCTGGCCACCGCCAAAGCCGCCCAGACCACCGCCGCCGCCGCCGCCGCCAAGGCCGCCACCAAAGTTCTGGCGGGGGGCCACGAGGTCTCCGACGTTGTAGATGTTGGTCACGAAAAACTCGGGGTCCTCGGCCACATCCTTCGAGATAATCCGCAGGACTTCGTCGCGGACGATAAAGGTCGCGTTGTATTTGGCCAACAACAACCGCAGGGCATTCTTCAGGCGGATTCCACTGACGTTGATTGCAACCGACTCGTCTTCAGTCAGCGAGTCTTCGACCGCGCTCTGGTCGAGCACAATGTTGATGTTGTACTTCGTCTTGAGGTCCAGCATGACCTCCGAGAACGGCGTGTCGTCATAGATGAAATCATCCACCGTCTGGTCGAGATCGCGCAGGATTTCCTCGTCGATCAGGTTGCCACTCAAACGGACCGAACCGTACTTGACTTCCCGGCGCGCCTTGGCCTGATGCCAGAATTCGGCGTCCGGGAAGACGAGTGGCGGGTTGCCCGAGAACGGCGTCGCCGACTTTTCGGTTTCATAGAGCGTGTCGAGGAACCCGACCTCCCGCATCCGCACGATCTCAATCTGGCGGTGATAGCTGAGCGCCAGCTGCGATGCGGTGTAGGCCGCATTCGTTTCGGGCAGGTTCGGATCGAGCTGGTAGGCCGACAGGGCTGTCTCCTCGGCGGCCGCGACATTGCCTTCTTTCAGCAGCTCGCTAAAGCGGTTCAGTCGCCGTGAAATCTCTTCTTCCCGCGTCAGCATGGCCTGCAATGCAGCCTGCTGTTCGAGTGTCCCGGCAAGGCTCTTTTGCCGCGCGGCTTCGGCAGCGTCAAAATCGAGCTTCCGCTGCCGGGCGGAGGCCAGCGCCGACTCGAGCCGGTTCCGCAACTCAACCCGGGCCGAAGGATCAATGTCCAGGGTCTGGTCAACCACTTCCAAAACCGACTTCAGCCGGTCCACCGCATTGCCAGGCGTTTCGCGCAGCTCTTCGGTCGCACGGGTCAGTTCATACTGAACCTGCGCCCGCATCCGGCTGGTCCGCACCCGGGCCAGTTCCTGTTCGTCGGTAATCATTTCGCCCGTTTCGTCCTGGCTCTCCTGAACCAGCCGGCGGATTTCGTCGTCCTGGTCGACCGGGCCGATCAGCTGCAGCGCGCCCTGCCCGGCACCGTTCACGGGTCCCGGTTGCTGCTGGCCTTCGATGGCTTCGCCTGGCATCAGCGGCTCATCCTGCGGCGGCAATTCAGCCGGAGCCGGTTCGCCGTCCTGGGGCGGGACGTCGCCGTCCTGGATTTCACGCCGGGTAGCTTCCAGCAACAGCTCGGCCTCGGTATTGGTCCCGTCGTTGGCGATCGCTTCCTCAGCCAGTTCCCGCGCGGATGAGGCGTTGCCCATGACGAGGGCCTGGGTCCCCAGCTGGGTCAGGCTGCGGCTGCTGGCCGCCATCACTTGGGCCACTTCGCGCAGACCGCCCGAACCAAGCAGGGGCAGCCGCAAGCCCGTTCCGGCACGGGCCGAATCAATCAGCTTGGGCAAAAACGCAAATTCCTCGCTGGATTCCTCGGCCACCAGCGGCCAGGCGAGCGTCAGCGGCTGGGCATTGAGTTCGCCAGTGACTTCCAGATTCCACGGCTCGCGCGTTGTCAGCGTGCCGACGATAATCGTGTCGCGGTCGAATCGCAGTGGCGGCACCTGACGGGGGAAGACTTCCTTTACGGATTCTGGCAGGCTCATCCGCGATGGCCAGAAAACCTGCCCGTGAACGGTCTGGGCCAGATTCGTGGCACCATTCGCAATCGAGGCCGGGTCATCGCTGTCGAGGAACAGGTTGCCGCCGGTCATGTTGGCCAGCGCGGCCATCGATTCAACGTCCCTTTCGGGGCCAATCGCATAGGTCGAAAGTGAAATCCGCCGTGCGGCCAGTTCATCCACCAGCGACCCGAAATTCGAATCATGAACCAGGCCGCCGCGACTGACACCATCGCCGATGTAAACGACATTCTGGTTCCGGCCAGCCTCGGCCGGAGCAAATTGCGCGGGCAACTGCCGCAACAGTCCGGCCAGGTCGGTCGAGCCGAGCGGCACCCGCTCGCGCAGTTGTGAAAGGGCGGCCTGGGCTTCCGCCGAATCCGGGACTACAAATCCGGCCGCGGTCTGCAGCTGGACAAGGTCGAGGTCGATGGCCGCGATCCGGACCCGGTCGCCGGCGTTCAGCGATCCGAGCAGGCGCCCGGCCAGCTCGATCGAGTCCGTCTGGTAGAGCCCTGTCTGGCTGGCCGACGTGTCGACCACGATCAGGATGTCGCTTGGCAAACCGGCCGGCGTCTCGATCCGCGGCAACAGGCTGAGCGCGAAGCTCGTTTCGCCCGTGGCCGAATCGAAGGTCGCGAGCCGGGCCGTTTCATTCGGTGTCCCGGCCGGGGAATCCTTGATCGCTCCCGATCCGGCGGCGGTAAAACCTGCCAGCGCCAGCAGGGCAGTAAGGACAATGTTGCCACCTGATTTCATGGCCAAATGCTCCACAGCTTTCCTGATCGGGCGGGACCGGTCGGCGACGGAAAATCCGCCACCAGACGCCCGCCGTCCAAATCCGGTTGTCGTTGAATGTCTGTCAGTCGATGCGCTTGCCCGGCAACCGTTCACCCCAAAGGGTGATGCCGGACGCGGCGAGACAAGGTTGCCCCTCAAGCCATGGTATTTTGAACGCGGGATTCCCGCCACACAAAAACCGGCCTGGTTTCACGGTTCGGGTCCTGCGGTAAGGCCGACCCCGTCTTGTGAAACCATCGCGCAGCTCCTTCAACAAAGCAACTGCCGTGCCGGAACCAGGCGAACCCAGTCCCTTTATCGGCGGCCCAGAACCGCCCCGCAACCCGTTAAACCTTGGAATTCGCGGGACTTTTGCCCGCCCCGGCTACAGCCCGCCCAACTGGAAAAGTGCCCTTCCACGGCGGAATTGGCACTCCAGGCAGGGCCAGCCTGAGTCGATCAGCTTCGCGCAGAATCGTACAAAGTGCGATTCCGCCGGTTCCAGGGACCTCAACTCGACACGCCAGAATAATCCGCCGGCAGAAAGAATCAGGCCACAAGGCGGACAGCCCGGAGAACATCGAGCCTGCGCGACCGGATTGACCATCAAACTCGGGCCAGGCGCATCCGGATTCCAAGCCAGTGCTTTGTCAAATTACCTGATCTGGATCAGCCGCCGGGCGTTAGCCTCCGGTTGATGCGGTATAACCGGACGCTAACGTGTGCCGGCTGATCGCAGGCACCCCCACGAGGGTTGATAAAGCTTTAGTCCCTCCAGAAGAACGGTGGGCTGACCCAACTTCCACCCCATGAAAAGGAGCGGCTCAGGTCCGCGAGCTGATGGACTGCCGTCCCAGCAACTTCGACCAGCTGGCCGATCGCGTTGTCGGCAGCAACCATAATGGTGTGCGTGACCCTGGTGGTCAATTCCATCGGGAATTCCCCAGCCGGAGCAGTTTTCACGACGGCGTCACGTCGCGTTCCATCGGCTTGGGTCGGACGGGCAACCTGGCGGAAAACAAGCCCCCAGCGATCGCAGTCACCGTAATAGTCCCAGTAATCATTGGCCGGGCTGGTCGTTGCAGGGCTGACTGACGGAGACGCAGCGCTCTTGCCAACAAAGGAGTCGGATTCCGGATTCCGGATTGCATTAGACCAGTCCCGGACATGCTGGCTGCCGGCTGTCTCAACCGCGTAACTCAGGTTCCGTTCAATCCATTTGCTGCCATCCCGCGCGACTTTCGCAAAGGCCGCGATCGCGACCGCCACCGGATCCGGACCCTGTTCAGCGCAGAGAAACTCCAGCGGGCAGTCGTCACTGTCCGGTTCTACCCCAGCCAGCACGTCATTCAACGGCAAGCTGTTGATCAGGCACAGCCCGCGGAGAGCTTCGCGATTGCGAATTCCAGGAGTGCCGGACGGACGGGCTTTGCCATCGACCACTGGAGTATTGCCAGTCGGGTTCGCCGCTGTCTGAAAGCTGAACAGGCACTGAAACGATTCGCGAATCGGGCGAATGGCCGGTTCGTCGAAACGCACAAGCGGTCCGGCAGCGATCGAAAGCAGAATGGCCAGCCGGCCAATGAGCCTTTTCATCAAAATTCTCCCTGTGCCAGAGTGTCGATCGGGCCGGCCATCCACCGGACTTCCGGCGGGTTCTGTTCGCGGCGGGGCGGGAACAAAGGCGACTTGGGCAGAGTCAGCCGGTCGAGCCTGTTGTTTCAATCGGGAAACCTTGCCGGGTTCTGTCGCCTCTGGAAGCCTGGCAGGACTGTGCTGGTCAGTCGGGTTGCAACGATGCCGGTTGGATGATGAAAAAGGTGTCTGACCATTGAGAGACGCCTCCCAAACACGACGAATGCGAAGGGCAGGAGCGGGTCAAACCCTTTGGTTCAACGGGATGCAGAGCACAGCCACCCATGCCGTCCGCCCGTTGCGATTTGACTGCCCGCGCGCTAAAACCTGTGGCTTCCGTGCCTCATACCTCGCACCGACGCGGAGTCGCCGACCGTGAAAACCGGATTTCTGATGTGCGTTGTCTCTGCTTTCCTCGGGGGCCTCTTTGCCGTGGCGGTCTACTGTCAGCTGACTGGACAGGCAGGTTCCGCCGTGGCGGCGGAAAGCGGGAGCGAAATCCATCCCGCAGACCCGCGGCGGGGAACAGCTCAGGATCTGTTGCCCGTTCCCCCGCAAGATGCTGGCCAGCGGTTTTCGCCGGATGAACTCTCCGCCATTGCCCTGTACGACAACGTCAACCAGGGAGTCGTCAACATCAGCACCCGCGCGGTGCGCGTCGGCCCATTTCGCAACCGGGTCGAGGAAGAAGGCTCCGGGTCGGGCTGGGTCCTCGACCAGGAAGGACACATCGTGACCAATCACCACGTCGTGCTTGAGAGCGACGAAGTCGAAGTCACATTGTTCAACGGCCAGTCCTACCCGGCCGAAATCATCGGCGCCGACCCGGCCAACGACGTTGCCGTGTTGAAAATCAACGCTCCCCGCGATGAACTCAAACCAGTCGTCCTCGGCAGTTCCTCCGATCTGCGGGTCGGACAGCGCGTTTTCGCGATTGGCAATCCCTTCGGACTCGAGCGAACGATGACCACGGGCATCATCTCCAGTCTCAACCGCACGTTGCCGGCGAAAACCTCCAACCGGACGATCAAGAACGTCATCCAGCTGGATGCGGCACTCAACCAGGGCAACTCGGGTGGACCGCTGCTCGACCGTCAGGCCCGGCTGATCGGAATGAACACCGCGATTGCCACGCTGACCGGTGAAAACACCGGCGTCGGGTTTGCCGTCCCAGTCAACACCATTCGCCGCGTCGTGCCCGAACTGATCGCGAACGGCCGGATCGTGCGGGCCTCGATGGGTCTGAACCAGGTCATGGAAATCGATTCCGGATTGATGATTCTGGACCTGATTCCCGGCGGTCCGGCAGAAGAGGCCGGGCTGAACCCCGCCTATCGCGTGGAAGTCGAACGCTTTCCCGGCGGCTTCACTTCGCGCCAGATCAAGAACCGGAACGGGGCCGACATCATCCGCTCAGTCAACGGCCAGCCCACGTTGACCGCCGAGCAGTTCCTGGAGTTGCTCGATGGCTTTCGCCCCGGCGACACCATCACCGTCGGCTTCCTGCGCCAGGGTCGTGAGATGGAAGCCCGCATCGAGCTCGTTGAGGAGCAGTAATACGCCCATGCCCCGCTTCGCCGTGATACTGGCCGCCGCGGGCAAAAGCACCCGCTTCAACGACCCGTTCAACAAAAAGCCCTTTGCCCAGCTCGACCAGAAAGCGGTCTGGCTGCACTCGGCCGACAAGTTCCTCAATCACCCCGATACGGGGCGACTGCTGATCGTCGTCTCGCCCGAGGACCGCGAGGATTTTCTTTCGCGCTTTGGTGCCAACATCATGGTGCTCGACATCGAGGTCGTCACTGGCGGGGAACTCCGGCACCAATCCGTGTTGCGGGGCCTGGAGAAAGCACCCGCCGATTGCGACTACATCGCCGTGCACGACGCGGCCCGGCCTTGCATCAACGACGAACTGATCAATGCCTGTTTCGCGGCCGCCGTCCAGCATGGAGCTGCCATTCCGGCCCTCGCGGTCGACAGCACCGTCAAACGGTCGGCCGACGGCAAACGGGTCGCCGAAACCGTGCCCCGGGAGCAGCTCTGGCTGGCTCAGACGCCCCAGTGTTTTCGCCGCGATCTGCTGGAACAGGCCTATGCCCGGCTTGGCAGCCGGCAGCCCACCGACGAAGCCCAAGCCATCGAATGGGCCGGGCACCCGGTCGCGATCGTTCCCGGCTTGCCCCAGAACATCAAAATCACCACCAAACGCGATCTCCGTTTTGCTTCCGCCTGCCTGAAGTCCCTCCCCGCCCCCAAGCTCGACGCCCGCCCGCATCCCTTCAAGGACGACACGCTCTGGCGCTAACCGTGGTGACAAAGCTCCGCTTTGTCAGTCCAGCACCATCGCCCTGACTGTCTTGGGGTGCGATTTACACCTTGCGAACATCGTTCCGGAGCGGAGACGCTGACTTCGGAGAAGTCAGCGACATTGGCAGAATGCTCTGTGGCCCGCTCTGTGCCCGCGGGGATCGTTGCCGAACGACAATCCGCACCGGGCAATTGCGTTGGCCTTGTGACGACTACCGGATGTCCGACCAGGTGCGGATCGCACCCGTCGACCAGGAACCGGACTGGTTGACAGGCGCAGTCCAGCCTGGACCAAATGTCCGCGTTCGGCTCTCAAGACCAGAATTTCGCAGCTGTTGGCTGACATGCAATGCCACGCCACCGCTCACCCCTGCGATCGTGTGTTTGAGCCGCCGCGAGCCACGCTGCTCCTCCAGCTCCCGCCAGTTCATCACGGAGTCCAGCGTGGCCGGGGCCGGGCTGAGGGCGATTTGCCAGACCGGAAACTCAGCTGCGGCATCGCCGGATGAAACGGTGAAGGTGGCGTCGAAGCAGCCCCCGTCCCAGTCAATCCGCTCCGCCAGGCCGTGCTCGTGGATCAACCCGCACACCACAGCCAGTTCAAATACGTTCTGAAGTTCGCGGTAGACCGGATAACGGTCTGCAATGGCTTCGAACGATTCCGTGAAATCGCGGGCAAAAGCTCCGGTTGGCCCCTGCGTCTGGCCCGAGTGAATCCGTTCCCCCTGCTCGTCGATAAACTCCGTTTCGCTCAGCACCCGGACCGTGTCACCCGACAGCGCAAAGACCGTCTCGTCGGCGTTGGTCCCAATCGCGAACTCGCCCAGCGTGAACCACCATCGTGCGACGTCCATTGCCATGGGCTGGCCCGTGAATCCGGCCACCATCTGGTCGAAGTAGCTTTCCAGGCCGGGCACGGACGGCTCGATCCCCATCCCGACCAGCTTCATGTGATGATCGGCGTCGACCAGAACCCGTGCCGCGTGGGTGCGTGCGTCGATTCCGAAAACCTCGATGTCCTGCTGGCCGACGGCCGATTGCAGACCTTTCCGCCAGCCATCCCCCTTCAGTTGGCTGGTCGCGAGGAACTGCTGCATCGCAGCTAGGTTGTCCTTGCGCGGTGTAATCGAGCAGCCAAACCGCCCGCCATTTTCCTGGGCCGCCCGCCAACAGACCACGAAGTCATCGAACTGAATCAAGGGCCGGCCGGTTGCCGAATTGACCGCCCTTCCAGCTGCATCGCGATGCCAGGCACCACCCTTCCCCACAAGCAACAGGTCCCGCTCTTCAGGAAGTACGACCACTGCCTCGATGTCGTACAGTCCACCTGAAAAACGAACGTCGTCCGGCAGCGGATCTCCCAACAACAGGCACCGTCGCGCCGTCAGCTCCAGCTGAACCAGGGAAACCCTTCGCGTCGGGTTGGCGAGCCCGGCCGAATGGCTTGGCGTTCTGGCAGGACGGGCTGCGGCGACAATCGCGTCGAGGCCGACCGGATCGACTGGCTTGACCCGCTGCAGGGCCTTTTCGGAATCAACCCAGACGCCGGCGAGGAAAGGCAGAACCGTGCCGTCGCCGCTGCCCGTCGCTGACCAGCTGTCCGGGCTGATGGTCTGCTGGATCAAGTTGATCAACGGCTGAAAGTCATTGATTGTGATGCCGCCAGCTTGCCCGCCCGGCACGCCGTCGAAGCCATTCAAACCGCTCAATAACTGGTTCTGCTGCCCGGCATCATCGAGCACACTGGCCGTCTGGCTGGCCGCGCGATAAGCCCCCAGCGATTGTTGTTGCAAGGCGATCTGCGCCAGCATGGCGTCCCGGTCAGCCGGGCTGGCTGCCTGTTCGACCAAGCCAATGGCGGCCGGCAATTCTCCAGCCGCTACGAGCTGGTTGAAAAGCGACTGGTCCTGTCCGGCCACATCGTCAGGGCCGTAACCCAAGCTGGCCAGCAGGGCCAGCGACAGAATACAAAAGCGGGTCCGCGTGGTCATTGTGTGCCTCATTCTCCGCGACCTGCCCCGTGTGGATTGTACCAGCAATCCGAGATCGGGGAGCGCCTGACTTCGGAGAAGTCAGCGAC
>JANOFL010000095.1:0-9680 GCA_031405895.1 Planctomycetota bacterium
TTCCAAGACCCCTTGCTTGCGCTGCGGGCTGGTATTGTGTCGTTGCGTCACCGGCAAATCCGGATTTTTGACAGGCCAGCCCGGGGGACGGTATCCCCCGCAACGGATCGGTTGACAGCCGCCATCAACTTTGAAGAGTTCCCATGACCCTGCTAGTTCAGCTGTGTTCGTTGCTGACCCTTGCCGCTCTCCCGCAACAGGAACCGCTGGGTGAATACTGGGGTACGGCTGAAGAGGAATCGAAGTACTACCAGCTGGTCGAGATTCCGTTGCCGAAGGAGCTGGCGATTGAAGCGGGCAGTTTTGAAGTCATGCCCGACCAGGAGCAGCTGGCCATTGCGACTCGGCGCGGCGACATCTTTCTGGTCGATGGAGCCTTCGCCCGCTATCCGGAACCGAAGTTCCACAAATTCGCCAGTGGCCTGGACGAAGTCTTCGGGATGGCCTGGCGGGAGGGATCTTTTTTTGTAACCCAGCAAGCGGAGGTCACCCGGATCACCGATACCGACGATGACGGACGCGCTGACCGTTTTGACACGCTCAGCGACATCTGGGGTTTCCGCAATTACCACGAGTTCGCTTTTGGCTCCAAGCCCGACAGCGACGGGAACATCTGGGTCGCCCTGTGCCTGTCCGAGTCCTACCACTCCAAAGCCCCGTTTCGCGGTTGGTGCCTGAAGGTCACACCGGACGGCAAAACGATTCCGGTTTGCAGCGGAATCAGAAGTCCCTGCGGCATTGGCCCCAATGAACACGGGGTCATGTTTTATGCGGAAAGCCAGGGCCCATGGAATGGATCGTGCTCGCTGAAAGTCCTGCAGCCGGGCGGATTCATGGGCCACCCGATCAGCTTCAACTGGTATGAGCTGGCCCCCGCAATGGGCCCGGCTCCGGTCATGCCGAACAGTGATTCGCGGCTGGAAACCGAGCGCCAGCGAGTCAGGGAACTGGTTCCCTATGCAGTCGTTTTTCCGTACAAGCGGATGGGGCGTTCCATTTCCGGCTTCATGGTCGACCGGACGGGAGGCAAATTCGGCCCCTTTGAAAACCAGATTTTCATTGGCGACTTCAGCCTCGGCGTCGTGATGCGCGCCACCACCGAACAGGTCAATGGAGTCTGGCAGGGAGCCTGCTACCCCTTTCGTGAAGGGTTTGACACGGGCCTGCTGGCGGTGCAGTTCACACCCAACGGCAGCCTGATCGCGGGCGGAACCAACCGCGGCTGGCCGGTGCGCGGGCCCAAGGCCTATTCGGTCCAGCGCCTGGACTGGACGGGCGTCGTGCCTTTTGAAATCAGGGAGATCAAAGCCCGCCCGAATGGATTTGAGATTGCTTTCACCAAGCCCGTCGACCGCGCAATGGCCTCGAGGCCGGACGTTTACCAGCTGAAGACGTTTACGCATATCTACCAGGAAGGCTACGGCAGCCCCGAAGTCGACCAGACCGTGCCGCGGGTGGTGGAAGCCGTTGTCAGTGACGACGGAATGAGAGTTGAGATCGTGGTGGACGGTCTGGTGCAGGGGCACGTACACGACTTTTACCTGCCCGACATGCGATCAGCCGACAGCGGGAAGCTTGTTCACACCAGCGCGTACTACACGTTGAACGAAATCCCCAGGCCAGCTGCTGACGACGCGGACAGCGGTTCGCCAGGTGCTGGCTCCACCCGGGGCGTCATTGATTTCCAGCGGCCCGCCGATGCCGTGCAGCTGGTGGGCGAATCCGCCTCCAATCTGATTCCCGAATCCGGCGGCAAGTCCGAATGGGCCTTCGAGGATGGTGTGCTGACGGCTTCTCCGACATGGGACAGCGTGGTCACTCCCGAGGCCTACGGAGACTTTCGCCTGCATCTCGAATTCAGCGTCAACGATGCTGGAGACGTGCCGCGGGGAACCAACGGCAACTCGGGGGTCTATCTCCAGCAGCGCTACGAGCTGCAGATATTGAATTCGTTCGGCGTGCCCGAGGCTGAGTTCCGGACCGACGATTGCGGCAGCATCTACGGAGTGAAGAAGCCGGACCGGCTTGTTTGCAAACCGGCCGGCGAATGGCAGTCTTTCGACATCGCCTTTCGGGCCGCCCGTTTTGCTGGTTCGAAGAAAACCGAAAACGCCCGCATCACCGTTTTTCAGAACGGGGAGCTCATCCATGACGACTGCGTCCTGAAGAACAAGACCGGCGCGGGAAAGCCGGAGGAAAACTCCCGTCGCCCCATTCTCCTTCAGGGCCATCACAACCAGGTTCAATTCCGCAATATCTGGATTCAGGAACTGGACCTGGGAGAGCAGGAAGCGGCCGACGCGACTCCGCGGATTACTGTCAGCCAGAAACCGCTTCCCCTGTCCGGCGAAGTGTTCAAGCTGGACGGCTCTGACGCGTTTGTGATCCTTCCCAACGGCGCACGCGATTCACAAAAAACAATCCCCTGGGTTTGGTACGCGCCGACACTTCCCGCCTATCCGGCCAACGAAGAAGTCTGGATGTTCGAGCGCTTTCTCAAATCGGGCATCGCCGTGGCGGGAATTGACGTTGGTGAATCGTACGGCAGCCCGGACGGACGGAAATCGTTCGACGCGTTTTACAAGTACCTGGTGTCGGCCAGAAACTTCGGCAGCCAACCCTGCCTGCTGGCCAGAAGCCGGGGCGGGCTGATGCATTACAGCTGGGCGATCGAAAATCCCCAGTCTGTTTCAGGTATCGCCGGCATTTATCCGGTCTGCAATGTCGCCAGTTATCCAGGCATCGAACGGGCCTGCGGTGCCTATGGGTTAACCGCCGAACAACTGTGGGCCTACTTGTCCCTTCACAATCCCGTTGATCGACTTGCTCCACTCGCCGAAGCACGTGTTCCGATTTTTCAGATTCATGGCGACCAGGACGATGTCGTGCCGCTTGCAGAGAACTCGGCCTTGCTGGCCGGGCGAATTCGGGAGCTGGGTGGCGAAGTCGAACTGGAAGTGGTCGAGGGACAGGGCCACAACATGTGGTCCGGCTGGTTTCAGTCGGAGCGGCTCGTTGAGTTCGTGTGCAACTGCCTCGGCCGGCCTGTCTACCGGCATCCGGTCCCGGAAAGCGAGCTTTGGCTGACGTATTCGGGAGGGGAAGGGCCTGGCAAAGGCAAACACATCGTGTTGATTGCGGCCGAGCAGGAGTATCGCAGCGAACAGTCGATGCCGATGCTGGCCAGGGTACTTTCCGAACGTCACGGCTTTGACTGCACCGTACTGTTTTCGGTCAATGAACAGGGCGAAGTCGACCCAACACTGCCAGCGCCATTCGAAGACAAGACGAAACGCCACAACATTCCGGGACTCGAACATCTCGCGAAGGCCGACTGCGTGATCTGGCTGTCCCGTTTCATGCAGTTGTCCGACGACCAGATGCAACATTGGCACGACTATTTTGATTCGGGAAAACCCCTGATCGCCCTGCGAACCGCCAACCACGGCTTTTGGGGTGGCAGGCCCTACGCGAGAAACGGAAAGGACGTTTCGTTGAGTGAGTTGCTGGGCGGGTCATTCATGGACCATCATGGTGGCTGGCACAGCGAATCGACGCGCGGCCTGATGGTGGAGGAAAGCGGGAAGGAACCGGCCGGGGGTTCTGACCCGCCCGGGTCTTCGAAGGACCTCGGCCACGTGGGGCATCCGATCCTGACGGGTGTTGACGATGTCTGGGGGCCGTCGGACGTGTATCGGTGCCACAATGACAAATCCCCGGTTCCGGCCGACTGCCAGGTCCTTGTCTTGGGTCAGCCTTTGATCGATCTCTCGCCCGATTCCCCGCCGAACCGGAGCAAGGAACCACTGCCGATTGCCTGGACGAAGACGTGGGTGGGCAATCGGGGCCTTCCAACCAGAATTTTTCATTTCACCATGGGCTCGGCCGGAGATTTTGCAAACGCCGGTGTCCGCCGGCTGACGATCAACGCGGTCTACTGGGGGCTGGAAATGGAAGACTCCATTCGCGCCGACAGCTCCGTCGATGTTGTGGGCGAGTATCACCCCCTGAAATCCGGCTTTGACTATCAGGAACTCGGAGTACAGCCGCGCGTGCCGGGTGACTACAAATAGAAACCTGTTTTCCGGCGTTCTTCCGGGATTCTGGTGGCTGCTGGGAGGCAAGGAGTTGTCCGGCAGACGGGAGCGCTGGAGTCGCAGCAGGCCAGGAAGAAAATGAAGAAAGTAAAGTAACGCACCCTTTTTCCAGGGAGACTCCCAATGGCAACTTTCATCACCAACATCAAGTTCTCGCAGCAGGGCATCAAGGACATCGACCACACGACCAGGCGGGCTGCGATCTTCAAGGCCGAGGCAAAGAAGCTCGGTGTGAAGGTCAAGGACATCTACTGGACCTTGGGCGATCACGACGGCCTCCTGATCCTCGAAGCCCCGGATGATGAAACGGCGACCGCCGCCATCCTGCATCTTGGAGCCATGGGCAACGTTCACACGACCACCTGCCGGGCCTTCAACGCCGCAGAAATGGACAAGATCTTGAGCAAGGTGCATGGGGGCTAAAATCGCACGATGGATGAAGTCCCCATTGAATCGCTGCTTAACCTCGGCCCCAAGAGCGGCCAATGGCTGCGCGAAGCTGGAATCACCACCATTGCCGGGCTTGAACGCCTCGGCCCGGTCGCCGCCTTCCGCCTCGTAAAGCAGCGCCAGCCGAAGGCCAGCCTTAACTTGTTGTGGGCGCTGGCGGCGGGTTTGAAAGGAAAGGACTGGCGGGAACTCACCGAGGCAACCAGGAACCGGCTTCGCAAGGAGGCAGAAGAATGACCACTGCCTTCATCCCCGGCCCAACCCCGAACACCATCCGATCCGCCGATGGCAGATTCCCATCCCAGTTGGCATGCCATGCACCGTCGATTCCTGCTTCTGATTGTTCTGCTGACAACGTTGCCGGTCGGGCGAGTGACGGCCCAGACCGGCGGGACCGCACCGGATCCGCGGCCCAACGTGGTTCTGATCATCAGCGACGATCATGCGTGGACTGATTATGGCTGCATGGGGAACGACGCGGTCCGGACACCGCACATCGACCGGCTGGCGCGCGAAGGACTGACGTTCACGCGCGGCTATGTCACGACGGCGCTGTGCAGCCCCTCGCTGGCGACGCTCCTGACGGGGCTGCATCCCCACCAGCACGGGATCACGGGGAACGATCCGGACGTCGCGCAGCCGCGCGAAGCCTGGCTGCAGCCGTTCTTTCAGCACCCGCAGCTTCCCCGGCTGCTGGCCGATGCCGGCTACCGCACACTGCACACGGGCAAGTACTGGATGCGCCAGCCCGCAGCAGCAGGCTTTACCGACGGCATGGGGGACACCGACCGCCATGGCGGCCAGGCGCTGGCGATCGGCCGCCAAACCATGCAGCCAGTGTACGATTTTGTGGACGGGGCCCAACAGGCAAACCAGCCGTTCTTTGTCTGGTACGCGCCCCTGTTGCCGCACCAGCCGCACGATCCGCCGCCGCGCCTGCTGCAGAACTACGCCGCAGTGCAGCCGCTGGCGAAGGCCGGGTACTACGCGATGATCGAGTGGCTGGACGAGACGGTGGGGGAGCTGATGAACCACTTGCAACAGCGCGGCCTCGACGACAACACGCTGGTCATTTACCTGTCGGACAACGGCTGGAACGAGTTTGGCAAAGCCAGCCCGTATGAAAACGGCGTCCGCACCCCCATCATCCTCCGCTGGCCCGCGCGAATTTCTGCAGCGAGGGACGATGAGCACCTCGCACAGAACATCGACATACTCCCTACGATCCTCGCCGCCTGCGGCGTCCCGCTTCCGGAGGCCCGGCCCGATCCACCTGCCGCGTCTTTGCCCGGGATCAATCTGCTCGATCCCCAAGCCCTCGCCGCGCGCGATACGCTTTACCTCGCCCAATACGCCCACAACATGGTCTCGCCCACCGACCCTGCGGCCAGCCTCTGGTCGCGCAGCGTCATCCACGGCCAATGGAAACTCGTCGCATGGGTCGAGAACCCGCCGCAAGCCAAACCCAGCCAGAACGGCGAACGGCACCGCAACCCCCACACCAACCTCGAACTGTTCAACCTCGAAACCGACCCGGACGAGACCACCAATCTCGCCACCACGCATCTCGAACGTGTCACCGACCTCCTGAATCGCCTCGACCGCCACTGGCGTCCCAAAGCCCGCTCCGCCGAGTCAAAGCGACCCCTGCCTGAGTGATCCCGCCGAGACACCTGGTTGCCGGCTGGTCGCACGCTTGATCTTGAGCGCGACCGCGGTGCAGCTTCGATCTGCATGGGACCACGGCAGTTGCGGCTGAGTGACGTTCCGTTTTCCGCCTGGAAAGGCATCGACAGCTGGCGCGTCAGGTTCTTTGAACTGCGTATCGATCGACAGGTCGGGCTGCGAATCGACTTGTCGCGCGGCGCGCAGGATCTGGCGGTTATCGATCTGGCTGACGTCGGTGTTTTCTTCGACAAGGCCGGAGAGGCAGGATTGCCTCGACGATCCGCTACTGCCGATCGACAACAACGAGTGCGAACCGCTGGTGAAGCAGGCGGCTTCAGGGCCCACCCAGGGGCTCTTCGCGGGGAGCCTCGCCGGCGGCGCGCAGGGGGCGACGATCATGACGCTGGTCAGCAGCTCTGACCGCAACGACCGCAACGCCTGGGAATACCCGAACGGGCATCCAGCACCGGCACCCCTACGGAGCAACCAGCCACACCCGGTTTATCTCCTGGACATGGGCCGCCGCCCACTCCCAGTCGGTTCGGCACTGCCGCGTCGACAAGAAGCCCGCGAAAAGCGGGTGACCTTCATTTTGATAGCCGAGACAGGAGTCGAACCTGCACACCTTGCGGTACCAGATCCTAAATCTGGCGCGTCTGCCAATTCCGCCACTCGGCCGGGTGAGGGGGAGACGACAATCGTAGTCGGCGGGTTCGGAGCGAGCCAGATCAAGGGTCTTGGCGGTTGCCGCCGGTTTGGCGTTGACTGGCAAAGCGGAGCTGTACCCCACGGCGGGCCAGATCAAGGTGCTGGGGGGTTGCCGTCGGGTGCCGACGGGGGCTGGATCGCTTCGAGTTTTTCGGCGGCTGCGGCCTTGGCTTCGGCGGTTTCGACGGCCTTTTCGGCGAGCGAGACTTCAGCCGCGGCTGCGTCGATCTGGGTCAGCGAAGCGAATCCGCGGCGGTTCAGATTCCCGGTGTGGGACAGGTTGCGGCGGGCCAGCTCCAGCCGGCGCTGCGAGTCCAGCAGCTCCAGGCCGCTGACCAGCCGGCGGTGATCGGGCGGACAAGCCGCCAGTTCCAGTTCCTTCTCGGCGATCAGCACCGCGAACCGGTCCTGCTCCAGCTGGGCATCGGCGATCAAGCCGCGGAGGAACAGTTCGCGCGTTCCCTGCAGCTGTTGGCGGGCCTCGTCCAGCCGCCGCCGCGCGGTTCGCAGATCGAGCTGCGAGGTCGCGAACAGGATCTGCTCCAAAGCATCGAGCCGCTGTTCGAGCTGGGCAACGCGCTCGGAGTTGGGAGGTGGAGGTGCAGGATCCTGAAGGGCAATGCGGGTTCCGGCAAGCAGCGTGACGGCGGTGGTGAGAAGAACAATTGCTGAATGAAACGGTTTCATGATCGGCTCCAGGCGTTGGGGAACCAGCATTATGGTCCCAGCACGGCACCCGGTGTCGAAACAGGACTCCGTCGCCCCATCCGGGGCGAAGAACCTGATGGGTGGCGCTTTCTACGGGTTGCGCGGCGCTCAAAGCAGCGTCGCTTCACCCGTGGCTACATTCCGCCGCCCGCTCCGGGGCGAAGAGAAAGGATTGCGCATCTGCGTTATCTTGAACGAAGGGCGTCGCGGATTTCCCGGAGCAGCAAAACGTCTTCCGTCGGCGCGGCGGGAGCCTCGACTTTTTTCGTCTCGAAGCGGGCCTTGGCCGTGTTGATCATCTTGACCACGATGAAAATGGCAGCGGCGACAAGCAGAAAATCGACCATCGCCTGAATGAAGGGACCATAGTTCAGGATCGCGTAGTCCTGCAGCTCCAGAATTGGCTTGCCGTCCGCACCCAATTCCATTGAGCCGTCAGCTTTCAGTTTCGGAGCACTGGTTTTCACCTTGAAAGCCATATCAGCAAAGTTGGCACCGTATCGTGCGGTCAACAGGTTCAAAGGCGGCATGATAATGTTGCTCACCAGCGAACTGATGATTTTCCCAAAGGCAGTTCCAATGACCACGCCAACGGCAAGGTCGATCATGTTCCCGCGCATCGCAAACTCGCGAAATTCTTTCAGCAGTCCCATCCCGGTTCCTCTTTCAAGCTGGTTGATTGGGTGGAGCCCGACGAAAAGGCGTACCATTGCATGAATTGTCCAGCCGGTTGGCTTTTTGACAAGTCGAACTGCGATGTTGGTGTCCGGGTTGGGCAAGCTGCCTGGATTGGGCGAGAGTTCGAAGGCCCGCGTTTGATAAACTTGCCGATGCGAAAAAAACGGGCGACAAGCAGTCAAGCCTGAAACTTTTTAACAGGGAATCACAGGGGTGCCTTGTCGTCTCAAACAGATGCTGACAGCCATGCCATCAGGGCAGTTTGTCTGCGTATGCCTCGCAGCCTTCGTATGGAACGGGCAGGCGTATGTCGGGGCTGATCCCCAGGACCCAGTCGACACGGTCGTCGTTCGCCGTGATGAAACCGGCGAGACGGTCGAACGCCGCGGGACGATCCGCGAATGGCGCGGAGCCGAACTCCTGCTGGAGACGGCTACCGGCATCCGCAAGATTCGCAATGACGAGATTGTCGAAGTCCGCACCGAATGGTCCGGGCCGGCGTTGCTCGCGCGACAAGCCATCGCGGCCCGCGACTTTGCTGAAGCCGACCGGCAGCTGGCCGAGGCGATCCGCAGCGAGTCGCGCGAGTGGGCCGCGTCAGAACTGAAAGCCCAGCGGATTCGCGTGCTGGCTTTGCTGGACCAGCCGGCCGCTGCTGTGACGCTGTTCCTTGAACTCTTCGCCGCCGACTCCAGTACCCGGCACTTTGATACAATCCCGCTCGCCTGGCAGAACGCGATGGCCGGCGCCGACCTGCAACAGGCGGCGGAACGGTGGCTGAAGAGCCGGGCACCGGTCGCGCAGCTGCTCGGAGCCAGCTGGCTGCTCGGTTCGCCCAAGCGGGCCGAGGCGCTGGTTGTGCTGGACGAACTAAGCCGCGACATCGAACCGCGTATCGCCCTGCTCGCCGCTGCGCAGCTCTGGCGAACCCGGATCGCGACAGTCGATGCGGAGGGCCAGCAACGCTGGCGGGAGCAGCTGGAGCGGATGGCGGAGCCGCTGCGCGCCGGCCCGCGGCTGGTTCTCGCCGAAGCCATCGCGCGGCTGGAATCACCGCAGGACGCAGCCCTTGAACTGATGGCCGTGCCGATCCTGCATCGCGAACACCTCGTGGCGTGCCGGGCCGCGTTGCAGCGCGCGGCGGAGATTCTTGAAAGAGCCGGCGACACGGAGCAGGCAGCCCGGATCCGCGCCGAACTGGAACAGTCGTTTCCGGGGAGATGAGCGGAGACTCGACTGATACTCGTTCCACGGCTCCCGCCGTGGGAAGCCCGCGCGCCCGGGGTACACGGCGGGGGCGCCCGGACCTGAAAAACACGGGAGGCGCCCCCCACCCCGCACAGGTTGAGCAAGTAAAAGGCGGAAGGACAA
>JANOFL010000134.1:0-38462 GCA_031405895.1 Planctomycetota bacterium
CACGCATCCGCGAAAATCAGATACCCTTCAAACTACCAAATCAAATGGGTAACGATTCAGCTATCATCTTCCTGACAAGCAGACGTTTTTACGGCAGCCGAAGCTGCCGGAAAACTGCCTGATTGCAGGCGCTCTTTTCAATCATCATGAGTGGTTCGGCGGATACACAAACCAGCCCGAAGGCCAGCCCGGCATCCGCCAAGATGCCAAATTATCGATCACAAATTGTCAAAGAGCATCGGTCCAGCAGAGCCAGACCACCCGGGTTACGGGCGGCAGAAACCGCTGCTAACGGTACCTGCCGGCCACAACCCGATTCAACGTCCCCCATCCCGGTTCAAAGCGAACCGCGAAGATTACCCGATTCTTGATCCAGCCTCAAGCCCCACCCCCAAACAGGGGGTCTGAGCGGGCCGGAACAAGCCGGTTTTCCTCAACGCGGGACGGGAAATATACACATCGGCGGCAGATCCTCAAGGGGGTCAGGGCGATTTTCCGGAAATGCCCCGGAAATAGCCGAAAATCCGCATTTCGTGGCCGTGCAAGGTCCCTTACTCCTTGCGGATCGCACAGAAAAATGGCACCAAAGCCCGCGCGTGACGCACCGGGAGGCGCGAAGAGCGGGGCCAGACCGGACAAGACGCGCGGCCGTTCAAGTCCCTGCCTGTTGGCACGATGCTCCAGCTCGAAATGAGTGTTTTTCAAGGTCCGCGAACGTGTTCCAGCAAGAATGAGGGGTTCCGTCAGTCCGGGCACCCGCGTTCAGGGATTGGTCCCGCTCAGGCTGAACCAGGACAACTGCCATTCTCCCGGGCAATGGGCGGGTCCGGTTCAATATGTCACCGAAAGGTGACATATTGATGGGCTCCAGCCAGTTGCCCGGCGTCGACAGGTGGCAGAAGTGGCTCGAGCGCCGCAACGGAGAAGGCCGGACACGCGGGGAAGTGAACAGGGAAGTGGAGTGGACGCATGGCCCCCGGCCGTTCCGGGATCATTCCGAATCGGAGTCGCGCAGCGGCTTCAGGTCCGCCCGGACCGACTCATACGATGTGGCGAACGCAAGTGCGGCAGGATCTGGCTCGGCCTGCCATCGCTCGCAGGCAGCCAGGTAAAGCTCCGGCCACCAGTTGCGGTGTGCGGTCAGGCCGGCGGCGCGGATTTCATGCCAGTGGCTGACCACCTTCGTCCAGCACCGGTCGCCCCATTCAAGGGCCTCCCGCAGGGACGCGTAGCGGGAGACGTACCAGCGGCGCCCGATCCGTGAATGCAACACCTCGTCGGCCCAGTCAAAATCCTGGAACATCCCGGCCAGCGGATCGCCACTGGCCATGCCGACCTCCCACTCGTGCCGCTTGCCCGTTTTCTGCATCAAACCCTGCTCGATGAAGTAGAGGACACCGTGCCGTTCCCGCGCGTCCAGTTGCAGATTCAGGTTGCGCGACCAGGTGAAGTTGACCGGGATCCGGGTCCAGTCCAGCCCGAGCGAGACAAACCCGGCCTCGCCCATCATGGCATGGCGGGCCTCATCCCAAAGCTGGCGGCTCATCTCGCGGTGAAACTCCCAGGGTTCCGCATCGCGCAGATCATGCAGGATGCTGGCCATCATCTCCGGAACATCCAGCTCGCGGAGCCGCTTGTAGAACATCATCAGCGTTTTGTCGCGGGCCGAAAACTGTGGATCGTAGAGAAAGGCCTCGGGATTCACTCCGGCGTTGAAACTGTCCTTGAATCGCGCGTCCCGCTTCGGCTCTCCGTCGAACTGCCAGGGGCGGCTGGAATGAATGGGATTGGGAAGGGTGGCTGTGGAGCTTGGCCCAAAACCGGCCGGGTCTGACCCCTTCTCTTGCCGGCTTTGGGATGGGCACTCGGTCACCGGCCGTGTGCCATCGACACCTCCCGACACGGCGAGGCATTCCTGGAGCAGCACGCTCCAGGGCTCGAGCCCGGCCCGGTCGTCATCCGTGACCAGGCAGGCGATCGCCTTTTGGCCATACTCGGCCACCTCGTCGAGCTCAAAACAAAGCCATTTGGCGACCCGGACCGAGGGAGCGTCGGCCAGCGGATGGGCTTCATCGCGCATGCGGCGGGCTGATTCGAGGAGCGCGGGCAAGGCGACACCGTAGACCCCCAGTACCAGGCCTTCGGTCGTCGGTGCGGACCGGATTTCGTCCATCATCAGCTGGAGGGCCGGATGGGGAACATGCTCCAGCCCCAGCGGCGGTTCACGCATCTCGCCGACCCGCTGGCGGATCGCCGTCGCGTGTTCGGCGCACAGCCACGCATGATGGCTGAAAGCCGTTTTCAGCTCATAAACCGGTTCGGCCGTAATCCGGTCGGTAAGCGTCTCGTGCAAACGCTTCAATACGTAATGCATCCGCTTCCAGCGTCCAACGCTCTCCGCGACACTCCAGTTAAACGCGACCACGCGTTCCACGGTCGCAAGGCCGGCAAACGGCGGAAGCTGCCGCCAGGACTGATAGCCTGAAGCCGGGCTGGGTGATGGCATCGAATCCACACCATTCTCTTTGAACCTGGCGAGCGGTCCGCCGTGGCGGATCAGCCCTCCGTGTCCCACACTCCACACGCTTTCCGACGCACCACACTTTGTCCGACCTACGTTACGGTGCCGGCCGCCAACGCATCCATCTGCCAAGTGCCGGGATGAAACCCGCAATTCCAGTTTCCGCTAGCATCCACGAGCCTACAACCGGTCGACGCCGCTGTCAGCCCGCGGAGGGTTCGCTCCGAATGACCGGCTTTTCAGCTATCAACCCGTCGGCAATCCGGGATTGCGCCCGTGCTGGAATCGCGGCTGGCTTCGGCATGCAAACCCTCCTTCGACCCGCAATCGGTTAAGATTCAGGCACAACTTCCGCTGAAGAAGCTTGCTTTGAGGTTGGATGCGATTTCTCGCTACTTGAATTTGGCCAGGCTTGAAAAAGAGATTGACATGAGCGAAGTACGACTGGTGTTGCGGGATGCGGAGTGCGACTGGTCGGGGACAGTGCATGGTTCGGTGGCCAATGCGATGGTGGCGGCGCTGGCGGCCGACCCGGTGACGCTTGCCGAACTGGAGCTTGCGCTCGAACGGTTTCAGGCGGATGGCCGGATCTGGTTTCACAATCTGCAGCCCGGAATCAACGACGAGTCGCATGATGCGGGGCTGGTCGTGATTGATCTGGCGGCCCGGCTGGTGGCAGTCGATTCCACCTGGTCGTCGCCGGGCAAGACGGGGACCGTTTTTTATCACGACGGTTCGCAGGGAACGAACCTCGGCATTTGTTTTGAACTCGACGATTCATGGCAGTTTTCCGGCGACGCCTTGAACTGGCGCGGGCTGGCCGAATCGTTGCGGCGCGAGCAGGCCGGGCAGGCGGACCTCGATATTCGCGCGGTCGTGTATGGACGGCCGTTGCTCGGGTTTCTGGCCGTCGGCTGCTGGCGCGAGTTTTCCCGGCGCGATGAGATTCTGAAGGAAGTCCGCGTGAAGTGGATAGCGCGGCGGAAGGACTGGATCGAGCGCTTTGCCGACGGACCGCAGCCGGATCCGGAGACGCTCAGTCTTGAAGAGCTGGCGGCGAACGCTTGGCCGGGGCAGGAGCGTTACGCGAGTCCGTATTACGACACGCTCAAGGACATTCATGCCGCGTGGCTGATGACACCGTGCGCGGTGTTGAACGGGCAGACCCCGCGCGTGGTGCTGCTGGCTCAGCATCAGCGTTTGATGGCGGACGGACAGGAACGATGCAATCAATGGTCGCGATCCGGATTCTGCCCGCCTGGTCTGGAGCGGACCTCGCACGCTTTTCAGTTCGGTGGCTTCGGCACCCATGAGCTGGTGCAGTACTACGAACTCGTGCGCGAGCTGTTGTGGTCGTGCTGGGAACGGCTGAGCGGGCTGGATCCGGAATCCACACACTGGTCGGAGGGTGACTTTCTGGCCGAAGAAGTACCGCGGTTGGAGCGACTGCGCGACGAACGGCTCGACACGCCGGACCCGGAACTGCATTTCCGCACGCCGCGCTCGATCATCGACCGCGAACGACAGCGGCTGCCAGAAACCGTCTCCGGCCGCGAGGCGATGCATGACCCCGATTGCCCGTGCTGCCAGATGCTGGCGGACTTGCCTGGTCCGACTTTCTGGCACCTTGATGGTTGCAACATGGACCATGAGTTTGCCTTCGACATCTATCGCGTCACGCGCGAGGAATGGGACGCGGAACAACGCGAATGGGCCGAGTTTAACCGGCGGTTCGACGAACAACGGGCTGAACAAAAGCGGCTGGGCTTGCCGGACTCTCTGCCGAACGGCGAGCCGAATGCGACTGGCTCGGTGTGGTCGAGCAGCTTTTCCAAGGGCGGCACAAATGTGCCGCTCGGTATCCGGCTGTTCGGACTCGGTGGCCATTTGGCGGAACTTGTCTCCGACCTTCGCGACGCGGGCGATGGGCAACCACTCATTGACGCGCTCAATCGTGATTTCGGCAATCTCCGCTAAGTCCTCGGTCAAACCGCCGGCCGGGAATTCCACGAAGACTTGCGGGAACCGGTCCTCGCGAAGTTGTCGGAGACTCTGGCGGGTATCGCTGATCGTCATTCGCAACTGCAAGCTAAATGCGACGACCTCATCGCGCAACTGGGACAATTCCCGGCCCCCGTCCGCCTGGAACCTGAAGCCGACGGCCCATGGCAGTCCAGCGACGACGAGCCGGACTCGGGCGGCGTTCCATTCTGATAGCGCGACGGCACCATGAGCTCTTTTCCGGCTCCCTCACCATCTGCCACAGATGGAACTTGAGCAGTGTGAAGAGCTCTTATGGACGTTCGCCGGCAGCGTACGGGGGCTTTTCGTGGATTGCAGAGTTCGCGCGCACCAATCGGCAACGGCACCATGAATTCTTTTCCGGCTCCCTCCCACGCCGCTGCTTTGAGCGGTGTGGGGAGGGCGGGGGGAGGGGGCGACCGCGCACCGGTAGCGTCGCCGTTTTCCGCCACCTTGCCACTCCATCCTGGCAGGACCGACAACTCCAGGTTCGATGACTGCCGAGTGCGAAAGTGCAAAATGCACCCGTTGAACTTGGTCGAACAGCATCCGGGACGACTGGCCCGACACCATGTCCAACACAAAGGCCACTTGAATGCGTCGCGACGAACGGGACCAACTGGAAGACGAGTTGCGTGCGAACTTGCCGCTTCAAGCGCCCGCCTTGCAGGACCTGCTTGAATCGGCGAGCGACCATTGGGGCTACGAGGACCCCGTCTACCGGTTCTATCACCAGAGCTTCAAGGTGTACTGGCTTCAGCAAACGACCCAGCAGATCGTCGTCGCGCTCGGACAGTTGCTCCCTGCTCGGGCGATGAATCCCTGGTTCCGGCAAATCGTCGCCAACGGGACTTGCCGGGAGTTCACAATGGAAGACAACCAGCGCTGGCTGGAGGTGACTCGACCGATCCTGGAGGCGTTCTTCCACGCCCGGTACTTTCTCGAAATGGCCTGTCGCCACCACGAGCCGCCGGAGAAAGACCAATCCCTGCCCAGCGGCTGGGCCGCGTTGTTGTACCTGTTCGAGCTGCGTTAGCCCGGGTCGTGAAGAATGTGCCGGGAATCCGGCAAGTTCGGGGTAATTGGCGTGAAGGGCACTGTTTCGGGATCACCGAAACGGTGAGGGAATGTCTTTTGGTCAGAAACCGCCCGGACCGGGGCCCTCAGGAGGAGCTCGACGGGTTGCCGCTTGTAGCCAGTATTGCGACCATTCTGTCCTTGAGCGGTAAGTGGTGTACCTGATACTAGCCGGGCTGGCTGTGGCTGAATGAGCAAAATCGAAGGGATCAATCCGAACCGGCTGAAGTGGTGCTGCGCGGCGCAGGGAACCACTTTGGAACAGCTGGCCGAAGACGCCAACGTTCCATGGCCCAACCTCCAGAAAGTGCTTGAAGGCAAGGCCGGGCTGACATTTCCCCAGCTCCGCAAGATTGCTGAATACTTTGGCCGGGGATTGCTGTTCTTTCTGGACGAATCAGACCCCGACCCCGAGCGGGTTCTTACGCCACAATTCCGCACGCTAAACAACCAGAAAACTGACTTGCTTCCGAGGACACGCCGCCTGATTGAAGACGTCGAATGGCAGCGGGACGTTTTCCTTGGACTGGTCGAGAATCTGGAAAACGCACCACCCAAGCCATTGACACGGCCCGCCCTGCCCAATGGGCGAGTTCCCGCGGCGGCCGCGGAAGTGCGCCAGTGGCTTGGACTGAAAGACCAGCGGGATTTCGTTGATTACCGCCGTGCCGTCGAGGAACATGGCATCCTGGTGTTTGTGAGCAGTGGGTACGCGGGCAAATGGCAGGTCCCTAGGGACGAAACGATTTGCGGATTTGCAATTGAACATCCGGTTTGCCCGCTGATCTTTGTCCGCAAGCAGCGGGCTCCCGCACGTCAGACGTTCACGCTGATGCACGAGCTGGGGCACCTGCTCATTCATCGGGGCAGTTTCATTGACGACGACCACGATCTGTTGACCAGGTCTGGCCGCGAGTTCGAGGCCAACCAGTTCGCCGGGCACGTTCTCGTTCCACCTGCCCTGCTGGACCTGATTGACGCGACCGCCCGTCCAGGCGGGTTCCCGGGATTTGACGATTGGCTCAAACCAGTTCGTCTCAGGTCTGGCGTCAGCAATGACGTGATCCTGATCCGGTTGATCGAAGCGGGGCGGATCGACCAGCGGGTTTACGACCAGTACCGCGACTGGCGCAGTCAGCAGTCTGTCGATGTCAACGACTCGGGAAACCGCCAGTACCGGCACCGCGAGCCGGTGCACCTGTTCGGCGACCGCTTCGTGCGGACCGTGCTGGACGCCTTTCACGCCCGCAACATCACGCTGAACCGGGCCAGCACCTATCTCGACAATCTCAAGATCGTGAGCATGCACAAGCTGGAGCGCGAATATGCGCATCCTTGATGCCTCGTCGATCCTTCACGCCTGGGACAACTATCCGCTTGTGCAGTTCCCAATGCTCTGGAAGTGGCTTGAGAAACAAATTGGACAGAAACGACTCTCGATTGCGAGCGTGGCATTTGAGGAGGTCAAGCGGAAAAGTCCTGAATGCGCGGAGTGGCTTGTTGAGATGGAAGTCGCTCGCGTGGCGGTACGCAACGAGATTCTGGCCGCAGCCCTTCAGATCCAGAAACTGCTGGGAATTCGCGACGACCAATACCATTCCGACGGCGTCGACGAGAACGACGTCCTGATCATCGCAACGGCCAAAGTCGAGGGCTTTGAGCTCGTTTCCAACGAGAGCCGCCAGCTCAAGAGCCCCAAATCCAACAACCGGCTCAAGATTCCGGCCGTCTGCAACATTCCAAGTGTCGGCGTTCAGTGCATCGATTTCGTGGAACTGATCAAGCAATCTGGCGAGGTCTTTTGACAGGCGCCGCAATCACAATGGATGTCCAGGGCGGACGCTCGAAGTTGCTTTGCACACCATTTGCGAATGCTCTGGCAGGTGGTCACAGCGGCAATTGTGGTACACTGGCGAGTAATATGTCACCAAATGGTGACATATTGCGAAACCCCGCCAACCGGTGAATGATCACGGCTGGTGGACAACGCGAGGTCTGGCGAAGGTCCAGCATCCGGCCACCTTCACACCAGCCCGCCACGGCCCAGCGCGTTCTCCCCATGACGCACTCGCGGCTGCGCTGCAATCTCCCGCAATCGCATGCCCGATGTCGCGAAGCAAAAACCTGTCCGAGAAGCGTCGTGGTCTGACGTCCTTCCGAGAGGCTCCTCGGACGTGGTCGACACGCTGTTTGACAAAGGAGATTGAGTTCGATCCCCGGTCCAATTCCGGCGATGGCCCGATCCCTCCCAGCCCCGACAAATTACCGAAACCTGGTGGCTGTCAACTTTGTTTTTCCAGAGGCGAGGGTTCGCTTTTACTGGGGAGAATTCCGGGGCCAAACCTGATCAATGGCCATGGCGACCTCCTCGCACATCGAGTCAGGCATTCCCTCCTTGACCAGCACTTCTTTGACGGCGTCAGCAGTCAAGTTGAGCTTTAGGACCGCTGGCGGTGGAGGTGGCTGAATCGATGCGAGGTGAGTTCCCATTCCAATCAAGACGGCAAACCCCAAGTCGTCTTTGACGAGCACCATAAAGACTCTGAGGGCTCCGCGATAAACCGAAACACTACTTTTTTCCGAGATCACATTCCACTCGTTCTTCATCGCACTTTCTCCAAAATACAAGAACCTTGATGAGGGCGAAAACAGTTCTCCCCCACTGGTGATTACCGTTTTCTCGCGAGGGCTAGAACCAAAACTGCTACAGGTAGCACCATTTTCCGGAAAATCGCCTTGGCGCACGTTGCGACCAATGAACTTGCGGTCAGGCCAGGTAGAAATCCCGTGCTGCTCGGTGAATGAGTTCGACGATTCCGGCAATGCCACGGACGAGGACTTCACTGACGAGCTGATTGATTCCAACCTCATGGCCCCAGCCTGCTCTCATGACCGACCTTGCGGAACAGAGCGAATCCGGTGCCACCGACCCGAAGGCCGTGACGACCGACGGCATGCGGGTTGACGCTCAAGACGCCGATTCGCTGATCGAAGCCGATAAGAATCTGGCTGGGAAAACCGGCGTGGCATCCGCCAACCGTGGCCCTCGCTTCAACAAGCTTGCTCCCCCAGGCTCGACCGCCTGAACCCTTGTTCGTTCGCCTTGCCAGCCCCCGGAGCTGGCCTCTCCGACGATGCAATTCCTTGGTCGCGATCCCGGTACAGGCCCCAACCTGCGCCATTCAGATTTCACCCGACAACCGCCGCGACTGGGCGATGTCCGACGGACTCAGCGCCGCGGTCGCAAACACCACCCTTGTCCGTCACATGCTCCGCAACCGGGCCCCGTACGAGGTGGCCAATAACACCTTCGCCCAAGGCATCATTAGCTCGTTCGGCAACGCGTTGATCAGCTACGGGCCCGTCCAGACGCACTCGATCAGATTTACTTTCCAATTCCGACAGAGGCACCTCACGTCAAACCACCCGGTTCTTTTTCCATCGCACCATGGCCGGATCAAGGTGCTGGTCAAAAAAGTCCTCAAACGACAGGGCATTGGGTACTGAGGCGTACTTGGTTTCCTTGACGCGTTTCGGCACCACAATCCAGACGCGGTGGTTTTTCATGGTCGCCAATTCGGTCGCCGGAACGCTTTCATCGATTGTCGCGAGGAAGAACTGCAGTCCTTTGCTGCCCTCGGTCACAATCTGACGCCATCGCTCACGCAGTGTTCGCTTCACGGTAAAGATAATGCAGTCAACCGGCATCTTCTCGAAGTGACCGATACTGGGAAACAGGAAGTCCGGCTGGCCGTCGATCTTGGCTTGAGGCGTAAAGGGGTAGCCGATCTGCTGAATCAGAGTCTGAACTACTGACTCCATCGCTCCTCCGGCCCTTGCCTTGCGACCCTGTCCCAGTCCAAGAAAAAACCGGTCAATCGCCTGAAAGTTGACTTGTAGCAAGTCAAAAAACTGGCTGACCGTTGCTCGAGGAGGCAGAAGTGGCTCCAAAACCGTGCGAAACGCCTTGTCTGCCGCGGGTGCCTGGCTTTGGAGATAGAGCTCAAATGCCCGAATCTGAACTTCTTCCACAAGCAGCGAAAAGTTCTCTTTGAGCCATCCGGATTTGCCACTGAAGCCATTTTCATCAAGGACCTGCTTCATCGCTTTTGCGACGATGGAGGTGCCACCTGGAATGTGCTTTCGTGCCTCGGCGCGAAGCCGGTCGGTAAGATCTTGCTGTTCCATTCGGTCAATCGTGCAAAGCGAGGCTCGGCTCCTGTTTTCCGGAACGTTGCCGGAGTCTCGCGGGAGATTTCTTGGCAGTTTCTGTTCCACGGCGCAATACTCGCTTTGCCGGACGCCCAAAAACCGGCGAGCCGGATTTGCAGGCGGCCCGAAGCGTGGCCACGACCTGCCGCGCGATCGCTTCCACAACTTGTGGAACTACCGAGTTTCCAAACTGCCTGTAGGCCTGAGTGTCCGAAACGGGGATGTCTTTACGCGAGCGAACAAACTCTTCGTATCCCATCAGGCGGGCGGCTTCAACAAGCGTCAGTCTCCGGGGATTCCTTCCCCGTTGCTCAATCAGGATTTCCGATCCGTCCTTGTAGTATCGGGCACTGAGCGTCCGGCTGACGCCGTCAGGATCAGCCAGTCCGAAGCCAAAACCGTTCCCGGCGGCCCGGTGTTTTTCGGCGTAGGCCTGCAGGTACTTCCAGAGATGATCGGTGAGCGTGTACTTCGGGTCCGGGTTGCGTTCGAGGATGTCGCGAAACCTCGGGCGCGTCGTGGGCGGAGTTGGGAACTCAAAAACAGGGCTTGAACCGAACACGTCCTCGTCAAAACAGACGATAAAAATGCGTTCCCTGTGTTGGGGAACCCAAGCGGCCGCATCGACGATCCGGGAGTGGGCCACATAGCGGCGGTTGAGCAGCTCCTGCTGAATCACCTTCCATGTCATCCCCCGGTCATGGGACTTGAGGTTCTTGACATTCTCCAGAATCAGTACTGGCGGACGTTTGACGTCAACGATGTCACAAATCCGAAAGAACAGGTTGCCCTGCCGCTCGCAGCGGAATCCGTCTGCCTGGCCGAGACTGCGCTTTTTCGAGACTCCGGCAATGGAGAACGGCTGACAGGGAAAACCTGCGGCGAGGACGTCATGGTCCGGAATGTCGGTCGGTTTCACCGCGTTGATGTCACCGCAGGGCATGTCGCCGTGCCAAGCATGGTAGGTCTTCTGGGCCCACCGATCCCACTCGGAGGTAAAGACGCAGGTCCCCCCTGCTTTCTGCAGGCCCACACGAAATCCCCCGATTCCGGCAAAGAGGTCGATGAACCGAAAGGGCAACTGCCGGTGGCCAGCCACGCGCAAAGTCGTGCGGCCCTTTGACCTGTTTGGCGGAACTGCGGCTGGTTTCTGCGTCATTCGGCGCAATTCACGTGGGAGGTAACTTCCGCAAACTTGCCCTGAGTGGTAGTTCATCGCGACTGGTAATCCAAGTAGGCATTGAGGGCCATGACTGACCTCGGCACGTTCACGAGGGCGGGTTCCTTCTTTCGTCAAAGCGTCCAAGTACAGGTGTGGCGCACGGGTCGGAATTGTGGCCGGCAGGCGGACACGTTTGGTCCCGATGAAACAGTCGGGGAAGACCAAAAGACGGCACGTCCAGTTCGGGCATTTCCTGGCCTGCCAGGAGCGGAGTGGTGTTGCGGCTGTTCCGACATGGAACGTCGCGTGTTGAAATGCGTTTCGTCAATCCCCTGAGAAACGGCAGCGAGAGTTGCTGTCCTTCGGTTCGGACTTCCACAAACTAGGGCTTACCGGCAGCCACAGTCTTTCGGATGGATTCTCCGGAAGGCCCTGATATGTCACCATTTGGTGACATATTGAATTCCGGAGGGCAGGACTTGCTGTTTTCTCGTGGTTGACGCAGACACACCTGGTCGACACCTCTATGGTCGTCGTGGGGACCGAGTTGCGTCCGGTTTCGATTAGGCTTCCTCAGCCAATCAGTTCCCGCACCACATGACCGTGCACATCGGTCAACCTGAAGTAGCGGCCCTGGTGGCGGTGGGTGAGGGATTGGTGGTCGATGCCGAGGAGGGCGAGGATGGTGGCCTGGAAGTCGTGGACGTGGACGGCGTCGGGGTGGAAAGTCGACTTGTCGGGATTGATGGTGGCGCCGGTGCGGTCGACGAGGTTGTAGCCGTAGTCGTCGGTCTGGCCATGGACATGCCCGGCGCGACTGCCGCCACCTGCGATCCAGGCTGAGAAGCAGCGCGGATGGTGGTCCCGGCCGTAATTGCCCTCGGTCAGCGGGCCTTGGGAATAGGCGGTCCGGCCGAACTCGCCGCCCCAGATCACGAGCGTGTCGTCGAGCAGGCCGCAGCGTTTCAGGTCCAGCACCAAGGCTGCGGATGGCTGGTCTGTCATCCTGGCCTGGTCCCGGATTGCACCCGGCAAATTGTCGTGCTGGTCCCAGCCCTGATGGTAGAGCTGAACGATCCGGACGCCCTTTTCAATCAATCTCCGCGCGAGCAGGCAGTTCGCGGCAAAGGTTCCCGGCGTTGCGACATCCGGGCCGTACAGCTCCATCGTTTCCGCCGTTTCATCGCTGAAGTCGGCGATGGCCGGGACGCTCATCTGCATCCGGTAGGCCAGCTCGTACTGCGCGATGCGCGATTCGATGGCGGGATCGAGTTCGCGCTCCTGTTGCAGCTGGTCGAGTTGGCCCAGCCGGTCGAGCATGGCTCGCCGGCCGGAACGGCAGATGCCATCGGGGTTGCTGAGATAGAGCACGGGCTCCTTGCCGGCGCGAAGGCGGACGCCCTGATGTTTGGCCGCAAGAAAGCCGCTGCCCCAGAGCCGGTCGTAGAGCGGCTGGTCGCCCTGGCCCGCTGTCACCAGAACCACAAAGGCCGGCAGGTCCTGGCTGTCGCTGCCCAGCCCGTAGCTCAGCCACGCTCCGAGTGAAGGCCGACCGGCAATCTGCGATCCGGTCTGGAAAAAGGTGATCGCCGGGTCGTGGTTGATGGCTTCGGTGTAAAGCGAACGGACTACGCAAAGCTCGTCCGCGATCTTCGCGGTGTGCGGCAGCAGTTCGCTGAGCCAGAGCCCGCTTTCGCCGTGCTGGGCGAACTCAAACACCGAGCCGGCCAGCGGCAACGAAGCCTGGTTGGCCGACATCCGGGTCAGCCGCTGCTCGCCGCGGACTTCCGCGGGAAGCTGCTGGCCGTTCAGCTTCCGAAGTTTCGGCTTGTAGTCGAACAGGTCGAGCTGCGAAGGCCCGCCGCTCTGGAAGAGGTAGATCACCCGTTTTGAGTTGCCGGGCCTGGCGGCCGAGTTGCCGAAACCTGCCAGCGCGGCCGCTCCCAGCAACCCGCCCGCCGCCGACTGGCCGAAGAAGTGGCGTCGGGTGATGCCGGCGAGGATTTCGGACGGGTTCATGGCAATGGGAGGGGACGATGCCACGGGTCGGGATCCAATGCCATCCGGACATTTTCAGGACATCTTCAGCGACGGCTGCCGCCGGCTGGTCTGGCTTTGTCGGGCAAGGCTGACCTTCAGCTTTGTCGCTCCCTGCTCCAGAATCAACCACCCATTTCCCTGGGGACGCTCTGAACCGCCCCACGGTCGCACTTTCTCACGCGACGCCAGTCGACTTCCGAAAATGAGTGATGGCCTGTACCTCCGGTCGTGGCTTTCCAGTTACCATCGATCTGGGCGGCCAGATTGCAGAGGGGCTTGTGCCCAACACTGTCAGATTCGATTCGTGGATCGGAACATGCCGGCTTATCACATCGCCGGCTCTTCCGGGGCCGGCAAGAGCACGGTTGGAAAAGTGTTGCAGCAGCGGGGATATCGCATTGTTGAGACCGATCACGAGCCGGGTCTGAGCGGCTGGTTCGAGAACTCGTCTGGTCGTCCGGTCAAGCATCTTCCGCCCCAGCCATTTCCCGCAGACTGGCTGGCCGCCCACAGCTGGTTATGGCAACCGCGAGCGTTCCGGCGACTGGCTGGTTCGGCTGGCAAAAAGCCGCTGTTTCTCTGCGGAGGTGCCTACAACGAACGGGATTTCTACGACTGTTTTGAGCAGCGGTTTGGCCTGTGGGTCGATGATGCAACGCTTGAGGCCCGCCTGGGTCAGCGCGAACCAGAACGCTGGCGTCACGATTCCGTGGAGCTGGCCAACATGCTGGTCTGGAATCGCCAGTTCCGCGACTATTGTGCATCAACCGGAGCCGTTGTGATCGACGGCTCTCTCGCACCCGATGAGGTGGCCCTTGCCATCCTTGGCCACCTGTGATCCACGCTGCGCGGCCGGATCGGGGACGGGATCCCGTTCTCCTGCTGTTGGCGAGTGGGGGAAGCCGAATCGCCAGGGCTTCACCTTTTCCAGACCACAGCGTCGCTGTTGAGGACCAGTTGGGCGACGACGGTTAGCGCTGCGGTTTCGACGGGATCGACTCCGGCGGGCAGGTCGCTGTCGCCGGTTTCGATCAGCTGGCGGGCCGCGGCAGGATCGGCGGCGAAGACTTCGTGCTGTTCGTGGAGGGCTTTGCCCAGGATCAAGCGTTCCTTTTCGGTCGGGGCGCGGCCCGCGAGCCGGACGAAAACGTCACCGACTTGACTGGCTGAATCAGCGGGACTGGCCTGAATTGCGCGAAGTGCGAGGCCCCGCATGGCCTCGACATACTGCACGTCGTTGAGCAGCGTCAGGGCCTGAAGCGGCGTGGTGGTCTGGCTGCGCGCGACGCAGCAGAATTCCCGGGTGGGGGCGTCAAAGACCTGCATGTTGGGGACCGGCGCGGTCCGTTTGCGGACCGAATAAAGGCTGCGGCGGTAAAGGTCGCGGCCCGTGCTTTGCTGCCAGCCGTTGGTCATGGTGTTGTTCTCCTGCCAGAGCGTGGGCAGCTGGTAGGGACTGACCGGCGGACCGCCCATCGTCCCGTCCAGCAATCCGCCCGCCGCAAGGGCCGCGTCGCGCAGCATCTCGGCGGTCAGCCGGCTGGCCGGCCCCCGCGCAAGCAACCGGTTGTCGGGATCCCGTTCGCGCAACTCATCGGTGCAAACCGAAGTCTGACGATAGGTCGCCGACAGGACGATCCGCCGACAAAGTCCCTTCACATCCCAGCCAGAGGTGACGAACTCCGCGGCCAACCCGTCCAGCAAGCGTGCGTGCGACGGAAAACTGCCCTGCAATCCAAAGTCCTGGGGAGTCGACACCGGGCCGCTTCCAAAGAAGACTTGCCAAAACCGGTTGACGGCAACACGGGCCGTCAGCGGATGGTCCGGCGTGGTCAGCCAGCGGGCGACTCCCAATCGATTGGCTGGAACTCCGGTGGGCAAAGCCGGCAGGCAACCTGGCACGCCGCGTTCCACCCGGTCCGCGTCGGTTCGCGGCGAATCATAGGCACCGCGGAACAGCACCCATGCCGGCTGGGGGCTGGCCGATTCCTCCATGACCATGGTTTCAACCACCGGTTCGCGGGCCGCGAAGACCGCGCGCGTAGCTTCCGCCAGCTCGTCGGCCAGGGCCTGGTGGTCCGTCGCTGTTTCGGTAAAGTGCTCGCGCAGAGACGTTTCGTCAAAGACCGAGGCATGAGCTTCAACCAGACCATCGGCCAGCAGAGAAGCTTCCACACGGGTCAGGGGGCGCGGCCAGACGCGAACATCGTCGATCCGGCCTCCGGCAAGCCCCGTTGAGCGGAACCTCGCGCCGGCCGCAAAGCCGCTCCCGCCCGCGCCCGGCGATTTGTACAGATTGTCCCGTACGATCTCATAGTCATTGCGGCCATTCACGATCAGCCGCAAACCGGTGACCTCACCGGACCCGTCATTGCTCACCAAAACATGGACCCATTCGTCGCGCGGCAGATTCGATGTCGAGCGGATGGCCAGCGCCTGCCCGGGCCAGAAGCGGATCATGGCCAGCTGGAGTTTGCCGTCCTTCAGCACGAGTTCTGTGCCATAGAAGCCCGTATCGGTTCCCTGCTGGCGGTGCAGCACCACACAATCGCCAAGGGCGTTTGGAAGCCAGAGGCGAAAGGACACGCACCACGCAGCGCCGGGCTCAAGGGTCGCCGGCTGGCTCGCGAACTCGGCCGCTGCATCGCCGGAAAACTGGACGGCGCTTTCCGAAAAGCCGGGAACCAGCTGGTTCTCCGGCGGGCTGGAAACGGGCTGGCCGTCGGCCACTGAGTTGGCGAAAGAACCACCAGCCTGATCCGGGTCCAGCGACCAGGCGGCCAGCGGCTGCACGCCGACTGCGATCTGATCCGCCGAATGTCGCCATTCATCGAACGGCTTGCCGCCCAGCGATTCGGCGGCGGCCCTCACCTTGGCGAGGATGCCTTCGCGGTGTAACTCGGCCGCGCCAATCGCCTCCTGCTGGCCAGCCGTGGGGAGCGGCAGCGACGGTGTTGGGATCCGCGCGCCATCGAGATACATTCCCGCGTCGTCGATGCTGTTGAAGCAGGCCAGCAGTCCGTAATACTCGCGCTGGGTGATGGGATCGAACTTGTGGTCGTGACAGCGGGCACACTCCAGCGTCAGCCCAAGGATCGCGGTTCCCAGCGTATGGACCCGGTCGGCCGCGTATTCGAGCCGCCACTCTTCGCTGATGCTGCCCCCTTCGTTGGTCTGCCGGTGCAGTCGATTGAAAGCTGTTGCCAGCCGCTGCTCGCGCGTCGCTTCCGGCAACAGGTCCCCGGCCAGCTGCTCGACGAGGAACTGGTCGTAAGGCAGGTTGCGGTTGATCGCGTTGACCACCCAGTCGCGGTAGGGCCAGGTCGGGCAGAGCAGGTCCGACTGGTAGCCGAAGGAATCTGCATAGCGGGCCGCGTCGAGCCACGCGACCGCAAAGTGCTCGCCGAACGCCGGCGAAGCCAGCAGGCGTTCGGCGACGGCTGCGCGGGCGGCTTCCGACGGGTCGGCTTCAAACGCGGACAGTTCCTCCGGGGTTGGCGGCAAACCGGTCAAATCAAACGTCACCCGCCGCAGCCAGCGCCACGGCTCGGCTTCCGCTGCCGGTTCCAGCCCGGACACCACTTGCTCCGCGCGCACCCAGCGGTCAAGGTCGTCCCGCGCCCACCCCGTTGGATCGGCTGGAGGCGATTGCGGGGGTGGCAACGGCTGAAAAGCCCAATGGGGCTGATAGGTGCCCCCGTCGGCCACCCACTGCCGGAGCAGGGCGACTTCACCTGCCGACAGGCTCAGGTGCGAATCAACCGGTGGCATCCGCTCGGCCGGATCGTCGCTCAGAATCCGACGGACCAGTTCGCTCGCTTCAGGCTTTCCCGGCACGATCGCTGCACCGGTCCCGCTCGGCAGTTCGCCCATCGCCGCCTCGCCCAAGTCCAGGCGCAAGCCCGAATCGTTGGCCGCATGGTCCGGCCCGTGGCAAGCAAAACAGCGATCCGCCAAAATCGGGCGGATGTGCTGGTTGAACGAAAGTTCGTCGGCGTACAACCCACCGGCACTAACGTGAAGAAAGACTGTGGACAAAAAAATTGTGGGCAGAAAAAATGAATTGATTCTGGATCGGGCGGGACCACCATCAGCAAGTCGCCGAGGGGGTCGGGAGTCGTTTCCCTGAGCAAGATTGCCAATGGCAAGGGTGGTGGCGAAAACGACTTTCGACTCTTTCACGCCTGAACTGGAAGCCGGTTCCGTTTCGAGCGCCTGCTGGATGCCGGCCACGGTGTTCCGGGCTATGCTGGCCGTTCGCCAGTGGTGGTGTTGCCGATCCCTCACGATGCGTTCAGACTCCGGGGAAATCTCATGAACGGTTGGCCCATGTGGACCAGTCTACTCCACCGGAACTGGTGGTTGTTCACGTTACTTGCTCTTGGACTTTCGTTGCATGGCAACCGCTGTGAAGCCCAGGACTCGCGGGTGGCGCGGGGCAAGCAGCACATGGTCGCGACGGTCCACCCGCTCGCGACCGAAGCCGGGCTCGCGGCGTTGGAACAAGGCGGCAATGCGGTCGATGCGGCAGTCGCCGCCGCCCTCACGCTCGGCGTGGTCGACGGTTTCAACTCGGGAATCGGGGGCGGCTGTTTCGTCCTGATCCGGACCCCTGACGGGAAGGTAACCGCGATCGATGCGCGGGAAATGGCCCCCGCGGCGGCTACGCGCGACATGTTCTTGCGGGATGGCAAGCCGCAGCCGGAATTATCGGTGACCGGGCCGCTCGCATCTGGCGTCCCGGGCGCGCTGGCCGGCTACCACGAAGCAGTACAGTCGTTCGGCAAGCTTTCGTTCGGAGAGCTGATTCGCGAGGCCGGCGATGTGGCCGAACAGGGTTTTGTGATTGACGATGACTATGCCGGGCGGCTGCACTCGCGGCTCGGCAATCTGCGCAACGATCCCGGCTGCCGGGCTGTTTATTTCGCGGACAACGGAGACGCCATTGCCGTGGGCGACACGCTCAGGCAGCCCGACCTGGCAAACACTTACAGGCTGATCGCCGAGCATGGGCCGGAATGGTTCTATCAGGGCGACTTCGCCGAACAGGTCGGTTCCTGGATGGCGGCCAATGGCGGAATCATGACAGCGGCCGACTTTGCCGCCTACCACACCGTCCGCCGCGAACCGGTGATGACCCGTTATCGCGACTGGACCGTCTACGGCTTTCCGCCTCCCAGCTCTGGCGGTGTGCATGTCGCCCAGATCCTGAACATCCTTGAGAATTTTGACCTGCGGGCCATGCACCATTCCGACCCGGCCCAGTTCATCCACGTCACGGCCGAAGCAATGAAGCTGGCGTTTGCCGACCGCGCATGGTGGCTGGGCGATCCGGACTTTGCCCCGGTTCCGCGGGGGCTGATCGACAAGACCTACGCCGCGGAGCTGGCCCGCCAGATCGATCCGGCCAAGGCCTTGGCGGTTGCCGGCCAAGGCGACCCGCCCGACGCCATCACCGACCTGTTCTCGCTGAATCCATCACCTGAAAAACACACGACTCATATCGCCGCGGCGGATGCCGAAGGCAACTGGGTTGCGATCACCACCACCGTCAACACGACCTTTGGCTCGTGCGTGATCGTGCCCGGGACCGGCGTGGTGTTAAACAACCAGATGGACGATTTCTCGATCGCCCCCGGAACGCCCAACAGCTTTGGTCTGGTCGGCAACGAAGCCAACGCGGTTGGGCCAGGCAAACGCCCGCTCTCAAGCATGAGTCCCACGATCATCTGGCGCGGCGACCAGCCGGTGCTGACCGTGGGCGGCGCAGGCGGGCCGAAGATCATCACTGCGACCCTGTTGACGATCATCCGGCAACTCGATCTCGGCCAGGAACTCGACGCGGCTCTCGGTGACCCGAGGTTTCATCATCAATGGAGGCCTGACCGGCTCTTGCTCGAACACGGTCAGCCCGACGCGGTCGTCGCCCGTTTGCGCGACCTCGGCCACTCAGTCATGGTCGCCCCCGAAGGCGACGGCCTCGCCGCCTGTCAGGCCATCCGGTGGGATGCCGACAGCAACCAGTTCGTGGGCATGGCCGAGCCGCGGACGCGGGGAACGGCTGGCGGCAAATAAAGGAGGTCGACCCGCCGAATGGGCGGCGTATCAAAGATCATCCGGCGTGAGTCCCGTGCGTTTGGCAATCCGTGCCAGCATACGCGGTCCAACTTCCTCGCGATCATGGAAAGAGAACACGAAATCGGGTCGCCCCTCGCGCGTTAAGACACGATGCGAGGTCCCAGATTGCCGTTTCAAAGCCCAACCAATCCTCAGCAGTGCGGCCAGCACCAGTCGCGCCCTGGTAGAAGGCCACTTGCTCACGTCAACACCGCAAACACTTCGCGAAGTTCAGGAATGTTTTCGCCGTTTTCCAGCCGGTCAGCAAGGACTCTCAAGGCCAACGCCTTGACCCTGGAAATCGCTTCTTCGCGGTTTTGCCCATAGGTCAGCACGCCCGGCAGTTCGGTTACTTCCGCGATCCACCGGCCGTCCTCTTCTCGCTCAATCTCAATGTTCATCTGAAATGTCCCTTCACTTCTCAGGCAATCTGTTCCTCGGTCAGTGAATATCACACGGTACCTGGACCAAAGTTTTTCCGAAAGTTGACCCTTCGTTCAATCTCCTCGGCCAGGAAATGGCGGGTTGGAATGGTCAGGACTACCTGCCAAAGGTTGTGGTCCCGCAGGTTCACTACAACTGGTTGCTGAACTTGCCACCGGCTTGGGCCAGATCTCATCCCATGGCGGGGGAGCGTCAATCCAGGTGTTTTTCATATTCGCATTGCGCTTTGGCTTTAGGCGCGAGATCGCCAATGCTTCGAAGGCAAGCGAAAAATGTGCCCATCGGCTGTCAAACAGAACAACATCGACGCTTGCGAAATAGCCCCGATGACACAGCTCCCAGATTCGATTGCCCACTGCGCCGGTAAATGCCGATCCAATGTACTGCAACCCGTCAGCCGGATCAAAAATGAAGTAACAACCGCCCCCGCGATCATTGATCCACCGCCGGGCCTCGAAAAGATCTTTGTGCTTGTCAGGCCAATCAATTTTGAAGGCGGTGTCGTATGCAAGTCGATTGAAGTGCCCGCAGAAGGGACCAGCGAATTCTTCGATGAGTTGGTGAATCTTGTATCGGTCGGCACGCTGGACGGCAGCCATTTTTTCAAGGCGGTACAAATCCTGATCCGACTCTGAAAGCCCGGAGAGCGCACCGATAAACTCCCTTCTCAGCTGGTCCAGGGAGGCAGTTGCGATGAATTCTTGATTACGCAGGCGGTTCATTGGTCACATCTGATAATGGCCTACGGCCGCGGGTCTTCGGGGGTGCGGCCCTGGTCGTCGGGGGTGAGGACCCAGTCGTTGAAGCGGGTTTTCAGCCACGCGTCGGCGACTTTGACCACGTCTTCGTCGAGGTTGACTCGCAGAGCGGCGAAACGGTCGTCGTTGCGCTGTGCGGCCAGACGGAGGTAGAGCATCCCCGTGTTGACCTCGTGCCGCTTGACCGGATCGGGAATCGTGCCATTGAGCAGCACGCCTGTGACGCGGGCGTAGACGCAGCTCGACATGAACAGCTCGGTAGCGATGTCGCCGAGCCGGGCCTGGACATATTGCTGGTCGATCACCTGCTCGCGGTACTTGATCAGGGCCTTCTCGACGGCCCACGCGAACTTGGCGATCTGGGCCGAGAGCGAACGGGCGTGGAAGCGGAGATGCTCGTGGCGAACCGGCACGTCCGGCCTGCGGCGGTAAAGCTTGTAGGCCTGCCAGGGCTTTTTCAGCAGACCTTCCAGTTCCTTGCCGACATGCCGCAATCCGACTGCCGCGATGAAGCAGCGGAGGACGTCGTTGGCTCCTTCGCCGATCTGGTTCAGCCGCGCGTCGCGCATCAGGCGCTCAAACGGCTGGTCGGTGAAGAATCCGGCCCCGCCCCAGATCTGCAGGCAGTCGTTGGTGATCCGCCAGAGCTGGTCACTGGCGAAAACCTTGATCATCGCCGTTTCCACCATGTAATCGTCGGCCCCGCTGTCGATCAGGGCGGCGGTGTGGTAGGTCGCGCTCTCCATCGCGTAGGTGTCAGCAGCGGCCTCGGCGATTTTCAGCTTGACCAGCTGGAACTCGCCCAGCGAGCGGCCGAACTGGCGGCGGGTGTTGGCCCGGTGCACCATCCGCTCAAGGCAGAACTTGGCCGCCCCGGTGCAGCTGGCCCCAAACGTGGTCCGGCCAAAATCGAGCACGGTGAGAGCCATTTTGAGGCCCTTGCCCAGCTGCCCGAACAGGTTCTCGCGCGGGACGCGCATGTTCGTGAACCGCAGCCGTCCAGTCGCCGTGCCGCGGATCCCGGTCTTCTCCATCCGCTGCTCGAGGACTTCAAAGCCTGGCAAGTCGGGCGTAACAATGAACGCGCTGATCTTGCCGTCCGGCTCGGAAGGATCGGGTGTGCGGGCCATCAACGTCAGCACGTCGGCGATTCCGCCGTTGGTGATCCAGCGCTTTTCGCCGTTGACAATCCAGCCGTTGCCGTCGGGAGCGGGCTCGGCCCGCGTCCGGACGTTGGCGGCATCCGACCCGGCCTGGGGTTCGGTCAAGGCGAAGGCCGCGATCTTTTCGCCCGTCGTCAGGGGCTGCATCCAGCGGTCGCGTTGCTCGTCGCTGCCGAACAGCTCCAGCGCCCGCAATCCGATGGAGTGGTGGGCGTTGACAAAAACCGCCGTCGACGCGCAGTGCCCGCCGATAATCTCCATCACGCGGCAGTAATTGAACTGCGACATGCCGCGGCCGCCAAAGCGGGTGTCGACAGTCATTCCGAGCACGCCGAGGTCGCCCAGTCCGCGGATGACCGAGTCGGGAATCAGCGCGTCGCGGTCGATCTGGACGGGATCGATCTGCTCGCGGCAGAAGTCCTTGACCCGCTCGACCATTTCGTCGCCAGCGCTGGCTGCATCCGCCGTCTGTTCGGGATAGGGCATCACCGAGGCCGTGCGGAACTTGCCGAAGTACAGGTCGCGCGCGAAGCCTTCCTTCTCGGGGCCAGAAAAGAGAATCTCTTCCGCCTGCTCGATCTGCTTCTTCTGGCTGGCGGTCAGGGTCCCGGACATGCTTCGGCTCCGCGCGGGGAGATGATGTTGTTGTAAGAGTCTATCCGGAAACCGAGCCTTGCTTGCAGTGCGGGCTGGTATTGCTTGCGTTGCGGGCTTGCGGCGAAGTGTCAAGCGGCGCGGGCAGCTCCCGCGCGGCGGACATTTCGCCCCATCGCGCCTTTTGCTGCCATGGGGGCCGCAATTATCATCTTGTGGCAGCCCCAACGCAACGATCCGTGGAACGTAGAGCAATTGTCCTCAATTGCTCGTCCGCGCATCCGGCGGGCATCAGCACCCCGATAGTTGCGCCGACGCCAATTCGCCAAGCTGATTTCGTTCCGCCGCTGTCAAAGTCCACCTGAACCACCCCACCATCCTCGTCCGCATGAACCAACACGCTTATATCATCGCCGGAGCCCGCACTCCGGTTGGCTCGTTTCAGGGAAGTTTCGGGCGGCTGTCGGCCACCGACCTGGGCGGCTTCGCGATCAAGGCCGCGATTGAACGGAGCGGCCAGCCGTTGTCCGCCATCGACGAAGTGATCATGGGCAACGTGATCCAGGCCGGTGTTGGCCAGGCACCCGCCCGCCAGGCTGCACTCAAGGCCGGCTTGCCCGACACGATTCCCGCCGTCACCGTGAACAAAGTCTGCGGCTCGGGCCTCAAAGCCGTCATGTTCGCCAGCCAGGCCATCCGCTGCGGCGATGCCGCGGTGATCGTGGCTGGCGGAATGGAAAACATGTCGGCCGCGCCGCATCTGGTCCCGGCCCTGCGCGGCGGAGTCAAGCTCGGTGATGCGACGATGGTCGACGCGATGGTCCACGACGGGCTGACCTGTTCGTTCGGCTCCTGCCACATGGGGATGCACGCGGAACACACGGCGCGCAAATTCAACGTCTCACGCGCCGACCAGGACCAGTTCGCCTTCAACAGCCAACATCGCGCAGCCGCTGCCGTCGCCAACGGCTGGTTTCGCGAAGAGATAGTCCCGGTCGTGGTCGCCGACCGGAAAGGCTCGCGGACCATCGATGCCGATGAAGGCATCCGGCCGGAAACAACGCCGGAAGGCCTGGCCGCCCTGCGGACCGTCTTCGACAAGTCCGGCACGGTAACGGCCGGCAACGCCTCGACGCTCAGCGACGGGGCCGCGGCCCTGGTGGTGACGAATGAAGCGATCGCGACACGCGCGCCCTGGAAGTTCCGCATCCTCGCTTCGCACACTTCGGGCACGGCCCCGGAAGACCTCTTCATCGCCCCGGTCGAGGCGGTCCGCGGAGCGTTGAAGAAGTGCAGCAGATCGGTTGCTGATGTGGACCTGTTTGAAATCAACGAAGCTTTCGCCAGCCAGATGGTCGCCTGTATTCGCGAACTGGGCCTCGACCAGGCCCGGGTCAACATTGCGGGCGGCGGGATTTCGTTGGGCCATCCGATCGGTGCGAGCGGTGCCCGCGTCCTCGTCACGCTGATCCACGCCCTCCGCCGGACCGGCGGCAAAACCGGCGTCGCCGCCCTCTGCCTCGGCGGCGGCAACGCCGTCGCAATGGTGATCGAGGCGGCTTAGCGCCCAATCGGAGCATGCAGATACCAGCCCGCAGCGCAAGCAAGGGAAAAACAGCCCCCAAGCTGGTCCTTGCTTGCGCTGCGGGCTGGTATTTTCACGGCAGAATCCGCAAAGCGCAACTTCAAAACTTGCGCTGCGGGCTGGTGTCGAAGCACAACCTCAAAATGCGCGAGCAAGGTCTGGTTGCCTGACTGGCTTATCGAGGTTCGTCCACGCAGGTATTGCGGGTTAATCGTTTAACGGCAAGCCGCAGGCGACAGCGTCCGGACGCCCGGCAGATGGACTCGTCATCAGCACTCCGCTCCATTCACGGTCACCAATGACCCCTGACCAAATTCGACTCTGGGAAAAGCTCGAACGGTTCCAGATCACGCCTCCAGAACTCGCGCTCACTTTTGAAGCTCGCCTCGCGCGCGAGCAGGGCTGGGATCGGGCCCAAGCCCTGGCGGTCGTCGATGAATACCGGCGATTCCTGTTCCTGCTCCTGGCGGCATCGCATCCCGTCACGCCGTCAGAGGCAGTTGACAGTGTCTGGCACTTGCATCTTCTGTACACGCGCAGTTACTGGGATGAGTTTTGCGGCCAGATCGCCGGCCGGCCCGTCCACCATGGCCCGACGGCGGGCGGCCAGTCGGAACAGGTTCGCTTTGAGGATCAGTACCAGCGAACGCTTGACACCTATGAATCCATGTTTGGCCGTTCGCCGCCGCCAGAAATCTGGCCCGACGTGAAGACCCGCTTTCGCTCGGCGGCCGACTGGCGGTGGATAAATGTTAAGAATTGGTTTATTTTGAAAAAACCGCGTTTCTTCCGGCGCAGCGGATCCCCTCTGAAAAAACCCGACGGGAGCGGCGGGGGTAATATTCACTGAAGGGCCGGCCCCGTCCGGATACGCGACGACCTGGCTGGCTTGCAAGCTGTCGTTTGTGTGAGGCACCATGAACTGGTTGCAGCCGTTCTCGCTCGATGGTCCCGGGTTTCTTGCCTTCTACGCCAGCCTGCTCGCCGTTTGCATTGTCGCAGCGGTGACAGTGCGCTGGATGTTCGCCAGGTGGCAGGAACCTGATGAAGCGCCACGCGCAACGGCCAAAGAACTTTCGGCCTACGACCTGGCGTGGCTCCGCGGTGGCGACGTCACAATGGCCATGACGGGAATTGCCGAATTGATTGCGCGAGGCTGGATTGGCCCCGATGCGGTGAAATCGCGATTCGTGGCGCTCAAGAGTCCCCGACACGAATTGCAGGGTGAATCCGCCCGCAAGCTTCATCCGGTGCCAAACGTACTGTTGCATCTTGCCGAATCGGCGGATGGGCTGCGGACCGGAAAAATCCTGAAGGAGGTTGCATCCCTGGGCGAAGCAACCCGCAGAAAGATGGAAGCAGCTGGCAACGCCCGGACGTCCGGTGCCCGCTGGATGCTTGCCTTGCCAGGCCTGGCACTGCTCGGGACCTGCATCGTCATGGGGAACGTGCGACTGGTGCAGGGCACGCTTCGCGAACGTCCTGTGGGCTTCTTGCTTCTGTTCATGTTCCTGACGGCGGTGTTGATGTTGTTGCTTTGTCGTAGCCATCGCTTGACGCGGCGTGGACGAAATGTACTCGCGTCGGCGAAAGCCTCAGCCCAATCCCGCCAGGCGACACCATCACGGAGCAAGGCGGCCGCAACCGGCGGCAGCCCGAGCCTGCCCGCCTTCGACGCCTGCGCGACCGCCGTTCTGTCCATGGCGCTCCTCGGCCCGGCGCATGCGAGCGCCGCAGGCCACATCGACGACACGACACGAAAGCTGCTGGATCGCCCCGAGGTAAGCGGTGTGGGCAGCAGCGGCGGCGGAGATGGTGGCGGGGGTTGTGGAGGTGGAGGTGGAGGTGGAGGTGGAGGTGGAGGTGGTGGAGGTGGAGGTTGCGGCGGCTGTGGCTCATAAGGCCTTCCGCGCGGCCGGGATTCAGCGTATCGCTTTTCAAGGCTGGATCATCATTCCGTCTTCCGGCAACGAGTCACCGGCATTCCTTCCATGTCCCCGATGGTGCCCGCTGACCGGGACTTATGACACCACCTGCAGCTTGAACTCGCCAGCCCGCTGGATGACTTTGCCGGTCTGTTTACAGGTCCGGACCGATTCGGGGCCGTTCCAGAACTCGTTCATGATCCGGTGCAGGTCCTGGTCGATCTGCTTGAGCCGGAACTGGGCTTCGTGGACGAGGTGCATGTCGTCGGGGCAGTACCAGCGAAGGGCGTCGACCGTCCCGACCGGCCGGGGAAACTCGACGATCAGCCCGATCGTGTCGGCCGGCCGCTGCGGCCGGTGCGGAACCTGCCGCGGACAGAGCCACATTTCGCCTTCGCGAATGACCACGTCGTGCGGCGGGGTCCCGTCGAGCGGCCGGACGCGGACCGCGATGTCGCCCTTGAGCTGATAGAACAGCTCCTCGCACGGATTGACGTGGTAGTCGTTGCGTGTGTTCGGCCCAAGCGAAACGAACACGATCACGTCCTCGGCGTCGACATAAAACTGCTTGTTCATCACCGGCGGACGAAAGTGCTCTTCGTGGCCGGCGATCCACTGCATCAGGTTGAAGGGTCGGGCGATGGCCATGGTGGCGCTCCTGCGGACGGCACGAACAGATTGAGGATGAGTCGTTATTGGACGCTCAATTGTACCGACGGCAGGTGCGGGCTGGTCCGTCACGCGAACCGGGAGGCACTTCGGTTGAGCCACTCGAGGGCAGTTCCGCCCAGCATCCGGTCGCGGTCGGCGGACGACAGCTCCGACAGGCCGCGGATCAGCTCGCCCGGCCTGGCTTCGCCGAGCGGGAATGGATAGTCACTTCCGAGCGCCAACCGGTTGGCCCCAAACTGTTTGACCAGGAATCGCAATACATCGGGATCATGTACCAGCGTGTCGAGGTAGATCCGGGGCAGGTAGCTGGCGGGCGGACTTGGGTTGTCCACCGCGCAGAGGTCCGGGCGGACCTCGAACCCATGCTGGATGCGGCCCAACGTCGCCGGAAAAGCTCCGCCACCGTGAGCGAAGCAGATCCGCAGCCGTGGCAGCCGCTCCAGCAGCCCGGAAAAAATCACCGAGCAGATCGCCAGCGAAGTCTCGGCCGGCATTCCGACCAGCCATGGCAGCCAGTATTTCTTTGTCCGGTCGGCACCCAGCATCTCCCAGGGATGGACCAGCAGGCAGGCGCCCAGTTCTTCCGCCGCGGCAAAAAACGGGACCAGCTCCGGTTCGCCAAGATTGATGCCGTTGACGTTCGTTCCAATCTGGACTCCCGGAAAACCGAGTTCGCCCACGCACCGTTCCAGCTCGCCGATCGCAAGCTTCACATCCTGCAACGGCACAGTCCCGAGTCCGGCAAACCGGCGGGGATGGGCCCGCACCGTTTCGGCAATGTGATCGTTCAGAAGCCGCGACAAGTCGAGTCCATGTTCCGGCCGGGCCCAGTAACTGAACATGACCGGAACCGTCGACAGGACCTGCGCATCGACGCCGGCCGAATCGCACTCTTCGATCCGCCTCGCCGCCGACCAGCAGTTTTCATCGACAGACCGGAAATCCCGGCCGTCGATCATCATCCGGGCGCAACCAGGCTGCTCGTGGACCAACCGGACAAAACCGCCGTAGCCGTATCGCTCCGCCAGATCCGGCCACTCGCGTGGAAGAATGTGGGTATGGATGTCGATGACGGGGAGGGCAGACGCGGAGCGAGTCATCTGCCAGTCGCGCCCTGACGCGTCATCTTCGGGAATCCAGCGAGCGGGGAAGAATTCGAGTACGAGTACGAGTACGAGTACGAGTACGAGAAGAAACTCCTGAATGCAGCGATTGGATTCGTTTTGAATGGCACAGCCAATCTGGCCTCGTACTCGTACTCAGTGAAACGGTACTCGTAATCGTACTCGTTCCTCATCTTCCTACCTTCGGCCGGAAGGCGGCAACGTCCACGATTCCTCCTCTTCTCTCCGTTCATCCGACCGTCGCAATGCACTTCAGCTCAATCGCAATCGGCGTTGGCAGACAATTGACCTCGACCGTCGTCCGACAGGGTCGACAGTCGGCAAAATGCTCGGCGTAGACGCGGTTGTAGGTCGCGAAATCGTCTCGCATGTTGGTCAAAAAGACGGTTACGTCGACGAGCTGTTGCCACGACGAGCCGGCTTCTTCAAGAATGGCGCGGACATTCGCGAACACGCTCCGGCACTGGGTTTCAATGTCATAGGCGACTACCCGGCCGTCGGATCCCAGCGAGACTCCGGGAATCTCTTTCGCGCCGCGTTGCCTCGGACCGACGCCGGAGAGGAACAGCAGATTGCCGACCCGCCGGGCATGGGGGTACAGCCCGACCGGTTCGGGTGCCCGCGATGACTGGAACTCGGACGAACTCATGGCGGGTGGAGGCAGGGTGCGTGAAACGCACCCAATCACCGCATCGTCAGGTTCACGACGGCCGCTGGTGCGTTTCACGCACCCTACGCCGGACCGCATCCAGCTGCAATCGGTCAGCTGCCCGAGGTTGCAGCTGGCGTTTCTTCCGGCGTGAGCGGTGGCTCGGCAGGCTGTTCGGGCTCGGGGGAAGGTGGCGGAGCTGAGGGCAAGACCGGGCTGGCGTGGATTGCTGGCGTGTCGGCCTGGCTGATCCAGGTGCTTCCGTCCGACTGGTTCCAGGCCAACGCCAGCCAGCCCTGTTCGAGACGGGTTTCCATGAGGGCGAGGCGACTGGCGATGTCGAGCAGCTGTTGCCGCTGAATCCGGTCGAGCGGAATCAGGTTGCCCGGCAGCTTGAAACCGCCCGCGGCCGGATCAAAGCCCGCTTCGAGTTTGCCTTCGAGAAACGACTTGAAGCCCACCACCCGGGCATCCTTTTGCGACGGGTCAGCATAGTCAACCGTGGGCTTGCCTGTCTGGACCAGCCAGAGTTCGCCGTTGCGGTGGACGATCTGGAACTCGATCCGGATGATCAGCGTTGCGTCGATCTCACGGTCTTCCTGCGAGAACCGGCGGCCTGTGATTTGCAGGTTGGCTTTCTGGTCGCGGAACTCGGCGATCACCGCGCCGGTGGGTGGAAAAGTAATCGACCAGCTTTCCGATGCATCCTTTTGCTGAAAAGCCCCGGGCACTTCGCCCATCAGATCCTTGAAAAGCTCACCGAGCTCCTCGTTGGTGAACTGCTGGCCGGACAGGATCGGGTCGAGGTAATTGCCGATGGCGGACTGGTGAATGGTCAGCCGGACATCGGCGGGCAGCCGGCCGGGCAGAGGTGCCGTCGAAGCGGCGATCCGGGCCGGGTCGGCTTTCGTGGCGATCGCCCGAATGGTGCGGGGGGAACTGCTGAGGGCGAGGTCGGGCACCCAGCGCGACCAGTTGTAAAGTGTCGGCTGGGCCTCGGCAAAGTTTTTGCGGGCGTCGACAAGGGCCTGGTCGGTTTGCTCGGTGAACTCGCTCATGATCCGGCGTTCAGCACGGGCAGCGGCGATGCCTTCGGCCGTGGTCTTGTCGCGCAGATACTGCTTGTTCGCGATCCGCTGCACCAGCCGCAAGCGGCAATCGACACCGCCGAAAGTCGACTGCAGGTTGGCGGCGACGTACGGATCGGTGACGTAGAAACCGCCGATGTTGGCGTAGAGGCTTCGCCGGCCTTCGAACGGGCCGCTCGACGCGGCATAGGCCGTGATCGGCCCCTGGCGAGTGTAAGTCTGAGACTGGATCTGGCCGTTGAGATGGATGCTGGCCGAGACCTGGTGCGGGTCGTTGAGCAGATCGACCGTCACTTGGGTCGACGTGTTGGCCGAGCCGAGAATCTGCCGGCCGAGGATCAATTCATCGACCGGCCGGGTGTCGGCGTTGGAGCGGTTGGCAGCCGCAGTCAACAGGCTGGCCGCGAGATCGAGCTGAAAGTTGGGCAACGCATGGCGCCGGCGAACGGCCGCGACCAGTTCGGTTGCCTGAAGCGCGTGGGCGAGCCTTCCCAGGGCATCACCCACCGCGATCGCGGCGCGCGAGTCGGTTCCCGAAGCCAGCAACGGCAGGTTTTGCTCGAGGCTGTCGATCGATTCATACGTTTCCTGATCGGTGCGGGTCGAAGTCGCGGCTGCCAGGACCCGCACAAAACGGTCCAGCGCCACGGTCGCCGACTGGAACCAGATGTCAGGGTGCTCCAGCGCGGCGTCCTCGAACTGCCGGACACTGGTCAGCAGGGCCCGCAGCACACGGGTCCGCTCGGCATTGCGGTCCCGGTCGGCCAAACGGGCCAGTTCATCCTGGCGGACCTTCTCAGCTTCCTGGCGGGCCTTGCGCTCGTCTTCGTTTTCCGTGTCTTCGGAAGGCATCGGTGGAACCGCTTCGACCGCCGGCTGGACGCCGCCCGGCAACAGCTTCGCGAGATCGAGGGCGACAAGCTGTTGTTCCACTCCGGCGAGATCAATTTTCGTGAAGAGCGGATCGCGGACTTCGGCCGGAAGCCGGCCCAGGTACTGTTGTTTCATCCGCTGCAGGTGCCGTTGGGCTTCGCTGCGGAACACGTCCACCTGCCCCGCCGTAACCGCGCGAAAACCGGTGCGGGCACTGGCCAGCAAGGAGGCCATGTCCCGCCCGCTGGCGCTTTCGATCTGGTTCAGATGGGCCGTGAGGGCGGACCGGGTTTCAACAAACTGGGGGTGCTCAAGTCCCGCGTAACCGGCCTCGAACTGGTTGAGAATCTGGCGCAACAGCGCGGGATCGGCAGCATGTCCCTGCGCGGACTGGCTCTCGAGTGCCGCGAGCCAGAGAGCGCGACGCCAGCCCTCGGCCTTGATTCCGTTCCCCAGCCAGGCATCGAGACGCCGGACCGAAAGCTGAAGCGATTCGGCAGTGTCGACAGACTGGCCGCGAACATCGGTCACGCCAAAAGCCGCCAGCATTGCAGCAGCGAGCAGGAAGAATCGGATCATGTGCGATCGGTGCAAGGCGTTGGTATCGGTTGGGATTCGAGCCAGTCTGGGCCAACTAGCGGTCAGGCGGGGCTCGGCAGACGGCCATCGAAAAATCTGCAATGAGTATAGTTGGTTTTCGCCGGTTCGGCCCGAAATCCGCGGACCGCGCCGAAACGTCCAGGGAGCGGGATTTCGCCCCCTTTCGGCGGCTGGCCACAGTTCCTAGCATGGTCGAAAACGGCGGCCGGAATGGCGGCCCTGTCAGTCCGGATCGCTCCGTTCGTCAATCAGCAATCTACCCGGCCCAACGCGATGGAAGACTCGATCCAGGAACGCGGAAAATCGCTCGAAGACGCTTTTTTCCGGCAGCGTGACGAAGAACTGTTGCGGAAGTTGCGCGGCGACCTGGAAAAGCAGGACGCCAGCCGTGTGCTGAGCGAACTGACCGGAATCACGGCACCGGGCGTCATCGAGCAGCTGGCCGCCCAGCGGATCGGTGCCGAGACGCTGGTTTCGCTGACGATGGTCCCGCTGGTCGCCGTCGCCTGGGCTGATGGCGTGATCCAGGATTCGGAACGCGATGCGATCCTGAAGGCTGCCGGCCAGAACGGCATTGCGGCGGACAGCGCCGCGGCCAAACTGCTCGACTCGTGGCTGCGCAACAAGCCCTCGGCCGAGCTGCACGAAGCCTGGCGGTCCTATGTTGGGGCCCTGCGTTCAACGATCGATCCGACCGCGTTCAGCCAGATGAAGAACACGGTCCTCGCCCGCGCCGAATCCGTCGCCCGCACCGCCGGCGGCATTCTCGGTTTCGCCGCGATCAGCGCCAGCGAGCAGCGGGTCCTCGACGATTTGAATAAGGCCTTTGGCTGATCGATTGTGGAACAGTTGTCCCAGCTGTTCGCGTGCATTGGCCGGTGCGGAACAGGCAGTTGCGCCTGCGAGCAGTTGGGGACAACTGCTTTACCAACAAAAAAGCTGGCACCCGCGGGGTGCCAGCTTCATTGAAAAGCGGGAAGTGGTTGTGGCGGCTTTGCCCGCCTGCCTTTCGGATCCGTCAGTCGTCCTGGTTGTTGCCAGCTGAATCGTTCTGGGCCCGTTCGATCCGCTGGCGGGCGCGGCCGGGGAACTGGAACTGGCGCGGGGCCAGTTCGCCCTCGTATTTGGCGCCCATCATCTTCTGCAGCTTTTCCCGCTGTTCGGCGGTCAGCGTCTGAAGCAGTTCTTCGCGCGTCTCTGCGCGGAGAGCCTCGATCTTGCGCTGCAGCTCTTTGGCCAGCTCTTCGGCCTTGGCCTTGATTTCCTTCTGCTGTTCGTCACTGATGCCGAGCGCTTCAGCGATCTTGTTGTCGGCGAGCAGGCCGCTGGCTCCAGCCATTTTCATCCGCTGCTGGACGGCGATCTGTTCGAGCCGTTCGACCTGGTGCGGGAGGAGGACTTCCCGCATCGCCGCCTGCTGTTCCTGCTGCAGTTTCTCAAATCGCTCAGCAATTTCACGGCCCTTGTCACCGGTAATGCCGCCGTCCTCATGGATCGACGACATCGCTTCCTTGATCCGCGAGGCAAAGTCGCGACGGACTTCGTCGAGCTGGTTTTTCTGATCATCGACCAGCTCAATTTCCTCCTGGATGTTTCCCATCTGGAGCATCGAGAACGGGTCGGTTCCGGCCATGCCCGGAGACATCAGCGGCATGGGCATCGACCCGTCGGCCGAATTGAAAAAGGCGAGCCCGCCTTCGGAATCGGACGACATGACCTGGAAATTCATCACGGGCGGGCCGCCGTCGCTGGTTTCCGCGGCGGAGACGATGATGGCCTCGGAACGGGCTTCCTGCTCCTGGGCCATGACTGAGGACCAGGACACCAGGCCGGCGAGGCTGGCGACGAAAATGTTCTTGAAACGCATGGGCGGGGGTTCCTCGGGACGGAGCGGACAGTCAGGACTTCAGGGTACGGCGTTTTAGTCGCCCTGGCCAGACAAATCCCCAGTCGAAAACATGCCGACACCGTCATTTTGCAGTGGGTTCCAGACCGGCTCGGGAAAACCCTATCGGCTACAGGCTGCCCCGCTCCCTCCGGACCGCTGGTTCCAGGGCATTTTTGCAAGCAACATGCCCATAGCACAGGTGTCCGTAACCCCGGCGAAAACGAGGCCAGCACCGACGAAGGCCGACAGGCCATACAAGGCAGGGTGCACTTGCCAACCGAGCAACACGCCGACAAGAACAAAGGCTCCCGCGACGATCCGGACCTGCCGTTCCAGCGACATGGCCTTGCGGCCGCGGACCACAGTCAAGCCCGCCGCGATGGCCGCATCGGTGCCGCCATCGACGTTGTAGACCTCGACCAGCCCCGCGGCGGCCAGCCGCTCGCACGCCATCGCTCCCCGCTTTCCTCCCCGACAGATCACATAGACTGGGCGGGCGTTGCCGTTCTTGCCCGCCAACATCTCGCGCGGATTCAAACGGTCGAGAGGGACGTTGGTCGCATAGGCGAGATGCACCTCGCCAAACTCGGCCGGAGTCCGGACATCAATCAGCTGCAGGTCGGGATTGGCCAAACGCAGCCGGTCGAGTTCGCTGGCGGTAATGGATTTCATGGCAGTTCAGGAAACGGATGGCTTGACCTGGAACAGGAAACTGAGCGGAACTGGTGGCACTTCGCGACACGACAGCCGGGTCCACTGGACCGGCTTGTGACATTCCGGACAATGAACACCCGGGTTCCGCGACGGGAACCAGTCCATTCTATCGCCGTCCAGCCTGCGCAATGAGATGAACTACTCGTCTGTCACGAACAACCGCAGTCCAGGCAGTCTGGACGAGCTGGCGGCGCGGTTGCGGCCCCAGGAATGGGAAGAGGACATTTCGCGGAACACGCTGGACGACCGGCCGTTTGAGAACTTGCCGCCGATCGCCGGGCGGGTTGGCACCGAACTGGCCAACAGCGGACGGCTCTTGCCGGCGGATTTGCTCGAAGGCCGCGACCTGCAGCAGCTGGCCAGCCACGACAGTTGGCCCATCCCCCGTCCGGAGGATCGCGAAGGCTACAGCCCCGGCTTCGACGGCCAGTACTGGATGTCGGGCCTGAGCGATCATCTCAAAATCATGCGGGTCGCGGCACGGCACGGCGTGGAACTTCGTCGGTACCTTGATTTCGGTTGTGCTTCGGGCCGGGTGATACGCCACTTCTGTTCCCAGACTGAGATCCCCGAAATCTGGGGAAGCGATATCAACCAACGGCATATCCGCTGGCTGTACGAACACCTGCCGGACCGGGTCAAACCGGTTTTCAACCATTGCCTGCCCGCCTTGCCGTTGCCTGACAACTACCTCGATCTCGTCAGTGCTTTCAGTGTCTTCACGCACATCGACACCTTTGAAACCGCCTGGCTGGCCGAGTTGCGACGAATTTTGCGGCCGGGCGGACTGGCCTACCTGACCGTTCACAACGAAGACACCTGGCAGATCCTGCGCGGCGAGGGCGACAACCCGAACAACCGGCTAATGCAGTCGATCAAGTCGGTGAACCCGGAGTTCATCCATCAGCTCCGGGGAGACATGCCGCAAGGGCGGACGATTTACCGTCACACAATCCAGGGGCCGTACCGGGCCCAGGTGTTTCACTCCAACAGCTACCTCCATCAGGTCTGGGGCCGGTTTCTGGATGTCCTCGAGATTCTGCCGGCTTATCATGTGCGGCAGACGGTCGTGGTCTTGAGGAAACCGGCCTGAAGTGGCGCACAGCTCCAGCTTTGCGGTCAGCCAGGTCGCAGTCAACCGGATCGCGGTCCGCCAGGTCCAGGTCCATCGGTCAATGATGGCAAAGCAGAGCTATGCCCCACGCTGAAGTCTTCGCGCCGCCGATCCTGATTGGGCCGGTCGTGGTCGATCCGCCTGTGTTGCAGGCCCCGATGGCGGGATTCACCAATTACGCATTTCGCCAGGTGGTTCGCGAATTCGGTGGAGTCGGCTTGCAGGCGACGGAGATGGTCAACGCAAGGGGCTTTGAGTGGCTCGACCAGCGGGCCGAGCACCCCGACCGGCTGTGGGGCGTTGCGGAGGAAGCCCGGCCACTGGCGGTGCAAATTTGGGACAACGATCCCGAGCTGATGGCGCGCGTCGGCCGCCGGCTGGTCGATGAACACCGGGTGAGTATCGTCGATATCAATTTCGGCTGCCCGGTGCGGCAGGTGACCGAGCGGGCCCACAGCGGCTCGTACCTGCTCCGTCACCCCGACCGAATGGGTCAGATCATTGAACAGGTGGTCGCAGCCTGCGCGCCAGTGCCGGTGACGGCCAAAATCCGGCTCGGCTGCACCCGCGACCGGATCAACGCGATCGATGTCGCCCAGGTGGTCGAAGGAGCCGGTGCCGCGGCCCTGACCGTGCATGGCCGGACCGCCGAGGACATGTTCAAGGGACATGCCGACTGGGACCTGATTTCAGCGATCAAACCATATCTCAAACGAATCCCGCTGATTGGCAACGGCGATCTCGATTCGGCTGCGCGGGTCGTCGAAGTCTTTCACCGCTATGCGGTCGATGGCGTGATGATCGCCCGGGCTGCGCTGGGGCGGCCCTGGCTGTTTGCCCAGTGCACGGCAGCATTGCGGGGGTTGCCCGTGCCTCCGGATCCCGATCGCATGGCGCAGCGCGACTGCATGTTGAGGCACTATGACCTGGTCGTGGAGCGGTTTGGCGAGGAAAAAGGCACGCAGTTGATGCGGAAGTATGCCTGCTGCTACGCCCAGGCCCGGCCCGGCGCGCGGCACTTTCGCAGCCACGTCTCGCGAGTGGAATCGCGGGAGGAGTTTTACGCCGTGGTGCGGGAATGGTTCCCCATGGGAGAACTGGTGGTTGGAGAAACGGATCCCGGCGAAGCAGTGAACGACACCAGTTGTGAGTGTGCCGTTTCGGAAGGCTGAACGGTTGATTCCGCCCCTGCGCACTTCTATTTACTCGGTCCGGGGCTCCTGCCCTGGACCGCACTGACCAAGGGCTCTGCCCTGGCAGGCGGGAAGCAAGGGATGCGATGGCGCGGACGAAGGCGGAGCCTTTGGTCAGTGCGCTCCACGGCGGGAGCCGTGGAACGAGTACTAAACCAGCTCAGGGCGGGTCGTGGCCGTGGCCGCCCCAGGGATTGCAACGAAGGATGCGCCAGCAGCTTTTCAGCCCGCCGCGAAACAGGCCGTGCTTCCGGAGCGCCGCGATCGCATAGCTGCTGCAGGTCGGCGTGAAGCGGCAGCTGGGGCCAAGCATCGGGCTGATCGCCAGCTGATAGAAACGGATCGTGCCGACGGCGAGCTGCACCAGCGGCGTGCCCAGCCAGCGCAAGAGGTTTTTCGGCGGCAGCAGCTCGAACGATTCGGGCGGGCCCTGGTCCTTCATGGTTGTCGTGATCGATTGCCGTCGCGGACCAGTCGCGCGATCAGCTGCCTGAGCGACGCGGTAACGCGGGCGAAGTCGGGTTTCGCGCCGGCCTGGGGCCGGACAACGAGATCGACTCCAGCCGGCAATTGACTCCGCAAATGCCGGAAGACTTCGCGGATCAGACGCTTCCAGCGATTGCGCTCGACGGCGTTGCCGGCTTTCTTGCCCACACTCAGTCCGAGCCGCGCCGGTGCCGCCGAGCCGGTCTTGCTCCAATGAACTATCAGGAAATCGTCTGCCATCCGCTTGCGGGCCTGAAAGACTGAATCAAAATCGCGCTGGGCCTTGATCCGCGCCGTGCGGGGAAAACGGTTGCCGCCCGCTCCGTCCAGTGGGCTGGGCGGCAGTGTCACCATGACAGCTCTTCCCGCGGACTTTCCTGCGACACGGGGCGCAGGGCGTCGGCCACGCGCTGGACCTGGTCGGCGGACAATCCGGCCGGCACCACGATTTCAACTTCGGCCAGCAGGTCGCCGTGGGGCCGGCCCTCGGCGCGAATGCCCATCCCCTTGAGTCGCAGGACGCGGCTGCTGCTGCAACCGGCGGGGACCTTGAGCGAAAGCGTGCCGTGCGGTGTCGGCAGGTCAACCTGCGTGCCTTCGAGGGCTTCGATGATGGTCACCGGCAGCTTGACCAGCAGATTGTCACCCGTCCGCCGATAGACGGGATGCGGCGCGACGTTGACCACGACGAGCAGATCGCCTTGCGTTCCGTCGGGACCCTGTCGCCCCTGGCCGCGCAGGCGAATCCGCTTGCCCGATTCAATCCCGACGGGAATCCGCACCGCCAGTGTTTCGGACTTGCCCGATTCGCGGTCGACCGTCACCTGGTACTGCCCGCCCTGCACGGCCGTGGCAAAGGGCACAGTGATCTGCTGTTCGAGATCGACCTCGGGCGGCTGGTGGCCTTGCGGTGGAACCGGGCCGGCTTGTCGGCCACGACCGCGTGGTCCGCCGCCGAGCCCCCATTGGCGAAGCATCTCTTCGATACCACCCGGACCAGCTCCGCCGCCACCGCCTGGCTGGCCGCCAAAGACCTGACTGAAGTCGATCTCGCCGCCGCCAAACGGGTTGCCGCCCTGTCCGCCCCCAAACGGGTTGCCGCGCATCTGCTCAAAGTTCGGCCCAAAGCGGTCGTACTGCCGCCGTTTCTCTTCGTCACCCAGCACGTCATAGGCTTGCTGGACACGCTGAAAGTTCTTCTTCGCCGATTTTGAATCGCCCTGCAGGTCGGGGTGGTACTTTCGCGCGAGCCGCCGGTAGGCCTGCTGGATTTCGTCCTGGGTCGCGCTGCGGGGGACTTCCAGCACGCTGTAGTAGTCGTCTGCCATCCGGAATCGCAACTTTCGCGCAACAGGTTTCGGGACCGCCTTCGCTGATTCTACGCCCTCCAGGATTTTCGCGGAGACCTTTCGACCTGGTCGTCCCGCTGTACGGATCCTGCCGGTTTCGCGGATTAAGACAAGCTGTCGCGGGAACGCAACACCTGAGCCTGCCGGCAACGCAAACCGTTGCTTCCCGTCAACGTCCGCCATCGCCAAGGCGGCCTCGAACTGGTCTGGAACGCCGAAATCCAGCCTGATTCGGTGACCGCAGCGCCTCCGTCATGCCGTTGGCCCCGGACCTGCAACGGAAACAGTCAGGAACCCGCCCGTCATTCCGGAGCCGCCCCGATGAGTACAGGTCGCAGCCGTCGCCCCGAAACTGGAACCCCTTCCCGCCCGGCCGGCAAGAAGGAACTCTGGCACGATGACGACCTGGTCCAGGACGACGGGCTGACCCGCGATGAAGAGCTGGAACCGGCCGTCGAAGAAGCCGCCGCCGGCGAAGCCGATGAGGAAGCGGTCACCGTCGCGGTCGATCACAGCGACGCCGCGATCGACGACCCGGTCCGGATGTACCTGATGCAAATGGGCCGGATTCCGCTCCTGACCCGCCACGAGGAACTGGCGTCAGCCCAGAAAATCGACGTCACGCGGCTCTATTTCCGCCGGACGATGCTGGCCAATGACTTCATGTTGCGGGGAGCCTTTGAGCTGCTCAAGCGGGTCGCGGCCGGCACGCTCCGGCTCGACCGGACGATCGAGGTTTCGGTCACGAACAAGGCCGAGAAAAAGCGGATCATCCAGCGGCTGGGCCCCAACCTGGCCACCCTTGACCAGCTGCTGAAGGCCAATCACGGTGATTTTCTGTTCGCGATCAACCGCCGCAATCCGGGCCGGCAGCGCAACGCGGCATGGCGAAAAATGGTCGTTCGCCGCAACCGCTGCGTGCGGCTGGTCGAGGAACTCAACCTCCGCCAGGCCCGCCTGATGCCGCTGTTTGAGCGACTGGCCGACATCAATCAGCAGATGCAGCAGCTTCGCGGCCTGCTCTGCGACAGCCGCCGCCAGCTGACCGCCTGCGGTCAGGATGTGACCTCGGTCCGCCGCGATCTGGCCCAG
>JANOFL010000144.1:0-1749 GCA_031405895.1 Planctomycetota bacterium
TGCACCTGCGCCAGGTGAAGGACATGCCCCTCGATCCGTTCGGTGACTTCCTCGCGGCGGTCGCCCACCTCGCCGAGCGAGACGCCGGCGCCGACGGCCGGGCCGCCCGGGACTCAGGGTCCGGCATTCAGGAGTCGGAACATCACGAATCAGTCAGTCAGGCCGCAAGCCCGGCCAATCGGCACGACAGGCCCAGCAGACTACAAATCCCTCATCGACCGTCTCGCCGCAGGCACAGGTCCACGCGGCGATGGAAGCTTCCAGCTTCGCCGGGAGTTTGGTCATGATCTGCCGTGCCTGTTCCAGGTCAACGGCGCGAACCATAACTCGGACGGAGCCCAACCAGTTGGTGGCGAGTACATTGTTGACCGCCTCGCCATCGAGCATCGCCTGAATACCGTTGCTTTCCAGCAGCTGGGCAAGCGAGTGGGCATTGAGGGCCTGGGTGTAGGAGTTCACACAGATGAGTTCCAGTTTGTCTTTCATCGCTGGTTCTGCTCAGCGCCCTGAACCGTCCCTTTATACCCCGTGCCGAGGGCCCGGCCATCCATCGCGCCGCGGACGCCGAGCTGCCGCGGGTCGCGGGCGATCGAGTCGGCGAACATCCGCAGGTCGGCGACCAGCGGCTGGAGCTGCTCGGTCATTTCGCGGATATTGCCCGCTGCCGCGTTGACCGTATTGTAGAGTTCCGGATCGGTCAGGAGTTTGCCGAGGGTGCCATTGCCATCCTTGATTCCGGACAGCGACTGGGTAAACGATTTCACGCCCGCGATCACCTCGTCGATCTTGCCGACGCTGGCGTTGATCTGCTCGAGGATTTCCGGCCCGTTGTCGCGGAGCGATTCGCTGAAGGCCTCGAAGTTCTGCAGGTTGGTTTTCGCCGAACCGCTGATTTCGCGGAATGAGTTGATCGTCTCGCGGGTATCGCGGATCGTGACCCGCAACTCGTCGAAGATTTCGGGGAATTTGGCGACGGTCTCGCGAATCCTGGCTTTCAGCTCTTCGTCACCGACAATGTCATTGATCCCTTCAAAGATGCGGTTGAAATTGTCGAGCGCGACTTTGGCTTTTTCGCTCGTCTCCCGGAAATTGGTCAGCAGCTGCCGGAACTCGCCGTCATTGGTCCCAAAAGCGTCCTGGACCCGGTTGGTCAGGCCGCGGACTCCGTCGCCGGCGTCCTGGATCGAGAAGCCGGCCATCCGGATCGCCAGCAGCGTGTCGGCGATGTCGTTTTCAAGGTTCAGCGCGACATCGACGATCTCCATCGGGTTGCGTTTGACACTGACGATCTTCATCGCCGAATTGGGGGCGAGCTGGGCTCCGCGCTGGGCGGCACCGACGGGGATGATCTCAATCACGGCGTCGCCCAGAAACGAGTCCGTGCCGATCGAGCAGATTTCGTTCTCGTAGACCTTGGCGTCACTGTTGATCCGCAGGATAATCGCCACGTCTTCATCATCGGTGGTGACTTCACCGACCCGGCCAATCAGCACGCCGTTGCGGCGGATGGGGGTGTTCTGGGTCACGCCGGGCGCGGTCCGGGCCTTCACCGCCAGCGCATACTGGCTCTTCCAGCCTTCGCTGTTGAGAAAAATCAGCAGGCCCAGGACGATCGCCGCGAGGACGACGAACAGTCCGACCCGAAGCTGTAACCAGCGGTCTTCCATTCAGGCGATGTCGATTTCCGGATGTCAGGTAAACAGCAATAGCGGCAGAGTGAGTCGAGCTTGCAGGGTGAGTCGAGCAGGT
>JANOFL010000222.1:0-14714 GCA_031405895.1 Planctomycetota bacterium
CGTCAGCCCTCCGTGTCCCGCGCACGACACGGAGGGCTGACGCCCTGCCGCTCGCCAACATCAATTCTGGCCGCGCGGTATAGCCTTTGACCCGGCCGAGCTCGGGGCGCTGGTTCCGCGCTGTTTTGTCACAGTTCCATCCGGCAGGCATTCGATTCACCAATGGGCGTTTCGCCAGCGAGTGAAAGGCTGTACTACACGCGACTCGGCTTCCATTGTCCGGGGCCTTTCTTGCCTCTATGTTCGAGGCGTGTTGATGAACGGTAAGGGAATCTCCGGTGAAGCGACCCGTATCCGGGTCGCTGGCCGGGAGTGAGGTCATTCTGGTTCCCGATGGATTCTCTTGTCGGTTTTGCGAACCCGTTGTCGTACAATCGGCGTCGCAGGGGTCAGCGGTTGGTTTACGGTTTCTTTTTCTCGTTGAGGGATTTGATCATGAAGCGTTTTCTGATGGCTTTCACACTGGTCGCGCTCGTGGCCGGCAATCTTGTGGCTCAGGAAAAGGAAGCGGGCTGCCAGGCCGGCGCCTGCCCAGGCCAGACCGAACTGGTCTCGACCCAGGACGGCGTTCAGGACGGCACGGCCACAACAGACGAAGCGACCTGCCCGATCACCGAAGGGATGAAGCTCCTGCCGGTGATTCACTATTGGGTCGGTGAGCAGGAAGCCTGCTGTGCCGGTTCGGCCGGTGCGATGGCCAAGAGCAAGGAACTGCCGATCAGCTACAAGGTCGGCGAGACGGCATTCGACACTGAAGAAGCCGCCTTCGCGAACCTGGTGGAATCGACCGAGGCGTTCGTCACTGCCTTCGCCGCACCGCAGAAATGTCCGGTCTCGGGCCAGACCTATGTGGCCGGCCAGGCCTGCGCATGCGAAGACTCGGCCGCCCAGCGGGTCGAGCTGGTCACGAAGGCGATGGACGAAGTCGCAATGACCTACAAGGTCGGAACCGAAACTTGCAACTGCCCGGTGACTGCGAAAGACATGGCCACCAAAGCGGGAACCGACGTGGTTTTCGTCGTGGCCGAACAGGAAACCCCCTGCGAGTACACGGCCCGCCTGAACCTTGCGAAAGCAAAGTACAAGGCCGCCCTCGTCGCGCTCAACGCCGCCAGCACCAGCACCCCTGAAACCACGCCGGCCCAGACCCTGACCAGCGAAACGATCAAGTAGTCGTTTGCGACGGCAGATTCGCCTGAATTCCACCAAGCGGGAGCCAACCGGGCTCCCGCTTTTTTGGCAAGCGGGCAACGCGAACCCGGTTTTTCGGCAATCCGACCACCCTCCCAGCCGTCATGCGCGAGGCATGGCATCCGGGTACGGACCCAGAAACCGTTCACCGTTGAAGTGGATCATGTGTTCCGGGTCATCCGCGATCCAGACTTCGGTTTCCCAGGCAATCCGCGACGCAAACCGCTGGAATGCGGTCCGGGTCGCAAAGGCCGTCACGAAAACCAGCCCTGCCGTGCTACCAGCAAACAATGACTTGAGCTCCATTCGACGTTTGCCATCTACCGGCCCGGCGCTGGTCACTGCTTCAATGAGCAACAGCCAGTTGCGGTCCGGCATGCTCACAATCAAGTCCGGAATCATCGCGGCGCGGGGGAGTACAACGCCAATTTCTGCCAGCGCAGCAACCTCAAGATGCACAAACTTGTTCTCCGTGTCGCCGACGTAAAGCACCATCGCGCCGGGGCTAAAGCGAGGACAGAACTCCTCAATGGTTGCCTTGATGAGCGGATTCTGTCCGCCCGGTGAAAGTCCGACGTCAACACCATTGGGCAAACGGACGGGAACTCGGCGGGTCACACGCAGTCGACGGATTTCCGCCCGGAGCTGGACTTTTCCAGCGAGGTATTTCTGCAAACCTGCGTTCCACCCGCCGGAGCCGAACTTCCTGACCAAGCGCAGAGCGTGGGGCTCGATCTGATACACGGTCCTGCCGCTATTGGTCGGATGATCCGGAGCATCCGGATTCTTCACCAGCAATCCTTCGGACTCGAAGACCTTCACGGCATCGTCACGGATCGACTCGCGGGTGTTGGGTTTGTACGGGACACCGAACCCTCTCGCGATAAAATCGATGATCGGCGTTATGCCCATCAGGGGAGCGGTCGCTTCTTTCCAGGTGGACTTGGCGCGCAGTCCAAGCATTGCCAGCAGCGTGAGGGCTGCAAGGTCATTGCGCTGCCGATCACCGAAACCGAGTTCGGACAGCAGGTGAATCGCCTCGTCGATCCTGGTCCGCACGTCGGTTTTGTTCGGGCCAGTTCGTTTAGCCGGCATGCAAGATCTCTTCCACCAGGGAGTCAATCGCTGGTTGGCTCATTTCTCCGGACAAAACTGTCTGGCCCAGTCCCACCAACGCGTTCCGGTCGGGATAGAAAAGGCTCCGCAAATCGGCCGCGTTGACCTGCGTGTGCCCGCTGAACTCCCGGAAGTACTGGTCGACCTGCGTTGAACCGAGCCAGGCATGAAGGCCCTGCGCCAACAGCCGGTCCAAGCCTGCTCCCGCCTGGTGAATGTAGTTCACGTGATTCTCGATTCCAAACCAGCTCGCTGGAACCAGCTTCGGGTCAAGCAGGCTGGTAACGAGACGACGGGGTTGTTCCTTGGACGTAAAGCGTTTTGTCAGGACATAGATTCCCGCCGGTATCAGCCAGCGGCGAGTCTGGTCGTTGGCAACGATTGCCACCGGTTTGCGACCGGCTTTGCCCGGCCAGCCAACGTTGGGCTGGCCAAAGTGACAGGGATGAATCAGGGGAACAGCATTCGGTCCAGGGCCTGATCGCAACCACTCCCGATTGCGGTAAGCGACCACTCTCCCGGTTGAGACCTCGAGCCCGATATCTGCCAGGCGCGCAGTCAGTTGGCCGAGTCGGCCACCCGCACCGCGCGGAGCGGGTGCCGTCGGGATGTGGATGAAATGGCTTTTGTCGCAGGGATGAACGACGTCCTCGGCGCTAATCCGCCGCTCGATCACCGGATCGCCAGCCTGGCCACTGCACGACGAGACGATGACTTCTGCGGGCCACTTCGCCGCTTTGATCGCGTGAAAGACCACGTTTTCCTGGAGCACGGCATCTTTGCGGAATGCGGCGGTGCGTGATTCAAAGACGTGGATGCGCTGCATTCCGGCGGAAGTGACCAGCTGTTGCCGAAAGGGCTGGTAGTACGGCCCGTTGCAAAAACTGCGCGGCGTGATCGCCACCAGCTGACCGCCTGGCTTGAGCAACTTGAGGATCAGGCCGACGAAGCCCGAGTAGAGATTGACGGTTTCGATCCCGGCGCGGCGTAACGTCTTTCGCTCGGAAGATTCATTGCGAATTTTGCGGTAGGGAGGGTTGACGATTGCGGCGTCGAAAAGCACCGTTTTGCGACTGAACAGGCTGCCAGATAGTTCGTCCGCAGCAGCCTCGATGAAGTCCTCCCGCCGCACATCGACCTGAAACCCGATCCCCGCAAGTTCGCAGGAACGAGCGCAGCCTGTGAGCGTCCAGTCCAGATCGTCCAGAATTCGCTCGTCCCGCTCGTAAACGACAGCCTCAATCGACTTGACGGGGTGGTCCTTGGCCCCGGTGCAGCGCGCTACGAATGCTGCCGTCAGTGCCCCCGCGCCCGCACCGGCGTCAAGCAGACGGACGTGCGAAGGAAGCGGCCCAAACATTGAGGCCATGAAGTCAGCCAGGGGCGCTGGCGTAAGGAACTGGCCCAGCTCGGCCTGGCGCTGTCGGAATGACTCGATATCGGCAAGACTCATGATGTCAAACTAGCAAACTCCTCTCGCGGTCGCCACCAACCCGGATGTCCCCAAATTCCAGTCGCTGAAGAAATCAAGCCTCGTTCAGGGAATGGGCGCGTGGCGTGTTGCAATGACCTCCGGCGTCGAGCAACTTGATTGGTCACGAATGGCATGGCAGGATGCTGGGGTGCTCTGCCGTCCAGTCACGAGGGACCCGCCATGACGCTTACCCGCCGCCAGTTCATCCGAGACACGTCGGCCCTTGGGCTGGCGGCAATGACGTTGCAGGCGCATGCCGGGCATGGCGTGGTGCGGGAAAAGGTCCGGGTGGGGGTCGCCGGGTTTGGCGGGCGCGGCAAGTCGCTGATTGAGGCGGTCCGGGCCGTGCCGCAAATGCAGCTGGTGGCGCTGTGCGATGTCGATGCGGGAATCCTGGCCGGCTTCGAGCCGGAAAACCTCGCTCTCGCCCGGACGGGAAAGCTGGATGAACTGTTGGGCCGCGAAGACATCGACGCGGTGGTTTCCGCGACGCCCAATCACTGGCATGCCCTGTTGACGATGCGCGCCTGTCAGGCCGGGAAACACGTTTACATCGAGAAACCGGTCTCGCACAACGTAGCCGAGAGTTTTGCAATGGCCGCCGCGGCGCGAGCGACCCGACGCTGTGTCCAGGGCGGGTTCCAGAACCGCTCGGACTCGGCCCTGCGACCGTTCTATCAGCGGCTGTCGGCGGGTGAGTTTGGCAAGGTGCTCTCAGTCCATGGCACCTGCCACCGGCCGCGCGATCCAATCGGGCGGCTGGACCAGCCGCTCGAGATTCCGCCCGAGATCGACTACGACCAGTGGCTGGGCCCGGCCGAAGACAAGCCGGTCTGGCGGCCGAAGCTGCATTACGACTGGCACTGGGACTTTAACACCGGCAACGGCGACGTCGGCAACCAGGGCCCGCATGAATGGGATCTGATGAGCTGGGCGCTGGGCGATCCGGAAGAGTTGCCGCGCTCGATCATCGCAGCAGGGAACCGGTTCGCCTGGAACGACGCCGGAGATACACCTAACGTGATGGCCTGCGCCGGGACGACCGCGGCCGGCATACCGTTCTCATTCGAGGTGATGGACCTGCGCGATGGCGGAACGGCACCGGACAACGTGGGCGTGGGCGTGATCATCGAGACCGAAGCCGGCCGGTTCGCAGGCGGCCGGGGTGGCGGGCGGTTCATTTTCGCCGGGGGCCGCGAGCTGAAGTTTGATCCCGATCCGGCCGAGCCGCATTCCGACGCGACCTTCGCCCACATGCAGAACTTCGCGGACGCGGTGCTGGCCGGCGAACCGGAACTGTTGCGGAGCGGCATCTCGACGGCCTCGCGATCAAGCAGCCTGGCCCATTTGGCCAACATCGCTTACCGGACCGGATCAGTAGCCGAGGGCGAAGCGGTTCGCGCCGCGTTTGGTTCAACGCCCCGCGCGCGCGAGATGATCGGCCGCCTTCTGGCGGCTCCCGGAGCGTTCGGCAAACACCATCAGCTGCAGGTGAACGACTCGTGGCGGCTCGGGCACGAGTTGCGGCTCAATGCGGAGTCCGGCCAGTTCATTGGAGAAGGGGCCGGGGTGGCCAATTCGCTGCTTGGCAGGGCTGGCCGGCCTGGGTTCGAGTTGCCCGACCGGCCGAACTCACCAGCGGAGAATTCCTGAACAGTCGTTCATCGCATCTCACCCGGTCGCGGCCAACGACCGGGCGACCTGAATGGCCTCCGCTTCCGAACCAATCTCGCCATCGAGCTGGGCCCGGCGGACCGCTTCGAGAATGCGGCCAAAATCCGGGCCGGGAGCAAGGCCCAGACACTTGAGCGATTCGCCATTGATCAGCACGGCCGGATTGAGCCGTTCGGCGGGCCAGGCGAGACGTTGCTGACAGAGCCGGACTCCGGCCTGGTCCGGCCCGGCAGCGGCCAGTGCGATCTGCAGAGCGCCGCGGCCTTCGGGATGAACGAGCAGCGGCTGAATGGCAGACCAGGGAAGACTGTTGGCCCTCAGCAGCGTGAACCAGTGCTCCTCTAGCCAGCGGATGGCTGCGGCTTCCGCAGTGGCGAGCTTCCAGCGGTCCATCAGCGGTTGCACGCCGTGGTCCTTGATCACGGGACCGAGCAACATGGTCGCCGCAACTGGAAACGTCGCGCGGTCGCCCAGTCCGGCCATCCATTTCAGCCGCGTCCGCCAGTTGGCCTGGTTGGCCGTGAGCAGCTCCGCGTCTTCGACGACTTCGCGCAGCAGCCCGCACTCCTCCAGCAGGCTCGCCGCCGCGGCCCGCGCGCGGTGCTCGAGCATTTTTCTCATTTCGGCCCCGATCCGCTCGCCGCTGACGAGCCGGATTTCCGCTGCGTGGGCGCTCACCGCTGCCCGGGTTGCCCCGTCGAGTTCAAAACCAAACCGGGCCGTGAACCGGACCGCCCGCAACATCCGCAGCTTGTCCTCGTCGATGCGCTGGTGCGGATCGCCGATCGCGCGAATGACCCGTTCTTCCAGATCGCGTCGACCGTCGACGAAATCATGAATGGTTCCCGTCTGCGGGTCCTGGAACAGGCCATTGATCGTGAAGTCCCGGCGGAGGGCGTCATTGCGGGCATCGGTGAAGGTCACCGAATCGGGCCGGCGGCCGTCGCTGTAGCCGCCATCCGTTCGAAAGGTGGCGACCTCGACCTGACGCCTCCGGTCAGCACCGAGGACAGCGATTACACCGAAAGCCGCCCCGATCGCCAGCGTCCGTCGCCGGCCAAACAGCTCCTGGACCTGTTCCGGCCTGGCGCTGGTCGCCACGTCATAGTCGTCCGGCTCGATTCCAAGCAGCAAATCGCGCACACAGCCGCCGGCCAACAGGGCCTGATGCCCGGCCGTCTGCAGCCGCTGGACGATTTCGAGTGCCAGTTCGCGCGTGTCGGACATGGGTTTCGGAGAAATGGCCTTGTGTTCTTCCAGCTGCGAATCGCGCGACTGGATCACATTTCCGAACCAGCCCGTTCCGCTAGAGTATGACAGCCCGTTACACAATCGAAGCCCGCCCGCGCCGGCCACAATCGCCGCATCGAAACCATCATGCAACCCAACGAGTCGGCACCGGACAGAAACAGTGAGTTCACAGGCTACGATGTGCCCGTGGAAATCTCTTGTACCGAACTGAAACAGCTGCTCGATGCAGGCGATCCGCTGGAACTGGTGGACTGTCGGGAAGCCGGCGAGTTCGCGCTCTGCCAGATCGCCGGGGCCAGCTCGCGTCCCACATCGGCCATTCGCCAGTGGCTGCCCGGGTTCAGCTGCCCATCCGATGTGCCGCTGGTCGTCTATTGCCATCACGGCATCCGCAGTTTCCATGTCGTCGCCGCGCTGCGGGCCAGCGGCCTCCGCCACGCCCGCAGCCTGGGTGGAGGGATCGAGGCGTGGAGCACGGAAATCGATCCGTCGGTGCCGCGGTATTGACCGGGCTGACACACTGGCGGTTCAGTGTTCTCCTTTCTGTCGAAGTCTGTTGGCGCGAAAACTCGCCAATATCGTGATCCTTTTCAAGCCAACCGGTCAATCGCTGTACTTCTGCGCGAATCGGGAAACGCCGATTACGATTACGAGTACCGTCCCAGCGCGCCGGGACTGAGTACAAGTACGAACAGGGCCATTTATTTCGGCGAACCCGACCCGGTTGGACAACGTCCATTCCGTGCCGTATAACGGCATTTCCAGCCCGGCGGCGGCTTGTGCCGGCCGGATTTTCTGCAGCGGATATGGCGGAACTGGCAGACGCGCTAGATTCAGGTTCTAGTGCCCGCAAGGGCGTGTAGGTTCGACTCCTATTATCCGCACTGGCCGGCTGATTCCGGCCGTTCTTGATCGATCCCGGGGCCAGGGACCAACGGTGTCAGTGCTGGAGCGGATACTTGGGGTGTGAGAAACCAGGTCACACCCCCCTCGCTGCCATGACCACCCTTGAACGGGGCCGGATGTACCGGGCCCAGCTGAACCCGGACGAATGGATCGTGCGGATGCTCTACACGGACGAAGCGGGAGGGCAGACGATCCGCTACGTCAGCCCGACCCGGCTGGTTGAGCGAAAGGGCTACCTGCGGGCGCTTTGCCTTTCCCGCGAAAGTGTCCGGACTTTCTCGCTCGACCGGATCAGCGACGTCTGCCTGATCGCGGCGCATCGGGTGCAAATGCCCGTGCCTTTGATCAAGGTTCCGGCAGCCTTCACTGCTCCAGCGTCAAAAGGGGTTGCCTCAGTCAAGGTGATCCCGGCGGTCGCGACTTGTGCCGAGCCGGTCAGTCCAGCCCTCGCGTGAGCCAGTTGGGCAGCGTTGAGGCCATGGAATGGTCGCCCGGTTGTGCCTCGATGGCCGGACTTGGGCCAGAACCCGGTGCCAACCAGTAGCTGCGGCCGAGCGCGGCAACGGCTGACAGCAGGGCCAGCAGGCCGAGCGATTCAAGGAAGAGCCCATGAGCAACATGCATGCCACCGCGCCGTTTGGGTCGCGCCCGGTAGCGCCGTTTCCGGTTCCGCATGATTGGCCTTGCCTCCGCACGCCGCCACTCGCTCGCCAACTTGAAGTCCTGACTGCACGGTTACGCGAGGAACTGAACAAGGGTTCGGGCGCTGGCTGGCCGGGCTGGTTCGGGTAGTCTGGGGCGACTTTGCGGGCGCGACGTCGTTGGAGATTGAACACGCTTGGGGCCGGAGGGCTGACGCCCTTCCGCTACGAAAGCAAAGAACCAGCCGTCAGGAACCCGAATTGAGCCAGCCCGCAACCAGCCTGCAGGACCAGCGCGACGAAATTGCGACGGGCTATTTCGACCAGCTGCAGTTCGTGCCTTACCCGGTCCAGGAAGAAGCCCTGCTTTCGTGGTTCACCTGCGAGCAGGGCGTAATGGTCTGCGCGCCGACGGGGACCGGCAAGACGCTGATCGCCGAGGCCGCGATTTTCGAGGCGCTCAAGCTCGGCAAGACTGCGTATTACACGACGCCGCTGATCGCGTTGACCGACCAGAAGTTTCGCGAGCTGCAAACGGCCGCCGCGCGGTGGGGCTTCCATCCGGATGACATTGGCCTTGCGACGGGGAACCGAAAAATCAACCCGTCGGCCCCGGTCCAGGTGGTGGTTGCCGAGATTCTGCTCAACCGGTTGCTCCATCGTGAGGCGTTTGACTTCTGTGACGTGTGGGCCGTCGTGATGGACGAATTCCACAGCTTCAACGATCCCGAACGGGGGATCGTCTGGGAGTTTGGACTGGCGCTCCTCCCGCCGCAAGTGAAAACCCTGCTGCTCAGCGCGACGGTCGGCAACGCCTATGAGTTCAACCGCTGGCTGGAAACGCGACACGGCCGCAACCTGAAGCTGGTCGAGAGCTTCGACCGCAAAGTGCCGCTGACCTACCAGTGGGTGGGCGATGAGTTGCTGGATGAACAGATCGAGCTGATGTTCGGCAGCCGCGACGATGCGCGGCTGACGCCGGCCCTCGTGTTCTGTTTCAACCGCGAGCAGTGCTGGACGGTAGCTGAGCTGCTCAAGGGCAAAAAGGTCGTTTCGCCCGACCAGCAAAAACGGCTGGCCGTGGAACTGGAGCGGCACGACTGGTCACGCGGTGCCGGGCCCAAGCTGCGGGCAATCCTGCAACGCGGTATCGGAGTCCACCACGCCGGTGTGATGCCGCGTTACCGGCGGATCGTGGAAGATCTTTTCCAGCAGCGGCTGCTGAGCGTTTGCGTCTGTACCGAAACGCTGGCCGCGGGGATCAACCTGCCGGCCCGCAGCGTGCTTTTGCCGACCCTGCTCAAGGGTCCGCCGGGCAAGATGCGGCTGATCGAGCCTTCCCTTGCCCACCAGATGTTTGGCCGCGCCGGCCGCCCGCAGTTCGACGACCGCGGCTTCGTCTTTGCCCTCGCCCACGAAGACGATGTCCGGATCGGCCGCTGGCAGGAAAAGATGAAACAGATTCCGGAGGACACCAAAGACCCCGGCTTGCTGCGGGCACGGAAAGAGCTGAAGAAAAAGATGCCCCGCCGGCGGGAAGGGTTTCAGTACTGGAACGAGCCGCAGTTCCAGCAGCTGGTCGCGGCGAAAGCTGGCAACCTCGAAAGCCGTGGTCCGCTGACGTGGCGGCTGCTCGCGTGGCTGCTGGAGTTTTCGGGCGATGTGGCGACGCTCAGGAAACTGGTGGCGAAACGGCTGTTCCGCGACCGGGCCGCCGAGATCGCCGACGAAGACCTGACCCGCATGCTGGGAACGCTCTGGCGAGCGGGCTATATCGAGCTCGAACCGCCGCCACCTTTTCCGCGCGCGGTGCCGTTGCCTGAACCGGGGACGGTACCGCCGGACGTTGAGCCGGTGCCGGCCGAGGATGACGCAGACTCCGAAGTGCTCGCGGAACCAGCCCAATCGTCACTATCGGGACTGACCCTCAATCTGGGACAGCGCCGCCGCGATCCGGTGCCGGAAATCAGCGGCAGGAGCGAACCGGCGACTCCGCGCGCGGCACCGGCTGTCGCCCAGGATCCCGCCAGCGAATACCGGCCCGAGCGCGTCATCAATAATCCCAGGCTGGAGCTGTTGACGCGGCTGCGCGGTGTCCACCCGCTCTATGGGCTGTTCCTGATGGAGCATATGGCCATCGCGGATCGCAACGAGCGAATCCAGGCGTTTGAAAGCCAGCTGGAACTGACCGGTTCGCTTGGCCCGGCGGTCGAAGTGCCGCCGCTGGAGACCTTGCCGCGCGGTCCACTGGCCGAACAGCGGCTCGATCCGGTGCTGCTGCAGACCGGTCTCGCAACCGCGGATGAACTGTTTGGCCGGCCGCCGGAAGAAGACGATGACGGCCGGCCGGGACGCTGGGAAGAACGTGCACCGCGTGTCCTGACGCTGGCCCACAAGCTTCAGCGGCTGTTCCAGCTCCAGTTCCCGGGCGTGACCGACTTGCGTGTCCGGCCTTGCTGGGTCGCCGGTGAACTCTTGTCCCAGGGTGGCGATTTCAACCAGTACATCGTCTGCGCGAAATTGCAGAAACAGGAGGGTGTGCTCTTCCGCCATCTGTTGCGGCTCGTGCTGCTGATCGACGAACTGGCCCTCGTCTGCCCGGCCGGGATGGAGCATGACTTGTGGAAGGAAGAAATGGGCAATCTGGCCTTCGCCCTCGAGACCTCCTGCCGCGAGGCCGACCCGTTCAGCACCGACCAGTGGCTGGATGAAGCGCGAAAGGGTTGATCCCTGTAGCGGCACGGTGCCAGCCGTCCGGCGACCGCGCACCAATCCGCGCCACCATGCCTGACAACCTGCGTTCCATCGCGGCCGCCTGGGACGACGGCTTTCGGGCGCGATTATCCTGTGCCGGCCCTGCCTGATTGTTGGCGCGCGGGGCGGAGGGGTTGCGCCCTTCCACTACAAAGCAAACTCAACGCGAAATCCGTTTCGCGCCAGCAGGCCGGTTTTAACGACTGTTTGTGCGCATTTTTGCCGTTACGCACCGGTTACGCCTGCCGTCCGGCTGGTTTTGCTTTCCCTTGCCGGACCAGTCATAATCAGTGGTTCGCGGACTGATCGATTCGAGATTTGGCTTGCCCATCATGCTGAACCAACCACCCTGCCGGCTGGCCGCGCTGCTCGCTGGCTTCCTGTGCTGGATTCCCGGCGCAAACCTGGCCGGATCGCGCCAGGAAACGCCCGTCCCGATCGAGGGCATGGTCGTGCAGGAACTCGCGAACGCCGATGGGGCTGTCGCGCGGACGGTGAAGCTGCCCGATGGCTCCGTCGCGCAGATCAGCCTCCCCGAGGGTGCCGCACTGCCTGAAGGCGCGGTCCTGTTGACGGATGACGAAGCTGCGGCCGCCGGACTGCCGGCCACCGAAGCGGCTGCCACTCCCGAAGGCGACGCGGCGGCCACAACCAGCGAGACGCCGGCTGTGGGCTCGGTCAAACGCTCCGACCGCCCCCAGCTCGAGGCCGACCCGGAAGAGTTCAAGGCCCGTGCAGGCGAAGACGGCACGATCGAGTTCCAGTTCAAAGGCCAGCCGTGGCCGGAGCTGCTTGAATGGCTGGCCGAAGTCTCGTCGATGTCGCTCGACTGGCAGGAGCTTCCCGACGATACGCTCAACATCTCGACCCAGCGGCCCTACACACTGGCTGAAGCCCGCGACCTTTTCAACCGCCACCTGCTGATGCGCGGTTACACGCTGCTGGAATTCGAGGGGATGCTGCAGGTGGCGAAGGTGGAAGGCATCAACCCGGCCCTCGTGCCGCGGGTCGCGGTCTCGGCCCTCGAAACTTTGCCACCCAACCGCTTTGTGCGGACGACATTCCTGCTCCGGACCCTGCTCGCCGAAGCCATGCTCGAGGAGCTCAAGGTGCTCCTTTCAAAGAACGGCAAACTGACGGCCCTCTCCTCGACCAACAGGATTGAGGCCATGGACTCGGCCAGCAACCTGCTCGAACTCCATCGTCTGCTCAACGATGAACAGTCGGCCGAAGTCCAGAACAACCTTGCCCGGGAATTCACGCTCACCTGGGTCCGGGCTGAAACGGTCAAGGAACAGCTGGAGATCTTTCTCGGCCAGCGGTCGGTTCCCTCGGGCAACCTGACGCCTGAACAGCTCCAGCAGATCATCCAGCAGCAACATGAACTGGCGGTTCAGGAACTGGCGGCGCGGGCGGCGGCCGAACAGGCGGCCATTGCCGCCCAGGCGGCCGGACAGACCGTCACCCCACCCGCCCCGGCCCGCTCATCCGTGATTTCGATCTACGCCAACACCCGCCGCAACTGCCTGCTGGTCAATGCGCTGCCCGACAAGATGGCCGTGATCGAAATCTTCATCAAACGGGTGGACGTGCCCCCGGACGATGCTTCCATCGACAGCCTGACCAGCCGGATTCGGGTCTACCGCCTCGCCTCGCTCGACCCGCAAAAGTTCATCGACGCGCTGCGTGAACTGGATGCCCTTGAACCGACCACGAAACTGCAGGTCGACAAACCCAACAAGGCCGTGATCGTCACGGCCTCCCTGTTCGACCACATGGTCATCCAGCAGCTCAAGGACCGGCTCGACGGCAGCGCCCGCCAGTTCGATGTCATCCCATTGCGCAAACACAGCGCCGCCGATGTCGCCGGCACCATCCGGACGATGATGGGTCTCGACGAAAAAGAGGACAGCAACAGCAATCGCCGCTACTACTGGTGGGATGAAGGCCAGGAAGAGGAAAAGAGCACTGACAAGTTCCGGGTAGGAGCCAACGTCAAGGACAATCAGGTCCTGATCTGGGCCAACGATTTTGAGCGTGGCGAAGTCAACAAGCTGCTGGACAAGCTGGGTGAATTGCCGGGCGAGCAGACCCGCAACAATTCCCGCATCCGGACCATCGACGCTTCGCGCGGCCCCGAAACGCTGGAATACCTGCAACGGATCCAGGCAATGTGGGAGCAGGGCGAGGCAACGCCGCTGATCCTTCCCTCGGCCGACGAGTTCAACACCGAACCGGAACGGCCGTCGGGCGACGCTTCGCCAGACCAGCCACCAGACACTGGAACCGGCTCCGACGCATCCAGGCCGGGCCCGCTGGTGACGCCGGAAGAGAACGACACGGTCACGCCCGCGAAGTCCGCCGCCAGCAAAGCCGCTGGCCCCCGGATCGGAATGCTGGAACAGGCCAGCCGGGCCGGCCATTCCGCCGCCAGCAAAACCAGTCCAGCCATCTCCTTCGTTGCCGGTCCCAATCCGGACGCTGGTTCTGGCCTGACCGCGTCCGCCGGCCAGCAGGAACCCGTGTCGGCGCCGGCACCCCGCATGGACGAACTGGATGTTCCAGCGGGCGGCGCGCGCGAACGTGACGGAAGCGACGACAAGGATGCCGTCCGGATTGGCTTCGATTCACGCGGCAATCTTGTGCTTTTTTCCGACAACCTCGCCGCGCTCGACCGGCTCGAGCGGATGATGGCCGAGTTCAAGCCACCGCGGCGCGAGTTCGAGATTTTTCACGTCGAACACGCCGACGCGCTTTGGATCAGCGGCAAGCTGGGCACCTACTTCCGCAACCGCGAGCCGCCCAAGTCCCAGAACAACGCCTTCTTCAGCTGGTACTTTGACGACATGTCGCCCCAACAGGACACCAAGCCGGAAAACTCGCTCGACAACCGCCCGCCGCTCAAGTTCCTTGCCGATATCGACACCAAATCGATCATTGTCCAGGGTGCCGACGACGCTGATCTTGAAACCATCGGTCAACTCATCGATCTTTGGGACGTGCCTGAGCCACGCAAGGAGACCAATGTCCGCCGCACCCAGCTGATCAAGATCCGGTACACCAAGGCCGACCTGCTGGTCGCCACCGTCAAGGAAGTTTACCGCGACCTGCTAAGCGCGACCGACAGCTCTTTCCAGACGCCTCCCTCTGGCGAGGGTGACAAGAAGGACTCGGCCGATGCCCCGCCGCCGCCCCGACCGTTCAGTTTTTCCGGCAACATCTCGCTCGGAGTCGATCAGGTCACCAACACCATCATCGTCTCGGCAACCGGAAGCCAGAGCGAAGCCATCCTGAAAATGGTCTCCGGCCTGATCGACCAGCTTGACCAGGCGGCCCGGCCGACCGGCGTCACCGAAGTCGTCCGGGTCGACCTCGGCCAGCGTGGCGAGAATCTCGAAAAACTGCTGCGGACCATGCTGCAGTCCAAAGCCGACCAGCTGACCCAGCCGCCCGAACAGCCGGCCCAGCCCGCCGCCGAACCGCCCGCCGCCGAACCGCCGCCCCAAGTCATTTCCGAACGCGCCGGCCGCCAACAGGTCGCCCCGGCCCAGGAAAACAACTCGGGCGAGGACGACTGAAAAAGCCCGACTCCGCCCGCGCTTGTTGAAGTTGCAGCTCAATACCAGCCCGCAGCGCAAGCAAGGACCGGACTGGGGGCTGCTTTTCCCTTGCTTGCGCTGCGGGCTGGTATTGCTGCGGCAAAAACC
>JANOFL010000243.1:0-3307 GCA_031405895.1 Planctomycetota bacterium
GCGTCTTTGGTGGCCTGGTCGACGATCGATCCGGCCCGGGCGCGGGCATCGCGACGGAGCAGGTACCCGTACAGCCAGAACAGCAGCAGCCCGAGGGCCAGCCCCCCGGCCCCGAAAAGAATTTCGTTCAACATTCGGCCCCTCCATTATTTCTGGAGAAGCGCTCTCAGCAGCCTGCCCGACCCGTCACCTCCGTCACCCGCCAATCCTCACACAACGCAGTGCCAACAAGCTTTGCCCGAACATTCAGCAGTGCTTCCCAAACCGCCAAAGCAATCCGTCGCGGAGTGGGGCTCCGTTCGTTGAGCCCGACTCAAACTCCAGCGACAAGCCCCCGTCAAGGCGGACAGGTCGCCATGCGCCACCTGCCTGACCGTTCCCCGGCCCGAACGGCTGGCCTCCGCCGCAACCAGCGCGATCGCCTGGCGGTATCGGAACTGCCAAGGCAGGGAACCGGTCTGAACCAGAACCAGACAGCTTGGGAAAAACCTGTTTCGGACCGCGGACTTTTGTTCGGGATACTTGCGGAGTGCCATCGTCTGCCGAACCGAAAACGCCGAAGGTCCGGACGGCAGCGAGCATCACCAGCCGGCAAACCGTCAGCCGCCGGCCCGAATTGTCCAACGTCCCGGATTGAACTGCGGGTCCGGAATCCAGAGGTCCGTTTGCAGCTTGTTGCATTACAATCGCCAGAAGGATCGCCAGGGACTGGCAACCGGGCCAGCCGATCCGGCTCGCCGTGCGCCCGTCCAGGACTTGATCTTCGTATTTTGCACCGGCACATCGCCGGCTGGGACGCATGTTAGCAAATCGCCAGGGGCCTGAGAATCATGGCGACCCGGCCCTTCCGGCTTGCCCCCTGGCGGCGGTGCGAAGCTGCCTGCCGGTTGATCGCTGGGGTCCGGGCGGGCTGATGATCGCAGTCTCGGGCGGGCCGGACAGTGTCGCCCTCGCCCATGCCGTGATCGAAGTCGCGCGGTCGGCGGGAAAGGCCGGATCGTTCCCGGCTGCCGCGCCGCCCCTTTATCTCGCCCACGTCAACCACCAGCTGCGCGGAGCCGACTCGGATGCGGATGAGCAACTGGTCAGCCGGCTGGCCAGCCAATGGGGCGCGGCGTTTGCATTGGCAGTCGCGCCGTCGGGCGAACCGTCAGCCGGCTTGCCGCGCGAAGGCCTTTTGCGCCAGTTGCGGTATCACGCCTTGGCGCGGCTGGCGGGAGATCGGGGTGTGCGGCTGGTCCTGACCGCCCATCATGCCGACGACCACGCTGAAACGGTCCTGTTCCGGCTGATGCGCGGCACGGGGCTGCGCGGTCTGCGCGGAATTCCTGTCAGCCGGCCGCTGGCCGACGGCATTTCCCTGGTCCGCCCGCTGCTGGGGATCGGGAAGGCCGACCTGCTGGCGTACGCGGTCGCCCAGCGGCTGGAGTTCCGGCGGGACCGCAGCAACGACGATTCGGGACCGGCAAGAAACTGGGTTCGTCACGAGGTCGTGCCCCTGCTCAGGCAGCGGTTTGGCCGCGCAGTTCCGGTCCGGCTGGGTGAACTGGCCCACGAAGCGCGGGAGGTTGTGGCGCTGCTCGACGACGAAGCCCGCCGCTTGCTGGAGCGTTGCGAGCCCGAACGAAATACCGCCATGGTACGAATCGTACTAAAACCGCTGCGCGCTGCGCGGCCGCTGGTGGTTCAGTCCCTGTTGCACCTGCTCTGGAGCGAACAGGGCTGGCCGCTGGGGCCGATGGACCGCGCAAGCTGGACGCACCTGACCAGGTACCTTCTGCGTGAAGGCGGTGACGCCAGGCTCGAACTGCCGGGCAGGGTTTCCGTTCAGGTTTCACGCGACGGCAACGCGACTCTCCAGGGGCCGACGAAGCCAGGGGAGCAGGAGCCTGTCTGAGAACCGCGCAGAGGCGAAGAAAGGGGTCAGACTCCAAATCGCTCCAAAGACCGGGCAATTTGGCGTCAGACTCCGGCGGTTGCCGGATCGGCTCTCAAGTCTCAAGACCGCCAGTTCACGACTCCAGTTCCACCTTGCGATAACCACCGTTCGCCGCGAACCAGAGCACGAGGATCAGGTACCCAACTGCCATCACGGCCGGAACCGCCGCAGTCAGCGTCAACGCCCTTCGTCCGCCGAAGAGATTGGCTTGCTGGATCTGCGGCGCGTCCTGATTCACGTTGGGCAGAAGTACCTCATCGATCCGTTTGAGCTTTTCAGTCACCTGATTGCGAGCCTCGGCATCCTTGGCGGAATCCTTCTGTTCGTCGAGTCCAGCCTTGAGTTTTTCGAAGCCAGACAGGTCGATCTTGCCGTCGACTGGTTTGGCCGAGTTGGCCGCATTGGTGATGTCCGGTTCCAGTGGCCGATAGGCCGGAAACCAGAGGAACTGCTTTTCCTCGACGGCAGCGTAGCGCGAAAACGTGTCGGGAGCCGTGGCCTTCAGGTGAGCCGAAAAGTTGTTGGCCTGCTTGTAGCCAATCGCCTGTCCGGCCAGCAGCCCCACGGTCAGCATGCCTGCCGCCCCCAGTGCCCCCATCGCAACGGCACCGCTTTGCGGGTATCGCTCGCCAGCGACCCCCAGCATCGTCGGCCAGAGGAAGGCCTTGCCGAAACTGTAGAACGTCGCCGCTGCGAAGATCATACCGACACTTTTGATATCCGATCCGAGCCAGATCAGGCCGCCACACGCTATCACCGAGCTGGCCAGCAACAGGCCAATCGGATTGATCTTGTGCACGATCGGTCCAGCGAAAAACCGCAACACAAACATCAGGAACGACGTGTAGACAAGGACCAGAATCGAATAGGGCATCAGGTTTTCCAGCAGCTTGGTAACCCACGAATCGACACCCAGCTCGACGTAGCCGATGCAGGCGTGGAGCAGCAAAAGCACAAAAAACACGGGTGACAGAAAACAGGAAAACAGCCGGCCGAAATCCTGGCTCTTGCTGGCGACTGTTGGAGGAAATTTCGCCGGAAAGGCCAGCCAGGCATAGAGCAGGACAAACAGGGCGAAACTGGTCAGCGGGATCTCCCAGCGGGCCACCGGAAACAGCGCGTTCCCTCCAATCGTGGCCCACGCAATCAATCCGCCAATGATCATTCCCAACGGCCAGCTCGCATGGAGGACATTGAGGTAGTGTGTCTGGTTCTCCGGATAGAGCTGGGCAATCATCGGATTGATCACCGCTTCATAAAGACCTTGGGCAATCGAGAACGCAAAACAGCTCCAGAAAATCAGTGCCACAACGCCGCTGGTCGCCGTTTCAGGACTTGACGCCTGCAGGCTGGCGTAAAGTGGTCGGG
>JANOFL010000204.1:0-3119 GCA_031405895.1 Planctomycetota bacterium
CATCTCTTCCCCCTTCCCACCCAATGGTTCCGGTCTTCCCGGAACCATTGGGTGGGGAGGGGCCGGGGGAGGGGGGGGCCGCGGCTGGAACTCCATCGGCACCGGTTTCGCCAAACGCCCCTCTGCCATCCATGTCCCACCGCCCACCAATCAAAACCCTCTTCGTCATCACCTCCATGCCGGTTGGCGGGGCCGAGACGCTGCTCGTCAACCTCGTCCGCCGCGTTGACCGTTCACGGATCGAACCCGAAATCGTCTGCCTGAAAGACCCCGGCCCGCTGGGCGAGCGAATCGCGGCCGAGATTCCCGTTCACAGCCACTTGATCCGCGGCAAGTACGACCTGCTCGTTCTCCGGCGGCTGTCAAAACTCTTCCGCGAGCGCGGGGCCGATGCCGTCATCACGGTCGGCGCGGGCGACAAGATGTTCTGGGGCCGGCTGGCTGCGAAAGCGGCGGGCGTGCCCGTGATCCTGTCGGCACTCCATTCAACGGGCTGGCCCGATGGCGTCGGCTGGCTCAACCGGCGGCTGACACCGATCACGGACGGCTTCATCGCGGTCGCCCGCCAGCACGGCGACTTCATGGTCCGCGAGCTGCGGTTCCCCCGCGACAAGGTCTTCGTGATCCCCAACGGCATCGACACGGCCCGCTTCCAGTTCTGCCCGCGGCGGCGAGCCGAACTCCGCCAGTCGCTTGGCATCCCGGAAACGGCCCCCGTCGCGGGGATCGTTGCCGCCCTGCGAAGTGAAAAGAACCACCTCCGCTGGCTCGAGATCGCCGCCCGCGTCAGCCAGTCGTTGCCCGACCTGCACCTCGTGATTGCCGGCGACGGCCCGCTGCGTCCCGCGATCGAGCAACGGGCCAGCGAACTTGGCCTGTCCAGCCGTCTTCGCATGACCGGGACGACGGACGACATCCCGGGCGTGCTCTCGATACTCGACCTGTTCGCGTTGAGCAGCGACAACGAAGCCAACCCGGTCTCGATCCTCGAGGCCCTCAGCTGTTCCCGTCCCGTCGTCGCCCCGCGGGTCGGCTCGATCAATGAGTCGGTCCGCGAAGGCGAAACCGGTTACCTCCACGACCGCGACGACACGGCCACCGCCGCCACCCGCTGGCTCACACTTCTCCGCGACCCGGCGCTCTCTCTCCGCCTCGGCCAAACCGGCCGCGAGCTCGTCGTCACCCAAGCCTCTGTCGACTCGATGTCCGAAGGCTACACCCGCCTGATCGAACAGCTCCACCTCGCCAAACACCCCGCCGCGCTCCCCGCCAAGATGGCTGGAGCCTGCTGCAACACGCCCGGTTGATCGCCATGACAATACCAGCCCGCAGCGCAAGCAAGGACAGTCTGATTGCTGTTTTTCCCTTGCTTGCGCTGCGGGCTGGTGTTGAATCGCAACTTCAAAACTCGGGCCGCGAGCTGGTACTTCCCGGTTCCTGGATTTGCTCATTGGCTCCCCGCGCCTAATCCCAAACTCCCTTCTTCCCCTTCCCCTTCGATGGGGGAAGGCCGGGATGGGGGTGCCGTCGATGCCGCTTGACCACAAAAAGCACCGACGGCACAAAAGGCTTTGGCGATTTCCGGCCAACAATCGGGACTTGACGGGCGATTGCCGATTTCCGCCAGTCAACGGCCCGGACCCTTTGTGGTCTTTGTGCCCTTCTGTGGCCGGCCCCGCCACTCCCCGCTGGTCCAGCCCTTTTTTTCCGGAATCTGCCAGGGGTTTGCCGCGGGGATTCCGCATGGAGGGGTGGGGAGCACGGAAGGCTGATCGGTAGACAGCCAGCCACCTGGTTTTTTTTAACAGTTCAATCCTGGAAGCGAGTTTCCAATGCCAGCTGCACAAACGACCGCCGAAGTTACACGAAGGCTTCTTGCGTCAGCCGACTACGCCATGAAAACGGTCTACGAGCCGATGATCGCACGGTTGATGGTCGGCTGGCAGGCTGGCGAAGCAGCTTCGGCCTCAAGAGCCCTGGCGTCCGGAATCGCCCAGCTGCGGGCCAGTTCATTGCTGATCGGTGCGGGTGGTCTCGTGACGACGCTCGTGGTGCCACTGGCCGTTTGGGTCGGCGTCTGGGCAGCAATGGGGGCCGGTTACGCGGAGGCCAAAGCCCTGGTGAAAAAGGACAAATTCCAGTCGGGTTTCTCGCGCGGCTTTGTGATGCGGCTGCTGGGTTGGCACTGGGATCATGTCATTTCACGTTTTTTCAGCCCCAGCCCGCCCTTCATCAATCCATTCGACGAGTCGATCAGCGAGGCGGGCAACAACGCCTACAACGAAGGGCTGCGGGCCGGGTATGTGCACGCGTCGTCGATCGACCAGAATAGCCGGACTGCACTTCTGACCCGACTTAAAAGCCTGTCGCCGATGATCAGGGCCGGCAAGGCGTGGTCTCGGGTGGACCAGATCGACTATGTGACGTACATGGCCGGGTTCGGCCGTGCTCACAATGTCTTTGTCGCTCCGGAGTAATGTGGCGGCCGCCCCCATCCCGCACGAAAACCGTCAACATGGAGCTGAAGGGAGTCGAACCCTCGACCTCTTGCATGCCATGCAAGCGCTCTCCCAATTGAGCTACAGCCCCGCAAAAAGGGTGCCCAGAAAAGTACCCGGCTGGACGGGTGATGTCAACGATGGCGGGGGCGGGAGGTGGGAAAGGGGAGTGAAAAGGCGGAGCCGACGAAAAGAGCCGAGACTGTGGGAAGACGGAGTCGGCGGGAAGGCGGAGCCTTTGGTTCCCGGCGCGCCGGGATTCCCGGGCGGGAGCCCGGGAACGAGGGGAGTGTCGCCTTTCGCTCCGCGAAAGTCCAAACTGGCAAAGTCCAAACTGGCAAAGTCCAAACTGGCAAAGTCCAAACTGGCAAAGTCCAAACTGGCGTGGCGACCAGGCTCCCGACTGGTCGGACGGCACGGGCTTCCCCAGGCAGACTGGCAAAGCGGGAGCTTTGCCACCACGTCAGGACCAGAACTGGCGGTCGAGGTGGCGGTAGTTGATGGCTTCGCCGAGGTGTTCAAGTGCGATTTGCGGCGCGTCGGCGAGGTCGGCGATCGTGCGGGCGACGCGGAGGACCTTGTCGTGAGCCCGGGCGGACAGGCCAAGCTCATTGACGTTGG
>JANOFL010000255.1:0-1597 GCA_031405895.1 Planctomycetota bacterium
GGCCGGTCTCGCGGTCGCGGACCAGGTTCCGTTCACCAGGCACTTCCTTGATCGCCAGCGGGCGGTCCGGGTCGGGCGGGCCATCGGCCGCCACCCGTGCCAGGTCGTACCAGCGGGCGATCACGGTTTCCGAGCCGTCCGAGTTCTTCTTGACGATCCGGGCACCGCGAATTCCCCGGTTGGCCTGTTCGGCGGCGATCGTCATTTCGCCGTTGTGGAACAGGCTGTCGGCGAGAATGCGGAATTGCAGATGTCCGGTCTGGGCCAGGCGGTTCCAGATGTCCATCGCCTCGGCCAGTTCGACCCTCGGCATGATGACTTCGATCTTGTCGTCGCCCAGCGCCCGGATGATGATTTCCTTGGTGCCGGACGGGTCGACGCGGTCGCGCAGCGTGGGAATGATGTCTTTGGCTGTTACCTTGGCCTGTCCGGCCATCGAAGCCGCTTCCTGTTTGCCCCAGACACTGGTGTCCAGCTGGCCGATCATGTTGATTCCGCCGGAGAGGTCGACGCCGAAGCGCGGCGGCCACTTGGTGCCGATCACCAGCACGGAAAAGGTCAACGCGGTCAGGATCACGCCGATCCGTGTCGCGTAATCGGGCATCCGCCACCTGCCGGCCAACAGCTTCCCGACATAAAAGCAACCGGCCAGCAGCAGCAACACCACGAGCAGCGGAACGAACCGCACATACCACGCCGGCTCGGCCACCGTCGGCGTGCTGCCGGCCTGACCAACAACGAGGGGCAGGAGCGCCGAAAAACAGAATCCGGAAAACATGCGTACGTCCGTGGTTGGCGGTTGGTCTGGTCGGTTCCCGCGGTTCGCCGGAACCTGTCGCGCTGAATCGCGAAGTTCCGGCACCGTCGGGTGATGGCGAGGGCGGCTCAGCTCTGTAATGAACTGGCCGGCTTGGCCGGGCCCTCGCTGGAAGTCTCGTCCTCGAACACGCGGACGATCGACTGTTTAAGCACCTGCATCTTGACGTTTTTCTCTTCGTCGATCCGGAGCGTCACGAACTTGCTGTCGGGTGCCACATTCTGGACCCAGCCGATGATGCCGCCGGCCGTGACGACGCGGTCATTCTTTTTCAGGTCTGAAAGAAGCTTTTGCACGCGCTGCTGTTCTTTTTTCTGCGGGCGACCCGAGATCAGCATGAAGATCAGCATGATGCCAAGCATCATGGGCATGATTGTCCAGAGACTGCCGAACGGATCGCCAGCGGCGGGAGCAGCGCCCCCACCAGCGGCCGTACCCGCGGCATCGGCTGCTCCAGCGCCCGGGCGTGGAGGTCCGCCCAGCTGGGCGAACGGTCCGCAACCGGTCAGCCAGACCAGCGTCAGATAGAGTTCATTCATTGCTTGAATCCAGAAACGAAAAATGGCCCCCCGGCCAGGAACGGTTGACTGTCCAGCCAAAGCGGGGCAAATCACGAAAAACCGCTCTACACTTCGCGGCCACAACTGAGATGTTTTGGCGAGCGGCAGGGGGGGAGCCCGACCCCGTTTTGGGCCGGCACCGAGGGGAGTGGCCCAGGCGCGCGCCCAAAAAAAAAAATGGCCCCCCCCGTCTAAATACAAAGTTTTTGCAGGCCGACAC
>JANOFL010000283.1:0-9136 GCA_031405895.1 Planctomycetota bacterium
GCCGTGATGGGCTGCCGCGTGAACGGGCCCGGCGAGACCGACGACGCGGACCTTGGAGTCTGGTGTGGCCCCAACCACGTCAATCTCAAACGCGGGACGGAGTCGCTGGGTGCCTACCGCTACGACGAGATTCTGCCGCGAATCAAAGCCGAACTGGATGCCCTGATCGAACACAAGTTTGGCGCGGTCAGGGCCGGTAACTGAAGCAGGGAGGCCGTCGATGGTGAACACGCTCTTTCTCCCCGAACTGCGGGAGATGCTTTCCGTCGACAATTCGGGCGAGTTGCAGGACTTCTGCGACGCCCTTCATCCGTCGCGGACCGCCGACTTCATGGACGGGCTGGACGCCGCGGAAACGTGGCGGGTCCTCGCCCACGCCAGCGACGCCCTGCGCGTCGAGATCTTCGAGTATCTGCCGCTCGAAATGAAGCGGCAGATTATCGAGACCCAGGACATTGACGAAGTCGCCAGGCTGGTTGGATTGCTGACCTCGGACGAACGAGTCGAGGCTCTCCGCGACATCGATCAGGCTCGGCTAAAAGGCCTGCTGGACCGGGTGCCCGCCGGCGTCCGGCGCGAAGTGCTCCGGCTGAGCCAGTATCCCCAGGGCACCGCCGGCTCATTGATGGCGACCGAGTTCGTCGCTGTCAGCGAGTCCCAGACCGTCCGGCAGGCGATCGACGAAATCGCCCGTCAGGCCGACCACTACGAGACGATCTACTACGTCTACATCGTTGACGACGACCACCACCTGCGGGGCGTCGTGACGGCCCGTAGCCTGCTGACCGGGATGAAAACGCCCGACCGCAAGCTGGGCGATCTGATGAACACGGCCCTGATCACTGTCAACGTGATGGACGACCAGGTCGCCGTCGTCAACCAGGTTGCCAAGCTCGACATTCTTGCGATTCCGGTGATCGACCAGGAGCGGCGGCTGGTCGGGATCATCACGCACGACGACGTGATTGACATGGTGCGGGAAGAGGCGGCCGATGACGCAATGAAAAGCGTCGCCGTCGCGCCGCTGGAGGACACCTATCTCAAAACGCCGGTGCTGATCCTCAGCTGGAAGCGCGGCGTCTGGCTTTGCATCCTCTTTCTATGCGCGATGCTCGCCTCGCTCGCACTGGAGTTTTACGAGGCGAGCCTCGCGAAATGGGCCTGGCTGGTACCGTTCATTCCGCTGGTGATCTCGAGCGGGGGTAACTCGGGCAGTCAGTCGGCGACGCTGGTCATCACTGCCCTCTCGCGGGGCGAAGTTTTCGGCAAAGACTGGCGGACAGTGGTCCAGCGTGAAGTTCTGATGGGGTTGGCCCTCGGTGCTGCGCTCGCGCTGATGGGCTTCTTCGTCGCCGTGTTTTTCCCCTCAGTGCCAGGGTCCTACGAGGCGCTAATCATTCCAGTCACGCTCATGCTGGTTGTCGTTTGCGGCACGGTCACCGGTTCGATGTTGCCGCTGCTGTTCCGCCGGCTGGGCTGGGACCCGGCCCTGATGAGCAACCCGATGGTTGCCGGGATGAGCGACATCCTCGGGATCATCATCTACATGACGGTCGCGGCGCTGTTTCTGGCCGGCACATAGATATGCCTTCTTCCAGTCCGGCCGACTCCGCATGCTCTACGGCCACGGACGGCTCAGTCTGTCGTCCTCCGGTTCAGCTCTTCCGGGACCGGTCCTGAAGCCTTCCGCCCATCACAAAGACAAGGACGAAAATGAGGGCCGCCGCAATGGCCGAGATGGCCAGAATGACTTGCATCGATCAAGCTCCCGGAAACAGGCCCCAGCACGAATCATGCGCCACGACGACAGGATTCCATTCCTGCAAAAGCCGTGCCGGAACCCGTTAACAGGCGGTCCCGCCCGAGCGCGACCACCAGCTGCCGAAATGCGACGGAAACCCGAGGGAACTTGTCCTTCGCAGCTCGTCGGTTCGCACAGTTCAGCCCGAAACGGCACAGTTCAGCAGCAACGGATCAGGTCTCAACTTCGCGACGACCTCTGGTCAAACCCTCGGCAAAGCGGGAGAGGATGCTGGTGACACAGCCTCGGGGAAGAATCACTTCGACCAGCTGAAAGCGGCCTCGCGTCGCCAGGGCCCGCCGCAAAGCTGCCGCCAGTTCCGATCGCCGCTCAACCCGCACGCCATCTCCTCCCAGCGCGCAAGCCAGTTTCGCGAAGTCCCATTGGTTCAGCAGATTAAATCGCAACTCCGGCTGAAACGTCCGCAGCATTTCCCACGAGGCGTTGTTCAGCACCACGACCACCAGATCCCAGCTGTAGCGGACACAGCTCCCCAGCTCCCAGCCCGTCATCTGGAAAGCGCCGTCGCCGACCGCAGCGAATCCAGCAACAGCTCGCCCAGGTTCATCGGACCAGCAATTGTTCCAGTTCGATGGCCCGCGGAAAGAGAATCGAGTTTTCCTTGTGGACGTGCTCGTGCATGTCCCGCTCGAGCCGGGCGAGGCTGTCGAGCATCACCCGCCAGGTTGGGCACGCATCCCGGGGAGGCGTGAAGTCGCCCGTCAATCGCCGCAGGGCAGCCAGTTCGTCGCCCGCATGTTCATGTTCTTCGATCATGCAGCGAATCGGGTTCGCGACACTGCCAAACGGAAAGCCGCCCGCCTGGCGTGCGCCGTCCATCTGCCGGATGGCCGGGAACAGGATCCGCTCTTCCTTGACCATATGTGGTTCCAGTTCTGCCCGCAGCCGGACGAAACTCGCCCGCACTTCCGCCAGCTCCGGGTGTTTTTCGCCATGTGCCCGCAGCACGCGGTCAATCAGTTCACCCAGCCGGGGCAACTCGGTCCGCAGGTAGTCGTGATGCCGCTGTTCAATGTGGTCGCACAGCGCCGGCAAAGACGCCTCCAGCCAGTTCTCGCCGCTCGCGCCCGGATTGGGCGAGGCCTCCAGCTCGCGGACGACCTCCTCCAGGTCGATGCCCTGTGCGACACAGGCCTCGGCCAGCGTCTTGCCACCCTTGCAGCAGTAGTCGATCTGGTGCTTCTCGAGGACCCGCGCCGTCTCCGGCCGGAGGGCCACGATCTTGCCCACCGGCAAATCCCGCAGGCCGGTCGTTCTTCGCAGTTCAAGCGTAGTCATGTCGCTGTACTCCGTCATCATGCGCGGCCCGTCCCGGGCCGCATGGAACAGCATGACCAGCCACGCCACCATGACGAGGGCGATCATGCCGATGTGAATCCAGACCACCTTCCGCTCGGTCGGCGAAAGAGGATGCCGGCGATCAGTGGGTTCCCAGCTGGACCAGTCCCCCGGCTGCACACTCATACGGATTCTCTCCTTCAACCGCAGGCACCAGTCGTTCCTCTGGTCGGACATCGGCCGGCCAGGCATGGACGGCGGTCAGGCCGTCCCACAACCTCACCAGCCAGTTGGCCGCGGCCCCGAAGTACGGCAGCTGCGTGACTTCACAAAGCTGCCAGCAAAACGAAGGCAACCAGTCGTGGAGGTGCAGCCGCGCGAACTGGGCCAGTGCTTCGGCAACGACGGCCTGCTGTTCGCCGGTCCCGGCCCGCGAAGCCATCGCCAGCAACGCCGCGACATACTCCAGCTCGCAGAGCAGGTGATCGGGCCGGTCGCCCCGCCCGGCGTCATGCGCCCACCCGAATGCGCGATAAAAGCCCGCCAGATCGCCGAGAATCGCCCCTTTGTCGCGCCGTACCCAGGTCGCTTCGTAAATCGGGCAGGCCTGATCCGTATCGAACAGCCGCCAGTACTCGTCGGACCACTCCGCCAGTGAAACCGTCCGGGACAGATCGATGACTTCGGTCAGGACCGCGTCCAGTGGCTCCCCGCCCGCGGTCGTGCTGGCGGGCAGGTGCGCGGCCTCAAGCAAGGCGGCAAGCACGGGCTGTTCGAGCCCGGTCCATTCCGGTCGCGCCAGGCGGTCGGTCCTGATCGCCGGGTTGCATTCGCCGTCGATCGCCCTGAATTCGCCGGCCTGCCGCGCCGGCGGCCGCAGCATGTCGCACGCCAGCAGCACCAGATCGGCCTGGGCCGCCAGCCGAACGGCGTCAGGCGTTGCGGAAGTTGGGAGACTTCCGCAGGCGTGCGCGCCTTCCCCTCCCCCTGTATCCGAAGTCTGATGGCTTTGTTTACGGTCATGGCTCATTGCCCGATCCTCATCGGAATCCAGTTGGAGATGCTCTTCAGACCGCCCCGGTTGCGGGCCGCGCCGTCCCAGACCGCGAGCGCAACAAGTTGCTGCTGCGGGTTCGCCTTGAATCTGTCGATCAGTGCGTCGCCATCGCGGGCCGGCATTTCGAACACAACCTGCCACCGCCCTTCGCTCCATTTGCCCCGCGCCTGGCAGGCGTTGCCCTGCTCATGAGTCGACGTTCCAAATCCCGCCGCCCGGATCGCTTCCATCGGGCACTTCCGTCCATAGTCGGCCATCGGGTTGCCGGCCGAAGCCGGAATCAGCCACTGGCGGGCCATCGGATCGCCAGCGGCCAGCTGGTCAGCCGCCACCGGGCCTGGCTGCGATGCAAACCAGTACAGGTCGGTGTGGGCGTTGGGCCGGACGACCGTCGAATCCTGGAACCCCTCGTCGACATCTTTCTGCCAGATCGCTTTCCAGTACAGGATCGAGACGGGTGTGTCGGGTCCGCCCATCGTGTAGGGCGCTCCATCCACGAGCGGAAACTGCAGGGCGACCGCGTCGGAGAACTCGCCAAAATCACTCTGGGTGGACGGCTCAGCCTGGTCCCAGCTCAGTCGCCAGAGGTAGCGCTGGCCATCGTGGGCCGCCTGAACCCGGACACTGGTCACGGTGGCCGTCGCCAGCATCGGCTCGGCGACCTGCTGGGCCTGCAGCGGAACGTCCACCGTCGCCACCTGCTCCCAGGCCGGATCGAGCGGATTGTCGCTGGCTGGCAGCGTTGCCAGACGGGCCAGCTGAACTTCCGGCAGGGGCACTTCCCCGGCCAGCGCGCCGCCTGTGGCGTCGGCAGTCCCGGGCGCGACAGTCGCTGCCGGCGTTTCTCCCAGGCCGGGCACGACCACAACGACCGGCCGCCGGGTGACCATGAAAATCGAAGCCAGCATGACCAGCACGACCAGTCCCATGCCGGCCATCAGCATCATCAGCAATTTCTGGTTCTGCGAATCGCGTGTCATCGGTCGGGGGCCTCGCGTTTCAGGTCCTGGCAGGAATCGTGGACCGCGTGATCAGGGCGCGTTGTGGCGGTAGGCACCGTGTTGCTCATCAAAGTGTTTGCGGGTCCAGGTCGGCTCGGTAAACGGAACCCGCACGCACTCGACGTCATCGACGTCCCAGCCCACGGCTTCATCGCCTTCGACGGCAAAGCGCGTGATGATTCGCGGGCTGGCACCGAACAGCAGCAGCGCGCCCAGCAACTGCCGGTCGTTCTTCAGGTTGCGGTAGAGTTCCTTGGCCTCCTCCACGCCGGGCCCGAAGATCATTTCGAGGAACGGGTCGGGAACGTGGACCGGGGGGATATAGAACACGTTCGGGCCGGTCCCGAACTGGGGATAGCTGGGCAAGGCCAGCTTGCGGATCTTGACGATGTAGTCGAGCGGATTGTCTTCGCGCGGCGGGCCTTCGGTCGTCAGGAAGCCGTGCATCCGGATCTTGCCAATGCACGACTCGACGCAGAGCGCGACGTTGCCCTGTTCGACGCGCGGGAAGCAGCCAATGCACTTTTCACTGGCCCGGTTGATGGTGTTGAAAAAGACCTTTTTGTACGGACAGGCCTCGATGCAATGCTGGTAACCGCGGCAGCGCTCCTGGTCGACCAGCACGATTCCGTCCTGTTCGCGCTTATAGATTGCCTTCCGCGGGCAGGCCGCGATGCAGGCCGGATGGTCGCAGTGATTGCAGATCCGGGCCAGATAGAAGAGCCAGCCCTCGTGGGTCCCCTCGAAGTAGGAGCCCAAGTCGATGGACTTGGAGAGATCATCCTCGCCCATGTTGGGTGCCGAATAGTCGCGTTCGGTCGGCATGTGGCCAAGCGGCGGCTTGCCCTCGCCGTTTTTCTCGAAGACCGTCAGGGTGACCAGCTTCTGCTCGCCGTTCCACTGGCAGCCCCCGCACTTGTCCATCAGCTTGCTGTCCCAGGCGTGCGGGTAGCCGCCGTAGGGCTTGGTCTCGACGTTGTTCCAGAAGATGTTTTCCTGGCCCTTGCCGCTGGTCCAGCAGGTCTTGCAGGCCACCGTGCAGGTCTGGCACTCAATGCACTTGTTGGTGTCAAAGACATAGGCCACCTGCCGCTTCGGCGGCGGAGCATCGTAGGGATAATCCTGCTCCCGGCCAATCTGCCAGTTGAACCGCTTGACCATTTCCTGTTCTCCTTCCAGCCGACCTTCCGGCCTGTCCCGAATGTTCTTTTCGTACTCGTACTCCTGCCCGCCTTCTCTCCCCAGCCTGGTCGAGGAGTCCGATGACGTGCACGAGGCGAGCGGTCTAAACCCGTTCGACATATCCTGCCGCGAGATACTTCAGCATCATTTCGTTTTCATAGGTCGGCCGCAGTCCCTGGGCCGCGGGCAGCCAGAGGCCCCGGCCTCCGATCCCGCCGGCTTCGGCACGCGTGATCCGGACCATCGATTCCCGTGGCGCTCCAGTCGGGCAGTGCACGTCGGGAATGAAGCCCTGGCCCATTTCCTGCGTAAACTGTTCCTTCGCGAAGAGCGTGTCCGTCATGTGCGTCGGCTTGATAAAGCCGCGGGTACAGCTCTGGTGGCTGCCATGGCGGAACATGGCCCGGTATTTCGAAAGCGGCGACTCGGCCATCCCGGTGGGGTGCTGTTTGGCTCCCTGCACAGTGCCGAAGGTGGCGCCATGGGCGTTGTGCCACATCCGCGTCACGCCCCGCGGCGTGCCCGGGTAGTAACGGGCCCGCGCCATCAGCCGCGCGACTTCATACCACTCGGGATTGTGCTCCCAGCCATGAAACGGGCGGTCCTTCGGGTCGGCGTCGATCCAGACGTAATCGCCCTCTTCGATGCCGAGCGCCTTCGCGTCCAGCGGATGCATGTCCACATACATGTCCGTGACGTAGGGCATCCGGCGGTCTTCGCGGTTCATGTCGCCGAAGGGCCCGAACCAGACAGCAATGATGTCGAGATCGGTTGGCGTTGTATGCGCGCCGTGCCGGTACTTGGGGGTATGGAAGATCAGGTTGTAGCCGTACTTTGCCAGCGGGTGCTGGGTCTGCAAAAGTTCTTCCACCGTCAGAATCACGTTCCGCGCCTGCCGCGCGTCGCCCGACAGGTCGGCGCGGCTGGCACCGTAGTCCTCGGGGCTTTTTGGCCGCAGCAACGGATGCGGGCGGGAGACAATCACATTTGGTTCGTAGAACGTCGAGTCGATCGGCTCGCGGTGGACGACGAGGTTTTCGCCGGCATCCATGAACTCCGGTTCGTCGCGATAAAACTCAAGGCGGCCGGTGCGGGTGTACCACGGCCGGTCTTCGCTCGACTGCTCGAACCCGACGTACTTGGGGTAAGTCCGCGTCTGGAGAATCGCGGGGATCCCGAGGGCCGCCTTCGCCTCAAGCTCTTCGATCCGGTAGCCGCGGAGGTTGTTGGAGTAGTCGAGGATCCGCTGCAGGTAGGGCCGCACGTTGCCCTGGTGCACGAACTGCCAGTAGTCGACGAAACGCTGGTCGCCGGTCAGGTTCGCCATCGCCTGGCAGAGTCCGGCCGCGACGTCGATGTCGCCGCGGGTGTCGTGGATCCGCGGTAGCGGTGTGGCGGGGAAAATGTAGAGGAAGGGATTGGTAACGCTGATCGTCATGTCGGGGTGCTTGAACTCGGCCCAGCTGTCGACCGGGAAGACCACGTCGGCGTATTCGCAACTGGAAGTCCACCACCACTCGTTGACCGCGACCAGTTCGACCCTGCGCAGCGTGTTGACCACCGTTTCGTAGTGACCCTTGGCGTTGCCGATCAGGGAGTTGGAATTGGAGACATGGATCGACTTGGTCGGCGTCGGGATGTGGGTCTTGCCCGTAAGGACAGCATCGCCGTAGCGGAGAATCGCGTCGCCGTGGTTGAAGTAGTGGACCGATTCAGCGCGAAAGTACCGCTTCACCCTCGCCGGTTTGGCCGGGTCGAGTTCGATCTGGAACGGGTCCTCCGTGTTGTACTGGACCGCGCCGCTGAAAAACGCGACCCGGTAGTTGCCGGCGTAGGACCCGACATTCCCGCCGAGGAATCCGACATTGCGGGTCAGGGCCGCGATCAGGAAGACCGTCCGGTCCTTCAGGTCGTTGTTGAAAAACTGGTTCGGGCCCATCCCCAGCACGAAGGACGTCTTCTCCGGGCTGGCCGCGATCTGCCGGGCCAGCTTGCGGATCGCATCGGCGGGAGCCCAGGTCAGCTGTTCGGCCTGTTCCGGCGTATAGGAGCCGTCGAGCATTTCGCGCGTTGCGTCGAAGACCGTCCGGCAGGCGATTTTCTGGCCGTCGACCAGGGTCACCTCGAAGGTCCCTTCGAGGGCCGGCTGCAGTCCCGTTCCGTCGAAGTGCCGGCCGACCTGGTCGCGGGTCAACAGGGCTGGCTGCCCCCGTTGCTCGTCCCAGCAAACGTAGTCGCCCCAGATTTCGCGCCGCTCTTCGGTCACGATTGCCGATGGCTGCAGGTGCGGCGGGGGAGCCTTTTCGCCAGGCGCGAGCACGGTCAGCCCGTTTTCCAGCTTCGCCGTCTGATGGTCCGGAAACACGTCCCGCGCCTGAAGCATCTTGCCCGTGTCCAACCGGATGAGCAGCGGCAAGTCGGTATGGGCCAGCACAAACTGGCGGTCATACAGCCCTTCCGCGATCACGACCTGGGCCAGCCCGAGTGCGAGGGCCGGCGTCGTGCCGGGCCGGACGATAAACGCCTGGTCCGCCTTGCTCGTCGTCGCCGAATACTCACAGGCGATCACCACGACGCGCGAGCCCTTCATGCGGGCCTCGGTCAGCCAGTGCGAGTCCGGCATCTTGGTGCAGATCCAGTTCATCCCCCAGACGAGGATCAGGTCCGAGTGCTCGACGTTGCAGAGATCGAAGTCCACTGTCTGCTGGCCGGTGACCATCGGATGACCCGGCGGCAGGTCGGTGTGCCAGGTGTAATTGTCCCAGCCGCGGGCACCCAGCGCCTGGTCCGGCCCCA
>JANOFL010000295.1:0-3074 GCA_031405895.1 Planctomycetota bacterium
TCCGTCGGCCCTCCAGGACGAAGACCCTGACCACGTCATGTTTCCACGGGTTCCGCGATGCCCAAAGCTGCATCGCTCCACCCGTGGCTACACTCCGCCGCACCCTCCGAGGCGAAAATCAGAATGTCCCCTTTTCACCCCTTTTCACCCCCGACCGGGTAACTACCTGCCCGTTGAACGGCAGGCGGTTTGACCTTGGGGACGGCTGAAGGAATCGAGCGGCACGGGGGCTTGTAGTGTCCCGGACTCTAGCCGCGAATCTGGTCAGCTGGCGCGCCGTCGCCAACGGCCGATCAACGCAAGCGCCAGGCAACCGAAAAGACCGGCGGACGGCTCGGGGATCGCGGCGATGAGTTGCATTTTGTGCGGCCCAGCAGGGTTCACTGACCAGTTGCCTCCCTGGTTGGACGAGTTCGCGGAAACCGTCTGGAAGCCACTGCCGGTGCCGGTCAGGATGCTGGTCGATCCCCAGCGAATGTCCAGCACAGAGCCGGCACTTTCACCGAGCACGATCCAGTAGTTTGTGTTGGCCGTGAGAACTTGGCTCAGCCCGCCGAAAACAATGTTGCCAGATTGGGGAAACGTGGGGCCGAACGGATTGGGGCCAGTGAACAAATTGGCCAATGAGGTTCCCGGTTGCCCCGCGGCATCGGAGTAGAGGTCCACGAAAAAATTCCCGCTGCCCTGGCTCTCCGAATAAAGCGTGAGGATCGTGGTGGTGAGCGTGAGATTGGTGGAATCGGAATTAAATCGTTGGGCCTCCCAAAAGGTGGTGGAGACTTGGCCAAAGCCTTGTGTCGGCGCGGGGAAGTTGTCGAAAATGACCGTGTCTGCGCGAACGCCGTTGACAACCAAGGCGAGGAGCAGCCCGGCGACGAGAACCCTAAACTTCCGCATCCAAACCCCCGATGAATCGCTTGCGATTCAGAAGACGTACAACACGCCCGGACTACATTCATGTGATTTAGAATCCCCATTCAAGGCCTGACCTTAGTCTGGTTGGACCGCGGCGTCAAATCAGATCGGCGGCATTGTCCATAGTCTTGGTGTTATTCTCTGCCAGCACGGTTCTTCGCCTGTTTGCTGGGCAGCACGATCTGGGAGAAGGATGAGTTTTCCGCAGTAGAACACGATCCCGATGCGGAAGTGGTCAAAGCGGCCGCCAAGTAACGCCAATCCAGGCGCTGGACCTGACCGGCCAACGGTTCACGGTGAACGCCCAGGCGGGGGCGAAAACGCTCTCGCCTTTTTCGTTGCGCAACAAAAACCCCCGGCCGAAACCGGGGGCGGTGGGTGTCGATGGGGACGGTGGGACTTCAGCCGGCCGGGAACAGCTTCAAGTCTGTTTTCCACTCGGCGATGATGCGGACCTGAAGCCCATCGTCAGGCTGTTCCATGATTTGCCACATCGCGTCAAGCAGAACCTTACGGTCTTCCGGCGACGGTCCAAATTCGTCTTCCAGAATTTCAACCGGCTCTGGTTCTCCGGGCCAGTAGAGTGCGATCCGTAGCGGCCTGGGATTCTGCAACGCCAAACGATTCGAGTCGTGGGACTTGCGCCCGTGGCTCGGCTGGTAAAGGGTGAGGGCCATTAGGTCCCCACTCCGGTGAGGTTGCGGATGGTCCGGTGCGAGCGGATGTTCATGCTGGTCAAGTACATGTTCCGCTTGACGAGGGCGCGAAGATTCTCAACGTGGTGGTAACTGTCGTGCCCAAGGAGTTCCACAATATGGCTGAGGTCGCGGGAGGCGCGGGCCAGTGATTGAAGCTCTTCCAAACCCTTTTCGGTTTCGGCTTCGAGCTTCGCCCGATGCTTCGCCATGAATGACAGTCTGGGGCGGGGCTTGCCGGCAGAACGCACGGCCTTCTTAGAAGTGGTTGGCATGGTGTGCCATCCTTTCGCGGGGACGAATCCCCGAACGCGAAGCGCCGCGCCGAAGGTACTCTCACGCTCTGTGGAGCGCTGGGGCCTTACGGTGACCCAATACCCTCGGCGCGACGTTTCATGCTCCTGACACAGAATTGAGATTCACAGATTCGAGGCCCGCAAGTTACCCCAAGTCGCGATCCAGTTTCAAGATGGGATGCGGCGGTGCTGGCGTTTGTCCAACCGTGTCCACGCTGGCTGGCAGGCTGGCCCGGTCACAAGTGGCAGGAGGTCCGGCGATGGAACGGGATTACTACTGGCGACCGGCTGGGGAAACTGCGGAGCGACCGCTGGGTTATCCCGCGTCAATCGAAGCCGTGGTGCAACCAGCCCTGAAAGTGGTTCACACCTGGGCGGCGGCGGTTTCGATTGCCCGCATGGTGGCGAATCAGGTGTCAGCAACCGGACGGGCAGGGGATCGTCCTGCAACGCCGGCAGAAATCACCTGGGCCCGGGAACATGCCGGCCCGTTGTAGAGGCTACTGCTTGGGCTTGTAAATCTGGTGCCAGGCAACCCAAGCGGCAATCGCGGCGACGCTTCCCGCCAGAGCTTTGACGCCCAATAGGGGCCAGATTCCCCATTGAGAAATGGCGGAGTTGCCGACTACTTCGGCCGCGGCAATCGCGATGATAACGCAGACAACGAGCGGAACCAGCTTGTCGTTCATTCTGCCCCCCAAGTGGAAAGCGGGAAGCCTACACACGGCCAGGTCACTCCGGCCAGTGGTCCTGCCCGTGGTCATCGTGAAAGCGGCTCGGGCTGAACTGTTCAAGCAGCCAGCCCAACAGGACGAAACCGGCGACGGCGAAGATCAGGGCAGACTGGGATACTGTCACGTTCGCCAGGTGTCCAAGACGCGGGTTTCAGCGGGTGTCATTGACACCTGCTAAGGCGGTTTTGCAACGGTTTCCACGGTGCTGATTCAGCGGGAAAGCATGGAAAAAACGCTATTCCGAAGTCGCGAAAGCCGTTAGCAAAGCCGTGCTTTCGACCACTCAGCCACCGCTCCGGAGGTGCCCAGATTCTGGCCCATCGACGGGCTTTGTTCAAGCCGGACCAGTGAGGCAATTTCGAGAGCGATGATCGTCTTCGGTAGCGGCAGGGCGTAAGCCCTCCGGCTCGCGCATCAGACGCTATCCAATCGTC
>JANOFL010000332.1:0-16901 GCA_031405895.1 Planctomycetota bacterium
AGGGCTGACGCCCTGCCGCTCGCCAAAAAGCCGTGCGGTCAACAGGCCGGTCTGTTGCAGCCTAGTTCAACCGCCGGCCGCTGGAGAGGGCACCCGGCTGGCGGCGCGAAGGCGGCCGCCCCGGCGCGGTGACTGGAGCGGACTCTTCGCCACCGTTGCCGCCCGAACGCTGGACCGCCCGCAGCAGCCAGCCCGTCCCGGCCAGCGTCAGCACCACGCCGGTCGCGAACGCGGGAAAGCTCGAAGCGAACCACGCACCGGCGATCGTGAACTGGCCGGCGAAGAAGACGAGCAGCGAGCGGGTCAGGGTGACTTCAGTTGCCGAAGCCGGAGTCGCATCTGAAGTCGCGGGCGCTAACAGCCGCGGTACTGGCCGGGCGAAAGGGCGGGAGCTGTTTCCAGGGACGGCACTTGCGCTGCGACGAGGAGTCGCCCGGGAGGGCGTGGCTGAAACTTGCGCGGCTGAAAGCCGCGCTGGCACTCCACCTGTCACTGGATGGGCGGCGTCGAAGCGGAACAGCGGCGTGTCGCCCGGCAGCTGGCCTGAACCAGTTCCGCCCAGCTGGCCAAACCCCTCGTCGATTGCAAGCCGGGGCTTGGGCCGGACTGGCGTCCCGATCGGCCGATCGGCCAGAATCTCCGAGTTACACCGCGCGCAGACGATCCCGGAATGCAACACCGCCACCATCGGCGAATCGCTCTTGCAACCTGGGCACCACATCGGCCAGCTCGGCTCGGAACAAACCGTCAGGGAACACTTCCGCTTCGTCCCTGATCGGCGATTGGTTCTGGAAGCTTGCCTCGACCGGGATTGTCCAGTCCAACCGGGCCGGCGCATCCGGAACAGACTTCCGGACTGACAGAAACCGTTGATCGCTCTTGCAAATGATGCCGCACCTCGGGACTCAAAATGCCAGCAACGCGGCCAGCTTCCGGCTGCGGTCGCATCGGGATTGAAAACGCAGCCAGGGCTGGCTTGAAAACTCGCATTGCCCCAAGCCGGGAATGCTTCTAAAACCCTCCTCCTGTCCCGCCAGCGGCTGGTCGGCCGGCTGGCGCATGCCTCGAAAATCCCGGCCTGGACAGCCCACTCGACCCAATATCGTCACGGAGGACGACTCGTGAAATTCCGCCTGCTTCCCGCTTTTGCCGTCGCGCTGATCGCGCTGGCCGTCCAGACCACTAACGGCCAGGATAATCCGCCTGCCGCGGCCGGCCCCGGAGTGGTCGCCGTGCTCGATGTCTTCCGGGTCTTTAACGAAAACGCCGAGCATTCGACGGCGATGGAGCAGATCCGCCAGTCGGCCGAAACGGTGAAGACCAGTGTGGAAGGCGAAATGCAGCAGATCAGCTCCGAAGCCCAACAGGTGATGAAGCTGGAAGCCGGCTCACCCGAACGGAACCAGAAGGAAGCCGACCTCGAACAGCGTCAAACCGCTCTGCGGACCAAGGCCCGCCAGCAGGAACTCGACCTGCTCGCCCGTGAAGCCGGCGTCTACTACCAGACCTGGACCCGGATGCAGCAGGTGATCAACGCGGTCGCCCAGCACAACAACATTTCGCTCGTGCTCCGCTTTGACAGCGCCGCGATCGATCCTGAAAACCGCGGCGACGTGATCAAGGGCGTCAACCGGGCCGTGATCTATCACGACCGGCTGGACATGACCGACCTCGTGATCCAGCAAATGGGTCCGACGACCGCGCAGGCCACCCCGACTACCCAGAACCGCTAGCCATCAAGGTCGCGGCGCCGGGGCAGTTGCCCGCGAACGCGAACGATGGATTTCGTCCTCCGCCGGCTGCCCGCTTGGGCAGCCTTTTTTTTGTTGCGGCCGGAGAAGTTTGCCCCGGCTTTTCGGCGGGTGTGCGTTACGATTGTCGCGGCCGAAAACAGTCTCCGCCTGGTCAACGGAACAGCCGTGATCGGGTGTCCTGGTGCCTCGAACTCGTTCCCTGAAGTTGGCCGCAAGTGCAAGCCATGGGCGAGACATTGCTCGTACTTCTACTCGTACTCGGCCTCGTACTCCGACTCGTTCTTCTGCTCTGGCTTGGGACGGAAAATCGAGCCAAACCGGGTACGAGGCCGAGTACGAGTACGAGTAAGAGTACGAGTTGATTGAGAAACCCCCGGCAATGAACATCCTCGTTTACGAAGACGAACTGGTCACCCAGCTTTACCCCGCGACCACGGGGCGGCCGGCGTTCCGGATCACGATCGCGTCGCGCTGCCTGGGCGACTGGCTGGGAATGCTGGAAGGCAAACTGGCCGCCGCCGTGCGGCCGCATTTGCGTCCGACGCTGGAGCTGGAAAACAGCGGGCTGTTCGAGCCTCCCGATCCGCAGCAGCCCTTGACCCTGCTCGTCAATGCGCGGCTGGTTCCATCGCAAGACTCGCTCAAACAGCTCCAGCAGCTGGTTGCGGTCCGCGAACCGTTGCGGCTTGCGGACGCGCGGGAGCGGCTTGCGGCAGCGGTTGTGCCCACGGCCGAAGCGCTCCGCCTGTTCGGCCGGGGGCTTGAACCGCGTTCTCAGCTGGCGATCGGCGAACTGGCGGCTGCCGCCGTGGGGCTGCCAGGCACTGCCGAACTGCTCCAGTACCCCCACGACCTGATCCGGCACAATCTGGCGGCCTTTTCCGGCAACATCGAACACCGGATCCGGACCGGAAACTACCGGCAGATCGCCGACGGAGTCTTCACCGGCGACGATGTGGCGATCAGCGATTACGTCGTGACCAACACCCGCGGCGGACCGATCGTGATCGAGTCGGGGACCGTGATCGGCCCGTTCTGTTTTCTTCGCGGACCGGTCCACATCGGTGCCGGCAGCCGGATCAACGAACACGCGGCGATCAAGGACGCCGTTTCGATCGGCCAGACCTGCAAAGTCGGCGGCGAAGTCGAAGGCTCGGTGATCGAGTCGTTCAGCAACAAACAGCATCACGGCTTCCTCGGCCACAGCCACCTCGGCAGCTGGATCAACCTTGGGGCCGGGACCTGCAACAGCGACCTCAAGAACAGTTACGGCGAGGTCAAGATGGAGTATCGCGGCGAGCGGGTCGCGACGGGGATGCAGTTCGTCGGCTGCGTGATGGGGGACTACTCCAAGACGGCGATCAACACGAGCATCTTTACCGGCAAGACGATTGGCGTCTGCAGCATGCTCTACGGCTTCGTGACCACCAACGTGCCAAGCTTCTCGAACTACGCCCGGACTTTCAACCAGGTGACCGAATCCCCTCCGGCGATCATGGAGCTCACGCAGCGGCGGATGTTCGCCCGCCGCCAGGTCGAGCAGCGCCAGGCCGACATCGACCTGCTCCACGCGATGTTCGAACTCACCCGCCACGAACGCCAGCTGGCCGAAGAACCGCTCAACCTGTGAGCGGTCCGTCGCCACCTGGAGAATCGACCGGGTGCCGCGGCCGACCGTGCGAATAGGCCGGGCAGGACTCGAACCTGCGACCAAGGGATTATGAGTCCCCTGCTCTGACCGACTGAGCTACCGGCCCGCGCGTCTCCGCATTTGGCTGAGCAAAGTTAGCAGATTCGCGAAAAGTCCGCTCGGCCCGAACGGATCTGGCTGCCAACGACAAACCCGCCGTTTCCGGCGGGCTGGTCGGTGACTGTCGTACTCCGGTTCCGTGCGCGGGAACGGGGCGTGCCGGTCAGGTTCAGATCATGCCGAGGACAACGCGGACGTCGCTATTGAAGACCTGGTCAGCCACGCCGGGCGGGACGATCCGGAAGCGGTTCTGGTTGCCCCAGGTGGAGTCGTTGCGAGTGCCGTTCTGGCGGCCGACGGAACCCATCAGCTGGTCGACCGGATTGCCCGACGTGTTGGCGTTGCCACCGTTGCCACCGGAGCCGGGAGTTCGCATGTAGTTGCCGCCACCCGACCCACCGCTGTTGCCCCAGGATCCACCACTGGAACGCATCGCCATCGGTCCAGGCGATCCGATGTTCTTTGAGAACAGCAGCTCGATGTTCTCAAAGCGGACTTCCTTCGTGCCGTTGGTAAAGTCCCAGTAGCCCGAGCCAAGCGAGGGCGAGGTGATGTGCAAAATATGTCCATCACCCGGCGTCGTCTGCAGGAAAATCTGGTCGCCGTTCTGGACCACCGGATTGGGCAGGTTGCCGTCGATGTAGTAGGTCGTGAACTGGCTGGGTATGACCGAGAAGAAATTGGCGAACTGGGTCCCGTCGAGCCGCGCCAGTTCGAGCGACGAATCGTAATTGATCCCGACGAAAAGCGGCCGGGCAACCGCGAGCGGTCCCGGAATCGTCCGGATGCCGGTCGGGCCGAAGTAGTAGCTGTAGGCGGCACCGACACCGCGGTCGTTGGCATAGAGCCGGTCCTGGCCGGCGGTGCCGTTGGTGCCCGCCGTGATCGACACGATGCCCTGAATCGTGTTCAGGTCGCCATTGTCTTCAGTTGCCGTCGAACCGATGTTGAACAGGTCGTCGCCCGAGTTGCCGAGAGCCGTGATCCGCGATCCGGCCAGCGTCCGGCGGATGGTGAATACGTCGTCACCCGCCTGTCCATCGAGCGTGATCTGCGGTGCAAGGTTGGTCGAAATGACGGTGATCTGGTCGTTGCCGTTGCCGCCATTGACGCGGGTGACGGCGGCTGAACTGCCATGGATGTCGATCAGGTCGATCCCGTCGAGGCCGTTGATGGTCATCCGCTCGGTCGCCACATCGTAAATCGTGCGCTGGGCACCGAACTCGATCTGGGTTTCGCGAACGACCAGCAGGTTGCTGAGGGCATTGCCATTGACCAACAGATGGTCGCCGGTGGTTCCACCCGAATCGCGCGCGTCGAGGAACCGGCCGCCCGAGGAGGCGACTGTGGTATTGACGATATCGCTTCCGGTCCCGCCATCGACGGTCATGTTACCGAGCACGTTGGTCTGGATCACCAGATTGTCGTTGTCGGCCCCACCGAAGATCTGCGAGAACGTGGTGGCCAGACCGGCCGAGTAGGTCAGCAGGTCGTTGCCGGCATCGCCCGAGACAAGCAGCCCGGTCACGCCGCTGGTGCTGGTCACGGTGAAGATGTCGTTCTGGTTGCCGCCGTAGAGGTGCAGGTTGGTGGCAACGCCACCATTGACGTTGAACTGGTCGGTGCCATCGAGGCCTTCGACTTTGGCATACACGAGGGCTGACTGGCGAAGGATGGCTTCGCTGGCCCGCCGCACGGCCCCCGTGTCGATGCTGAAAATATCGGCGATCGCGGTACCCAGCACGAACAGCCGGTCGTCGCCGCCGCCCGAGTCGTTGACGAAGACCTGGCGGCTGCCCGACCCGATCAGGGAGATCTCGTTCCGGTCATCGCCACTTCCGCCATTGAGCAGGATGTTGCCGAGGGCTCCGGGCCGGACGACGAAATAGTCGTTGCCGCCCACGCCATCGATCCGCAGCGTATGGATCAGGTCGAGTCCGAGCACGGTGAAAACGTCGTTGCCGGCTTCCGAGCCGATCAGGTGGATGCCGCCGACCTGTCCGGGCAGCGAGAACGACCCGCCGGTCGCGGCATAGAACAGCGTGTCGGGCAACAGGCCTTCGATCCGGTCGCTGAAAACCGTCGTGTTCTTGGACGAGCCCGAGTCGCGGGCCGAGACGGTCAGCCGGTTCTGGCCGGTGCCGCCTTCGATCGTCACCCGCCGGATGATGCCATTCACGCCGCCCGTGGTTCCCGGCGCATCGGACGAGAAGACGAAGATGTCGTTGCCTTCCTCGCCGTCGAGAAACAGCTCAACGTTGGCCGAACGGATGTAGAACGTGTCGATCCCGGCCCGGCCTTCAATCCCGAACAGCTCGATCCCGACGTAAACGACGTTGAGGTCGAAGAAGGTCGTGGTGTCAATCACCCAGACTTCGTCAAGCAGCGTGCCGACAAGCGTGACCCGGTCGCGTTCGGCGTTGATGCTGTCAAGCAGCTCAAGGTTGCGAAGATCGATCCCCTGGACCTTTTCAATGGCGTAGACGTCATCGCCCACGCCGCCGTAGACCTTGATGAAGGCCTTGCTGAGGTCCTGGATCGAGACCCGGTCGTTGCCGCCGAGCAGGAACAGCTCAAGCGTGTTGGTCTCGATGAAGGAGTGCAGGTCGACATGGTCGGCGAACTCGGAGGTCCAGACCGTGAGGTCGAATCTGCCGCCGATCGCGTTGTAGGCGATTTCGCCAATCCCGGCGACGCGGTTGAGCAGGATCAGGCCGGCCGTGTTGGCCGTCCCGCCCCGGTTGCTGATCCACATTTCGTTCAGGCCGGCACCGCCCTGGGCGAAGAGCAGCCCCTGAAGCGGGGCGGTGGAACCCATCAGGCCGTCGCCATCGGACGAGAAATAGTAGTCGTCGTCGCCGCCGAGGCCGTTGAGCTGGAGCGGGTTGACCGTGTTGCGGACTCCCACGACGCGGTCATGGAACGACGACATGTTGATCGCGTTGACTTCGAAGAAGCCGAGGTTGATGCCGCCGGTTTCATAGATCGAAGCTTCGTCGTCGACAAAGACGTTGGTCAGGACATCGAGCCCGTTGACCGTGTCGAAGTCGGTGTCGCTGCCGCGGATGTAATTGATGTCATAGAAGCGGTCGGTGGCCTGGTCGCCGCCGATCGGTCCGCCCACGGTACGGCCTTCGTAGCCCGTGAAACCGCCGTAGCCGAGCAGGGTCATTTCCGTGTCGGTCAGCCGGGTCTCGAAGCTGAGCGTGTTGAAACCAATTCCGCCCAGCACGCTGTCGCCGATCATCGCGCCGCCCGTGCCACCGAAGTGGAACAGGTCGTCGCCGCCATTGCCGACCAGCGAGCCGGCGAGGAAGCCGACCGTTCCCAACAGCGGGTTGTCGGTAACGGTGAACGAATCGTTGCCCGGGCCGCCGTGCAGGTTCTCGACATTCTGGAACCGCGAGACCTCGTTGTAGGTCCCCGCCGAAGGTTCGTCGACCACGAACCGCGAACCATCCGGGTTGTTGGTTTCGACCGTGTCCGGACCGCGCATGCCGTCAAAGACAAAACCATCGACCGGCACCGGATTGCCGTTGCTGTAGTCCAGCAGGTAGTGGTCGGCACCGTTAAAGCCGTTGATGATGACCCGCCCGACCACTTCATAGGGCAGCAGGTCGGTGACGATCCCGTCCATCTCGATTTCGAGCAGGTCGTTGTTGGCCGCATTCCGCCGGACGACGATGTTGTTGTTCAGGTCGTTGGCCGTGATTTCCACCACAAAGCGGTTGGGCCGCAGTTCGGCGACCGAGGTGCTCCAGCGATTGACCGTGTTGGCCCACTGGATGTTGGCCCAGAAGCGGTTGACATTGGACGGGTCAAAATTCGTGCTGGCGCGGTAGCTCCAGGTCGACGGATTGATCCCGTTGTTTTCGAAAACCCCGAGGCCCGGCTGGATGAAAACCGGGGCCTCAAACTGGGTGTTCCGTTCGATCCAGGTGATGTCGTCAATCGGGGGCGGGATGTACAGGCTCTGGCCATTGACCGTGACGCCGATCGAGGACGCGGCCGTCGGGAAGACTTCGTACTCCTCGCTGGAGATTGTGTAGCTGATCGCGACGACGCCGAACTCGTTGACCGCGATCGACGGATTCCAGAGGTCCCACTCATGAGGGAGCGGTCCACGGATGTCGCCCGTCGGCATGCCAATCAAGCCGACATGGATCATCGTGTTGCCTGGCAGCGAGATCGTCGGCGGGCCACCGTAGTCCGGTGTCGGGCCGAGCGAGTCGTATCCGCTCTTGGTGACCTCGTAGTAGACAATCCCAGCCGCCTCTCCCGCGGTGTAGGGAACGAGGACCGACTGGGCTAGCCAGAGGCTGCCGTTCACGTCGACCGCCTGGCTGAAAATGACCGGCGAGTCCATGTCGATCGTGATGTCGGTGGCGCTGACCTGTCGCGCGTTCGGGGCCGATCCCCAGCCGAGGGCGGCCGAGCCGAGATTGAGCGTCGGGTTGAACGGGTCAAAGCCGAAAATGATCTTCGTCGGCATTGTGATTGTTGCCGCCGCCGCCGCAACGCCGACGACGTCAAAACGCGTCGTCTCCGCGCCATTGGACAGATTGCCGACAAAAGTTGCCCGGCCGTCCGACGCCTCGAAGCTGCTCGCGGCGCGGACATAGTCGCCGTAAACCGCCCGCGGCAGCGACTCAAAGCGGCTCATGTTGGTCACGGTCGGGTTGGCCGCGTAGAGGTCAACCTTGGGAATCGTGAAAACCGAAATGCTCGGATTCGTGAAGCCCGTCACGTTGGAAGTGTTGCGCGTCGTGATCAACAGCGCATCGGCATCCATCCCGATCGTCAGGTCACCGCAGTGCCGGACGCCGACCGAGTCACCTACAAAGCGGAGGGCCCGCCAGCCGGTCGCCGGGTTGGACGGATTCGGGCCGTTCGAGATCGCGAGGTACAGCCAGTTGCCAGCACCGGATCCTTCACCCAGCAGCATCCAGCGGTTGGCGAACCGGTCAAAAACCACCTGGGCATTGGTGATCGTGTCCGCGCCAACCGTCGCGCCAATCTCGATCCAGAACTGGGTCTGGGTCCGGTACAGCTCGCGGACACCGGATTGCTTGTTGAAGACTGAAATCTTGTCGCGAATCAGTTCAATGCTGTGGGTCGTGCCGACATCGCCGACCATGTTCGGGTTCTGAACAGTCGACTGGGTGCCAAAGGTCGAGCCGGTAAGGTTGAGACCGAGATCCGTCGCCAGCATCTGCCGCGCTTCGAGCCGGTTGTAGTCAACCCCCGGCTGCTTTCGCGTCGCGGAGCGCCGGACGGGCTGCGAACGCTGGAAGCGGGTCGGGAAGCGGCTGCGACGGGCTTTCTTCATGGCACTGCGGTGGGAAAAAGGAATCAGGATGACTGGAAATGCCCAGCCGGGATGTTCGGCCCGGTACGAGGCAAGCGGGGTTCCGGACGGCGGTCACACCGTAAAACGAAAAAACAATCAGCCGGTGGACGGGCCGACAACCGGAATACAGTGCAAACCTTACGCAGCCGATTCCGGTTTTCCAAGTCTTCAGCTTAATCCGGTTTCACCAATCCAACAAGAAAAAAAAGCCCCCTCGACTGGCGACAAGGGCCGGTTCAGGCACCTTTCCGGTCTTTCGACTGCCATTTGGGGGCAGCCGGTCAACCGCTGAATCCGTTTCGACCGGAACAGACCCTGTTTTCGGACCGTTGGCGCACCCCACCAGGCAGCCTTGCGCTGAGCACTGTGCCGCCACAAGCGGCTCGACCTGGGCCAAATGTCCAGGGTAGCGCCCAAGTTAAAGGCGAGCCGGCCAGACGGCCTGCCCGGAAAGCAGCAGGCAGCGGCGGACGGCATCGCGGGGTTACCCGCCGTCGTCCGGACCTTGCGGATTGGCCGCTGATCCCGTGCCTGTTGTCGCCGGATCAGCAGAAGGCGCCGGCGGCGGTTCGGGGAGATGGACAAACGATCCGGCAAACCGCTTGACGGCGGCTTCCGCGTCGACCTGCACCGGAATCACGCAGGTCAGTTGATAGACGCGCGGTCCGACCAGTATCACTCTTCCAACGACCCGCATCGGCTGGTCCTTGTAAGTGAACAGGATCCTGAAATCGCAGCCATGGAGGCCGTTGAAGTCAAGTGCATCGGCCGATTCCAGCTGGCCGAGGGTCGAGCCCAAGGCACCTTTCACAGCTCCGTCGAGCGTGTTTTTGACATCGGTGACGTCTTGCGGAACTTTTTGATCGTGCCACGCGAAGACATAGTTGACCTGCAGTTCGTCCACCGCGGCCATCATCCGGACGTGGATCGGCGTCCCTTCGACCGGGACCATCTGGCGATCCGAAGGCCGGGGTGAAACCGGCATGGCAAAGGAAGCCCCGGCACCTTCAGGGGTCACGAGAAACCAGCCGTCCGCATCCTGCGGCCATTGCACTTCGTCCGGCACCTGGTCACCAGTGGGCTGGCTTGCAGGGTCAGGAGATTCGGCCGAAACCGGCGGCTGGGTCACACCAGCTTCAGGCGTGACGGCTGTAGGCGCGGGTTCCTGGGTCGCTGTCGACGGCCCGATCCCGGCAGTCTGGCCGAATGTGGCTCGCTGACCGCAGAAACTGGCTGCCAACAAGAGGGTGCCAATGAGGGCAAAGGAGCAATGACGTAAAAGCTGGGTGTGCGGCGAGTCGAGCCGGTTGGCAACACAAGTTCCGTTGTCATTCCGGCCGCGGCCCCCTCCCCCGGCCCCTCCCCACGCAATGGTCCCGGAATGACCGGACCCATTGCGGGCGGAGGGGGGAAGAGGTGTGGTCTTCCGCAACTGGCGGCGCAGGAAGCTGTGCGGTTGGCGATGCGGGAACGAAGGGCTCTTCATCGGTCAATCCTGGCAGGGAAAACAGCGTCGCCACCGGGACAACACGGTTGTCCATCGGCGGGGCAATTCTATCGCCGGACGATGTACCCGGACAAACCCGAAATCGGGCCGTTTCGGCGGAACTGGCCGTTGGGGACCACCCTGCCCAACAGGAAAGGATTCCCGACAATGGTGCGGCGTTCACTGTTTGTCAGAAATCCGGCGTCTCTTTCGCTCGAACTGGGGAGTCCTCGCTTGTCGCAATCCAGCCCCAGCCGCAGCGGCGCGTTTGATTCGGCTGCCGATCCGCGCGTCGAACAGTTTGCCGAAAGCATCAGTTTCGATCAGGTACTGGCGACGCACGACATCCGCGGTTCGATGGCCCACGCGAGGATGCTGGCAGCCCAGGGGCTGATCACGGCCGACGAAGGCCAGCAAATTGTGGCCGGCCTCAAGCAGATCGGCGGCCAGATTGCGGCCGGCCAGTTCGCCTGGCAATCGCGGCTCGAGGATATCCACATGCACATCGAGCAGGCGCTGATCGACCAGCTCGGCGATATCGGCCGCAAGCTGCACACCGCGCGGAGCCGCAACGACCAGGTGGCGACCGACCTGCGGCTCTGGGTCCGCGAACAGGGTGGCGCGATCGATGGGCTGCTGGTCAAACTGCAAAAAGCCTGGGTCTGCCGCTGTGAACAGGATGCGGATGTTGTGGTGCCGGCCTACACGCACCTGCGCCGGGCCCAGCCCGTGCTCGCCGCGCACGTCTGGCTGGCGTGGGTCGAGAAGCTGGAGCGCGACCGGGAGCGGTTGCGCGATTGCCTGCGGCGTGCCAACGTCTCGCCACTGGGCTGCGCGGCGGTCGCCGGGACCTCGCTGCCAATCGACCGGGGAGCGACTGCGCGGGAGCTGGGCTTCGATTCAGTCAGCAACAACAGCATCGACGCCACGAGCGACCGGGACTTTCTGCTGGAATTCGCCTTCGTGCTTTCCCTGATCGCCCTGCATCTCAGCGCCTGGGCCGAGGAGTGGATTCTCTGGTCGACGACCGAGTACGGCTTTCTCGAACTGCCGCATGCCTTCTGTACCGGCTCGTCCATCATGCCGCAGAAGATCAACCCCGACGTGCTGGAGCTGATCCGTGGCAAGTCGGCCCGGGTTTGTGGCGCGTTGCAGACTTTGCTGATGCTGACCAAGGGCCTGCCGCTGGCTTACCACCGCGACCTGCAGGAAGACAAACCGCCAGTCTTCGACGCCGCGCGGACCGTGCGGGCCTGTCTCGAGCTGGCCGAGCCGGTGATCGCCGGTTCCCGTCTCAATACGGCAACCATCGCGGCCCGGATTGAGGACGGTTTCCTCGACGCGACTGCCCTGATGGAATACCTGATCAGGCGGGGCTTGCCGCAGCGTTCGGCCCATCATCTGGTGGGTGAACTGGTCAGCGAAGCGTCCCGCGGCGGCCACCGTTTGCGGGATTTTCCGCTGGAAGAATTCCGCCGGCATTCCTTGCTGGTGGAAAACTCTGTTTATGATGTATTGGGTGCCGCCAATGCGGTCGCAGCTCTCGTCAGCCATGGCTCCAGCGGCCCTGCGGAAGTCCACATGCAGCTTCGGGCCTGGCAGAACCGGCTGGCCTCGCTGTAGCGGAAGGGCGCAAGCCCTCCGGCGAGGAGTGTCGCCGGTTGCACGATGACCGACCACAACCGCTGGAAAACGGCTGCCGTTTTTGAAGACTTTCGCGGAGCGAAAGGCGACACTTCCAAATCGCCCCGACAACTGGCACAACCGGCAAACCACGCCCGATCCTCCGGACTCGCGGCCGATCCCGACGATCAACTGGAGATATGGTGCGACCGCCGACCACAACCCGCCTGACCCTGTTGATCCTGGCCGGCTGGCTTTGCGCTCCGTGTTGCCTGGCGGCACAACAGGATCCGTTCGCCGACAATCCGTTTGGCGGGACACCGGCCGCGACGCCGGACCAGCCTGCAGCGGCGCCGGCCCCGGCCGCCGGTGACGCCCAGCCTGCGACGCTCCCACCGCTCGACGATTCGCTCGATGAACCGACCCGGCTGATCCTTGAGACGCTACGCGCGAGCGACCCCAGCGAACCGGGTCCGCTCTGCGCGGCGATTCGTACCCTGCTCGACCTCGACCGCGGCGACGATGCCCGGTTCTACCTCGCCCGGCTGACTGGACTGAGCGGGGATCCGGCGAGTCAGGTGGCGTTGATGGACCGCGAAGGGTCGGACTTTTTCCTCCGGCTGCATGGCGACGATCGCCTGGCACCGGAAGGTCAGGCCTTTGCGAAGTCCGTCTTTGCCGCCGCGCGAACCAGCGCCGAGTCGCCGGAAGTGCTCGCTGCCGCCATCGAACAGCTCGCTCACGAAAGCCTCGAAGTCCGCTCGGACGCTTTTCTGCGCCTCCGCCGGATCGGTGCACCAGCGATGGCCGCCCTGATCAGCACTTTCGCCAGCGAAAGTGATCCGCAAAAGGTCGCCCGCATGCGGAGTGCCCTTCGCCAGATGGGCAGCGAAGCTCTTTTGCCACTGCTCGGCGGCCTGCGGGCCAAGCCGCTGCAGGTTCGCTATGAGTGCGTCAACGCCTTGGCCAGGCTGAAGGAACCCGACGCGCTCTACGCCGCCGTGCATGCCGCTTTCTCGCCCGCCGAACACGAACAGGTCCGCGAGGCGGTCCGGGCCGGGATCAGCGAAACCTGGGGCGGACTGCCGGATTACCCCGGACTCGTCGTGCGGATGCACGCGAGGACTGCGGACCTGCTCGCCGGCCGCACACTGTTACCGTTTGCCGCCGGTACGTCCGCCGATCAAAGCACAACCATCGCGTGGAAATGGAACGACGAAACGAACCGGCTGGAGGCCGAAACGGTTCCGCCGCTGACGCTGGCCCGCCACGTCGCGCGCGACCGGGCGGCCGACCTGATGAGCCTTGTTCCAGCCGAGCCACGTTATCGGTCGCTGTTCCTGATCGCATGGCTGGAAACCGCCAAGCTCGATGTCGGCCCGCTGCCGCTGCTCGAGCCAGCCAGCGTCGACCCACGACTTGCACCGCTCAATCCGCCTGAACTTGACCAGGCCATCCGGCTGGCGCTGGAACTTCAGCTCTACCCGGCCGCGGCAGCCGCCTGTGATCTGCTGGGCCAGCTTCCCGAAGCGGCCGATCTGTTGACCACGCCCAGCCTGTCGGGCCTGATTCGCGCCGTCCAGTCGGGCGACCGCAACACCTCCTTCGCCGCCGTGCGCGCCGTCACCGCGCTCGATCCGGGGCGGGGCTTCGGCGGCAGCAGCTCCGTCCTCGAATTGCTGCTGATGATGGCCGGCTACGGCGAGCGGCCCTCGGTCCTGGTCGCCCATCGCAATCTGGCTGGAGCCCGCAATCTTTCGGTTGCCATGAATGCTTCGGGCGTTGGCGGCCGGCCCGTAACGACCGGTCGCGAGCTGTTCGCCGAAGCCGTTCTCGACGCCAACATTGCCGTGCTGATGATCAGCGAAGAGATTCAATCCCCCGCTTGTGCCGATCTGTTGCAGCAGCTCCGCACTGACTGGCGAACGCGGCGGATGCCGGTCGCGATCCTGACCGAAACCGACGACCACCGGCGGGCCCGGCGAATGGCCGAAGGAGATCCGCTGACCATCGTCTTGCCCCGAACCGACAACCGGCAACTCCTCCAGCTGCAGCTCCAGCAGCTCGACGCACTGCGGCAGCCCTGGAGAGTCAGTCCCGACGAGGGTCTCGAGCAGGGCGATTGGGCTGTTGCCTTTCTCGCGCGAATCGCGGCCGAACCGGCCCGCTTCCCGCACTACAGCCTGGTGCCGCACGACAAGCGGCTGGCCAGTCTGCTGTCCGACGGGCGGCTGACAATGCCCGTGTTCGGTATCCTTGCGGGGATCGGCACGCGCGACGCCCAACGGGCCCTGGTGGACTACGCCAGCGCCAATGGCTGGCCGGTTGAGTTGCGGACCGCCGCGGCCCAGGCCTTTGGCAAGTCGATGTCGGCGAACGGACTGTTGCTGACCACGACCGAGATTCGCCAGCAGTTCGACCGCTACAACGCCAGCGAGAACGAGCCGCCTGAATCGCAACGTGTCCTCGGCTCGTTGCTCGACCTGATCGAACTCCGCTCCGCCCGCGCCGCCAGCCCGTTGCCAGCGGACGGCTAGTGCTTTGTCAACGCTGGTTTTTGGGTGGCCTTGGTGAGCCGGCACGCGCTAGCGTCCGGGTTCCTCGAAGAACCCGCGGCTAGCGCCGTCGGCTCACCCTAAACCGGTCTGTGACGCAGCACTTGCTGGTGGAGCCGCGCGACAGTCCACGCTTTCGGACCTGTCGACACGTCGGATTATTCCGACGCCCCCGATAACCGTTGCCAGCGGTCTTGATGGCAGGAACTGACAGCAGGGAGCGCGGAAATTTGTTCGCTTTCTGGATAAATCTTCGCTAGGCTTTCCCCGCCTGTCTCGAGTGTTTCGGGAATCGCTTTTCCAACGGTCAGCCCAGGGCGGACTTCCGCCGCGTTGCTGTCCGGTCCCGATTTCTGCCGAACATCCAGAAGGACGGCGTTGATTGCCTTTCGCCATGCGGTTGGCGGCTGGAGGCAATGGCTGCCGCTCTTTCAGGAAAGACCCGGATCGCCGTCCGGTCAGGAAGCCCACGATGCCCGATCGAGCCTGTCGCCGACCGACCAGACGCCGGCAACTGCTGGCGCAGCCCGCGCTGGATCGGTTGGCGGAGCGGCAGCTTCTGGCGGGGATCACGTTTGACACGTCGACGTTTGCGGTCGTGATCGAAGGCTCGACCGGGGCGGATGTCGCCCGGGTCGACTACTTCGACGCGACCCGCGTCGTGGTCACACTGACTGGCGTGCCACAGCAGATCTTTACCCAGGCCCAGGTCAACGCGGTCCGCTTTTACGGCTACGGCGGCAACGACAGTTTTTTCAGCTCGACGGCCATTGCCACCACGGCCTGGGGCCATGGCGGCGACGATGCACTCCATGGTGGAACCGGGATCGACCGTTTCTACGGCGGGATCGGCAACGATTTTCTGGCCGGGAACAACGGCAACGACCTGCTTTACGGCCTGGATGGCAATGACGTCGTCGAAGCCGGTCGAGGCAACGATCTGGTCTATGGCGGAAACGGCGACGACCAGCTGGCCGGCCAGGACGAAAACGATCTGCTGAGCGGCGATGAAGGCGCCGATTCGGTGGCCGGTGGTGCGGGCGAAGATCAGGTTTACGGCGGCAATGGCGCTGACCAGCTCGATGGCGGCGACGGCAACGACCTGCTGGGCGGTGGCGAAGGAGCCGACCAGATTCTGGGCGGTGCCGGGATGGACCGGGTCTGGGCCGGTGGTGGCAACGACTCTGTCGACGGCGGTTTTGGTGAAGACCGGCTCTACGGCCAAGCCGGCGATGATGTCCTGCGCGGCGGCGACGCGGGGGACCTGCTTACCGGCGGCGACGGCAGCGACCAGCTCATCGGCGACGGCGGCAACGATGCGCTGTACGGTGACGCCGGGAACGACACGCTGCTGGGGGGAGCCGGCGAAGACTGGCTGTACGGTGGTGAGGGCAACGACCAGCTCTATGGCGAAGCCGATGCCGACCGGCTCGATGGCGGGCACGGCAATGACGGCCTGTTCGGCGGAATCAGCGCGGGGGACGTGCTGACGGGCGGCGGAGACTACGACCGTTTTCTGACCTGGTACGGTGACGGAACGTTGACCGACTTCGGCAGCAATGAAGCAATTCTCAATTTCCGCAACGAGACGGCGTTCTGGACCGAAGCAGAGATCCGGGTGGTGGACGCCGCGTTTCGCCTGCTGCACGACGCCAACGGCTCGGGGCGGATCCTGCAGGATTCACTCGACAACGATCCGGTGAGTTACCTCAAGTTCGCGTCGCTGCAAAACTCGGCCACGGCTGCGAACTACCTGTCGGGTAGCGGGGTCGCGGGCAACCTGAACTACACCCGCCAGATCTGGGTCGCCGACTGGAATGAGGTCTCGGCGACGCTCAATGAACAGGTCAAACACTGGGTGGTGCACGAGATCGGGCACTCATGGGACAGTGCCCAGGAGATCGGCAACCGTCGCCCGAACCTGCAAGGGCTGTGGGACCAGTTCATGGCGCTAAGCGGCTGGCGGAACACGAATCCGGGCTCCAGCCAGTATTCCCAGTCGGGTGACGGCCAGTGGTGGCATCTGAGCAATGCCCCGTTCGTCCGCAACTATTCACGCTACAATCCGCGCGAAGACTGGGGCACGGTCTGGGAGATCCTCTACGACCCGACGAAAGCCGACGACCGCCTGCGGGTCCAGGCCAAGGTCAACCTGATCACGCAGCTGATCGCGGGGATCTGACCGGAGCGCTTCGGTTCTTTACGCCAACGGCGTTGTGGTTCTTTACGCCAACGGCGTTGCATGGAACGGGAAACGATGTTGTAACCAAGTCGGTGGAGTTTCATATTGGCGTTCCACGAGCAGCTGTGCGACGGCGGAAGTAAGTCGCAGTGGCGCAAGGCTTTTCGTGGGAGGCTTGGACATGGAGCGTCAATCAGCAGG
>JANOFL010000334.1:0-7705 GCA_031405895.1 Planctomycetota bacterium
GGGCTTGGCCGGGGATCGGGGCGGTTGGTTTGGTCGGGGTACCTTTGGCCGGGAAAGGGTTGGACGGGGGCGGGCGTCGTTTTCTTCAACTGTGCACTGGTTGGCCACGCTTTGCCATAAAACGACTCCCGCCCCCCCCGGTAGCAGCCAACCCAAAGTGGACCGGTGTCTGTTCGGCGTTTGGCCGCTTGACTATTCTCGCGTCGGGTCGAATTGCCAACTTTGAACAGGAACTCCCATCGTGGCTGCCGTTGCAGGTTACCAAAAGACCCGGCTGATCGAACTGGTCCGCGAACACGCGTTGAAATTCGGCGAGTTCAAACTGGCCTCGGGACAGCTGGCCAGTTTCTATCTCGACTGCCGCAAGCTGACGTTGCAGGGCGAGGGCGCCAACCAGGTCGCGCTCGGGATGCTGGAACTGTTGGAAAAAACCGGCTGGCCGGACGCGGTCGGCGGCATGGCGATCGGGGCCGATCCGATATCAGCCGCAGTGATCACCGTCGGCTGGCAACAGGGCCGCACGTTGCGCGGCTTCATTGTCCGCAAGGAACCCAAGGCCCACGGAACCGGTCAGCAGGTCGAGGGTCCGGTTGGACCGGGCGACCGGGCCGTGATCGTGGAAGACGTCGTCACGACCGGCGGCAGCAGCCTGCGGGCAATCGAACTGGTCCGTGCCGCCGGCCTGACCGTCGACCGCTGCCTCGCGATCATCGACCGCCAGCAAGGGGCGAAGGAACGCTTTGCCGAAGCCGGCGTCCAGCTGCATTCACTGCTGACCCGGGCTGATTTGGGACTGCCCGCCGGCTAGTGCCTCGTCAACGCCGGGTTTTAGGGTGCCCTTGGTGAGCCGGCCCGCGCTAGCGTCCGGGTTCCTCGAAGAGCCCGCGGCTAGCGCCGTCGGCTCACCCTAAAACCGGCCTGTGACGCGGCACCAGGGAAAAGAAAGAGTCGGGCACCGCCGGAAAACTCGACTCATTTTGCCTCGCCCGCCAAACTCCAGTGACCGGGACGAAACGGTTCAGGCCGGGTTTGACGGCGGACGATAACGGACGAAGAGCTTTTCTCCGGAGTCGTTGAAAACCGAACTTCCGGAAGAGTCCACGCGGCAGTGCAAGGCAAGGATGCCGGATCGCCGATCCGCTGCCCGTTTCCGAGGAAACCTGTGGAAAAGGGTCAGACCCCGTTTTGCTCCGAAAGACTGCGCAAAACGGCGTCAGACCCTCTGGTTTCCCGCCCGTGTCTGAAAAGGAGGTCAGACCCGTCATGCTTGAACGCAGAAAATTCCTGGTTGGCACGATGGCTGCCACGGCAGCCCTGGCTGTCGGTGGACGGACCAGTCACGCCGACGGCAACCATTCGCTTCCAGACGATCTGAACTGGCGCTGCGACGTGGTCCAGACCGTCGGCCAGGCACCGCGCCACCGGGCTCCTGTCGTGACGGGCGTCAGCCTCGACGCGGCGGCCAGCCAGATTGCGGTTGTGGGCGATGACCATTACGTCTCGATCTACAGCCTCGCTGAACGCCGCTTCACAGAGTTTCTCGCCGAGCACCGCGACTGGGTGCGGACGGCCCAGTTTCATCCGGCCCGGCCGCAGCTGTTGACGGCGGGCAACGACCGCCGCGTGCTGGTCTGGGATTCGGTTTCGTGGAGCCGTCCGGCCGAACTGGCCCGGCATCCGTCGGCTGTGATCAGTCTTGCCGTTTCGCGCGACGGCAAGCGGCTGGCGACAGTTGGCTTTGAACAGACAGCCCGCGTTTATGAACTCGACAGCGGCCGGCTGGAGCGGCCGTTTGAGTGTGCCTGCGACGACAACCACGCGGTTGCCTTCTCGCACGACGGCAGCCTGCTCGCTGCTGGCGGCCGGAGCGGCGCGATCCGCGTCTGGAATGTGCTCGATGGAGAACTGGTTGCCGAGTGCCAGCCGCATCGCCAGCGGGTCCGCGCGATCCGTTTTCTCGAAGACGGCCGGCTGGTGAGCTGCAGCGACGACCAGACGTTGCGGCTGATCAGCCTCGACCAGCCCGACCTGATCGAATCACTGCCGCGCGAACCGGCCAAACAGTTTGACGTCATCGCGCTCGATGCCGACACCGTCGCGACCGGCCGCTGCGACAACCGGATCGCCGTCTGGAGCATCAGCCGCCGCGAGCCCCTGGGAACTTTGACGGGACACACCGGCACCGTTTCCTGCCTCGCCGCGAGCGACCAATACCTCGTCTCGGGCAGTTACGACACCCAGTTCCGCATCTGGCAGCGCCAGCTCAGTACCGGCATGCCGGCACGGCAGACGCTGCAGGGCCAAGGCTGGAACGAACGTCTCAAATAGCCGCGACCACTTCCGCGCATGGCCGGCCCGGCCCTGCTTTTCGCCGCTTGCAGCATCACGTTCAGGGAGGAATCGACGATGGGAATCATCCAGCGCATCACCAGGTGGGGCTTCGGCCGCAGCAAGCCGTCCAGCACTCCGGCCGCGCGCGACAATGTTCGCCGCTGCCACTTCGAGACCATGGAGCCGCGCCGCGTGCTGGCCGCCGATCCCGTCGTCGCCGGCGTGACCTACCACGAAGGTGACGGGGGCCAGGACACCCAGCCCGACTATTTTCAGGTGACCTTTGAAGGCGGCTCGGCAACGACCTTCCTGAGCAGTTTCACCATCAACGGCGACCAGGACGGCAACGGGACCGTTTCGCACGGCGACAACATCTTCGACGTCGGCGTCGGCGGACCGGGGGTCGACGGTTACCACGCCTTCCGCTTTGACGCCGCGAACAGCGTCGGGATCGCGGCTTCCGATGTTCTCGGCCTCAACGTCTCGGCCGACGGTCTCCGGCTGACGGTCAACATCCGCGACTTCCAGGCCGGCGACAAGCTGGCTTTTACGATCGACGTCGACGAAATCGAACGCTTTGCCCTCGACCCGGTCACGTCGGGTGTCGAGTTCGAAGGCTCGACTTTTGCCGCGACCTTTGTCGACCAGCACTACACCTTCCGCGGCCAGCCGGTCAACATCACCGTGCCACGCGAGTTCGGGAACCAGCCCCAGCAGTCGGGCATTTTCTACGACTACTACGACCAGCTGATCGCCGAAGGCACCCGGATCGCAGGCGAATCGCTCAACGTCCGGGCCGACAACAATCTCGGCCAGCAGAACCGCAGCGCCGCCTCGATTGACGTCTTCGAGCTGGTGCCGAAACCGGTCACGATTTCAGGCCAGGTCTTTCACGACGAAGACGCCGACTGCATGCGCGATGGCACCGAACAGGGCATTGCCGGTGTGCAGCTCACGCTCCAGCGGCTCAACACGACCACCGGCAACTACGAGACGGTCGGCAGCACGACGACCAACGCCAATGGCCAGTACCAGTTCGGGCTGAACCTGAACCTCCAGCCCGGCACCTACCGCGTCGTCGAGACCCAGCCCAGCGGCTACCTCGACGTCGGTGCGGAGGCCGGCAAGGTCGCCGGAGTGACTTCGGGCACCGTCCAGGACGACGCCCAGGGCAACGCGAACGTCATCACCAGCATCAGTATTCCGCTCGGCGGGACCGCGGCAACGAACTACGACTTCTGCGAAGTCCGCCCAGCCCAGATTTCGGGCCGCGTCTGGCACGACCGCAATGACAACGGCCGGATCGATGGCGGCGAAGAGGGCCTCGCGAATGTCCTGATCCGAGTCACCAGGACGGGAGCCAAGGACACCTTGCAGCCCGATCCGTTCGCCGGCACCGCGCCGATTTTCGTGCGGACCGGAGCTGATGGCTCGTACTCGGTCACTGGCCTGCCGCCAGGGCTATACGAAGTCATCGAGATCAACAACTACCCCGGCCAGGCCAACCCGCTGGCCGGCTACATCGATGGCCAGGATTCGCTCGGCAATGTCGCCGGAACCGCCTCGGGCGTTCGCTCTAATGACCGCTTCACGCAGATTGAACTCTGTGCCGACACGGCCGGCGTTGATTACAACTTTGGCGAGCTGAAGCCCAACACGATCAGCGGGCATGTCGGCCTCGCCACGCCCGACGGAACCTGCGTCGATCCTTCCAGCTCCGGGTACCGCCCCCTGGCTGGTGTGACGATTCGCCTGTTTGACCAGGCGGGAAGCCTGGTCGCCACGACGCAGACCAACGCCCAGGGCAAATACGAGTTCACTGGCCTGCGGAGCGGCGTCTATACGGTCGTTGAAGTCCAGCCTGCCGGCTACCTCGACGGTGAAGAAGACCTCGGCATGGTCGACGGCCAGGCCCGTGGCCAGGTTGGCGGGGACCGCTTCTCCGGCATCACGCTGACCAGCGGCCAGGCTGGCACCCAATACAATTTCTGCGAACACGTTCCCGCGTCGATCAGCGGCCACGTCTGGCACGACAAAAACGACAACGGTGTCCTCGAGTCGGGCGAACAGCGGCTCGGCGGCGTGCGGATCGAACTCTTCGATGCCGCCGGCAACCGGATTGCCGACGTTCGCACCGACGCCAACGGCTTCTATGAGTTCAACAACCTCTACGAAGGCACTTACAGCGTTCGCGAAATCCAGCCCACCGGCTTTGCCGACGGCAAGGACTCGCTCGGCACTGTCGGAGGCACCCGCCGCGGCGATGGCTCGACCAACGACCAGTTCCGCAATGTCGTCCTCCGTGGCGGCGACCGCGGTGTGAACTATGACTTTGGCGAAATCCGGCTCGGCTCGCTGACGGGCCAGGTTTTTGGCGATGTCGATGGCGACTGCGTATTTGACGCTTCGCAAGGCGACAGGCCGATCGCCGGAGTGACCCTGATCCTGCTCGACTCGGGCGGCAACGAAGTCACCCGGACTGTAACCGACCGCGATGGCCGCTACGCTTTCGATGGACTTCGTCCGGGGACCTACACGATTCGCGAAGTCCAGCCCGACGGCTACCTTGATGGCGAAGAGTTCGCCGGCAAGGTCGGCAGTGAGACTCGCGGCACGGTGACCAACGACCGGATTAGCGGCATCACGCTGACCAGCGGCGACCAGGGCGTCAGCTACGACTTCTGCGAAGACGTTCCAGCCGAGATCTGCGGCGTCGTCTACCACGACCGCAACAACAACGGCGTCCAGGACTCGGGCGAAGAAGGCATCGCCGGCGTGGTGGTCAAGCTGCTTGACGCCAACGAAAACGTGATCTCCGAGATGGTGACCGATGCGAGCGGCAAGTACTGCTTCACCGGCTTGCGGGCCGGCGAGTACTGTGTGCACGAGAGCCAGCCGTCCGGCTATGTCGACGGCAAGGATTCGCTCGGCAGCATCAACGGCCTTCGCGTTGGGACCCTGGAAAACGACGACTTCTGCAACATCACCATTCGTGGCGGGCAGAAGGGCGAGAACTACGACTTCGGCGAAATCCGGCTGGCGTCGATCTCGGGCTATAGCCATGTCGATTCCGACGGCAATTGTCGTTTCAGTGCGAGTGAAGGCGACACGCCGATTGCAGGCGTGACGATGCAGCTGCTTGACGCCAACGGCAACGTGCTCGCCACGGCTGTCACCGCGGCCAACGGCAGTTACCGCTTCGACAACCTGCTGCCTGGCACCTACAGCGTCCGACAGCTCCAGCCCGGCCAGTACTTCACCGAAGGCCAGCGGACCGGTCAGGTCTTCGCAGGCGAGGAGGGTACCGGCGTCGACACGGTCGCCAATATCATCTCAGGCATCACGATCAACTCGGGCCAGAACCTGATCCAGTACGACTTTTGCGAAGTCAAGGCCGCCGAGATTCACGGCCGCGTCTGGGAAGACGGCCCAGCCTTCGAGAACGAAACCGGCGTCGTGCCGGCCGGCTACCGCGGCCAGCGCGACGGCATCTACCAGGCCGGCACCGACACGCCGCTGGCCGGCGTCACGATGCGGCTCTACTGGTACATCGATCCGGTCGCCGGCGCGATTGCCCCGCGGCCCGTGCGGCTTTCCGAAGTCCTCGGAGCTGACTACGCACATCTCGGCTCGAACCCCAACGCTCCGGTCTGGATGCTCACCGACGCCAATGGCGAGTACCACTTCACAGGCCTGAAAGCCGGCAACTACATCGTGTTGCAGGAACAGCCGGGCGGCTACACCGACGCAAACGATGTCGTCGGGTCGACCACCGGGTTCAGCTTTAACTCCGAGTTCCAGGCCGCGACGGCACCGCAAGCCCTCCTGTCGACCTTCAGCGTCAGCCAGGTAATGGACTCGGTCGCCAACATCCGGATCAACGCCGGCGGTATCTCGGTGCAGAACAACTTCACCGAAGTCCGCGCCTTCGCCCAGCCCGACGTGCCGTTCTTCCCGCCGACTTCCGATCCGCCAATTCGCGTTGGCAACCCGCAGACGCCATTCGCTCCGCTGGGCGGCCTGCCGGGCCTCGGTGGTTCGATGCCGGGCATCTTCACGCGGATGATCGGAACCTCGCGTGGGGGCGCCTTCCAGGTCGGTGCCAACGCGGGCGAACCGTTCACCTGGCACCTCAGCGTGATCAACGCAGGCCAGCCCCGGGCCGCCGGCGAAGTCACCGGCGAAGGGACCCAGTGGCTGCAGGCCGCCTGGATCAACTCGGCCGACTGGGACCGCTACGTTCTCGACCAGGGCGAGTGGACCTTCGCCACCATCACGGGTGAACAGGCCGAAGAGCTGGACCGCGCGACCGGGTTCGGCATGTTCGGCGGCGTGCCACTGGCGGGCGACTTCGATGGCGACGGAATCGACGAGCTGGCGATCTGGCATGATGGTTACTGGATGATCGACATCAATCGCAACGGCCAGTGGGACCGCGAAGACCTGCTCGCCCGGCTCGGCGACGCCGATGACACGCCGGTCGTGGGCGACTGGGACGGCGACGGCAAGACCGACATCGGGATTTACGGTCCGATCTGGGAAGGCGATGCCGAAGCGATTGCCAACGAGCCGGGCCTTCCCAATCCCGACAACCGCCTGCTGACCAAGCCCAAGAACGTTCCGCCGGCCGTCGCCGAAGGCACGAGCGGTGCCCGCTTCATGAAGCTGACCGCCTACGGCACTCAGCGAGCCGATCTCGTCGATCACGTCTTCGGGATCGACGAGCACCGGATGGTCCCCGTCACGGGCGACTGGAACGGCAACGGCGTCCGCGCGATCGGGTCGTTTGAAGCCGGCCAGTGGCGGCTCGACATCAACGGCGACGGCCGCTTCGGCAGCGAAGACCGCACCGCAAGCTTCGGCCAGGCGGGCGACATTCCGCTGGTCGGCGACTTCGACGGCGACGGAATCTCGCAGCTTGCCGTCTATCGCGACGGCACCTGGATCATCGACGCCGACAACGACCAGCGGACGGGCGAAGGCGATGTGACGGTCGACTACGGCACAGCGGGCGACACCCCCGTCGTCGGCGACTGGAACGGCGACGGCGTCGACGACATCGCCCTCTACCGCGCCAGCCAGAACGAGCTGAACTGACGAAGCGTAGAGCAATTGTCCTCAATTGCTCTGGAACCCTCTCTGCCGCGCCAGCCAGAACGAGTTGAGCTGACCGGTCCGTGGGGATCGTCGTTTGGATGTTGGCAGCCGGGCGTCTTAACGCCAACGGCGTTGTATGGAACGGGAAACGATGTTGTAACCAAGTCGGTGGAGTTTCATATTGGCGTTCCACGAGCAGCTGTGCGACGGCGGAAGTAAGTCGCAGTGGCGCAAGGCTTTTCGTGGGAGGCTTGGACATGGAGCGTCAATCAGCAGG
>JANOFL010000210.1:0-6901 GCA_031405895.1 Planctomycetota bacterium
GGTTATCAATCAGAGTTTGTTGCCGCTGAAGGTGACTGATCCCATACTTCGCGGTCGGCAGGGTCACGAAGCAAAGTTCATCCGGAAAGTCATCACCGAGCATGCCCAGCGCACGGCGATCATTCCCTGGCAAATCGACCCACCGGTCGGGCATCAAGCGCTGAAGCAACTCGTTCGTGCTGCGACCGGTAATCACTAAGTACATACCAATTCTCTCACAGGAAAAGACCATGAGCATCGCAGTCCTCAAACCACAAGAGCTTGCCGAACGCTGCACGAAGGACAAGAAGATCGACCTCATCGACGTGCGCACGCCCATCGAATTTCGGGAGGTCCACGTCGAAATCGCCCGGAACGTCCCGTTGGATCAACTCGATCCAGCGGCCGTGATGCCGGCTCGCAACGGTTCGGCCAACGAACCGCTGTACGTCATCTGCCGTTCGGAAAGCCGGGGTCAACAGGCGTGCGAGAAGTTCCTCAAGGCGGGCTTTACGAACGTGGTCAACATCGAAGGGGGCACGCTGGCTTGCGTGGAAGCTGGTCTGCCGGTCGTTCGAGGCAAGAAGGCGATTTCATTGGAGCGGCAGGTGCGCATCGCAGCCGGGTTACTGGTCGTCACCGGCGCAACACTTGGCTACTTCGTGAATCCGTATTGGATTGGTCTCGCGGCTTTTGTCGGTGCGGGATTGGCCTTTGCGGGAATCACCGATACCTGTGCGATGGGGATGATGCTGGCCCGGATGCCGTGGAACCAAGTTGCGAAAGCGTCACCCACAGGAACTGATCGCAGTAGTTCGACCTGTCCCCCCAACTCCTCCAACTCGTGCTGTGGCTAAATCGCTACCGACCGTGAGTGGTCTGAAGTGGACCCCGTTTTTCGGACCACTGGGTTAGATGGTAACGGGGTAGTCGGTTTGGGTGGAACCGGTCATCGTGGCGGTCCAACGCAGGGAGGTGCGGAATGGGTCGTCAACGGCGAAGATTTGACGGAGGGTTCAAGGCCCGGGTGGCCCTCGACGCGGTTCGGGGACTGAAGACGGTCAGTGAGCTGGCGGCATTGCACAAGGTGCATCCGACCCAGATCACACTCTGGAAGAAGCAGCTTCAAGAGGGCGCGGCAGGCGTGTTTGACTCCGGCGGTTCGGGCAAGCCTGACGTCGATGAACGTGCTGTATCCGAGCTCTACGAGCAGATTGGCCGGCTGAAAGTCGAGCTCGAGTGGGTCAAAAAAAAAGTGGCCGAACACGGTGGCTGAGCGTCGCCGGTGGATCGAGCCTGGTTTTCCTGACCTGAGCGTCCGGGAACAGAGCGCCTTGCTGGGTCTGCACCGTTCGAACCTTTATTACGAGCCAGTTCCGGAGGACGCCGGCGACCTCCGGCTGATGCGGCTGATCGACGAAGAGTACCTGCGGCATCCTTTCCTCGGGAGCCGCCGGATGGGGCTCTGGCTGGAGAAGCAGGGCGAGCACGCCAACCGCAAGAAAGTCCAGCGATTGATGCGGAAAATGGGCCTGCAGGGGATTGCGCCCGGCCCCCGCACGACTCGCCCGGAGACGAGTCACAAGGTTTATCCCTACCTCCTGCGGGGCGTCGAAAGCGTCCGCCCCAATCAGGTTTGGGCCTGCGACATCACCTATGTGCCGCTGGCCGGAGGTTACCTCTATCTGGCCGCCGTGATGGACTGGTTCAGCCGCTGCGTGCTGGGCTGGCAGTTGTCCAACAGTATGGACGTCGAGTTCTGTCTGGAAGCGCTGGAGGAGGCCTTCCAGCACGGTCGTCCGGAGATCTTCAACACCGATCAGGGATCGCAGCTCACCAGCCGGCCGTTCACGGCGCGGTTGAAACAGGAAGAGATCGCGATCAGCATGGACGGCAAGCGACGCGCGATCGACAACGTCATGATCGAGCGGCTGTGGCGGACGGTGAAATACGAGAACATCTACCTCAAGGACTACTGCTCAGGTGCCGATTGTCATCAAGGGCTGAGTGAGTACTTTAACTACTACTGCCACGAACGACCGCACCAGGCTCTGGCCAACCAGACACCCTGGAAAACCTACCGCCCCACCCGCCGCCGCTCAACTTGAGCACCATCTTAGCGGCCCGTCCCAGTGGTCCAAAAAACGGGGTCCACTTCATCATCCCACGGAGTCCAGCTTCTCAAGGACCAGCCGCTCGGCCAGGTCAAGGTCCACTTCGTCCAGCCGCGTTCGCCCTTCAATCAACCGGTCGAGGAGCCGTTCCTGTTCCGCTCCCCGCTCCAAGGCGACGTGGTACGGAATCCGGTGGAACATGACCATCGAATAGCGGGGAATAAAACGGTCGGGCAGCCGCCGTTCCAGCTCAAAGCCAAGTTCCATTTTCAGCTGAAACCGCGGGTCGAGTACCGAGTCGCGCATCGTGACATAGTTTTCGAGGGCCATCGTCGCGATGGCCCGCGCGTCGGGCCGGCGTTGCTCTTCAAACGCCCGCAGCACGAACGGCCAGTCGCCGCCGTGGCGGTCCAGCAGCTCGACCAGCAACGCACAGTCCTCAAATCCCGCGTTCATTCCCTGGCCGTGAAAAGGGACGATCGCATGCGAGGCGTCGCCGAGGATCAGGGCCTGTTGCCCGTCGGTCCAGTGCTCGCAGCGGACCGTGCCGAGGTTGCCGGTCGGGTTGGCGAAGAAATGAGTCGCCAGGTCCGGGATCAAGGCTTGGGCGTCAGGAAAGAATTCGGCGAAGAAGGACTCGACGGCGATGGGAGAAATGAGCTGGTCGAAGCCGGGGGAGGGCGGGGGTGGGCTGTTAAAAAATGAGCCTGGGGCGCTAGCCGATTCCGCTGACTCACGTTTTGATTTGCACCCAAGGGAATCGGCTAGCGCCTCAGGCTCACTAGAATCCGACGTTTTATCAGCCCAAGGCGGGGGACCGTCGCTGACGCTTCCGGCTCGTGAGGCTGGTGTGCCGGACTTGTTGAGGAACAGCGTGACCGTGAAGCTGCCGTCGAGATTGGGCAGCGCGATCAGCATGAACCCTTTGCGTGGCCAGATGTGGAGGGCATTCGCCTCCAGCTGATGCCGCCCGTCGGGTCCGGCCGGGATTTCCAGCTCCTTGTAGTCATGATCGAGCCAGTCGGTGTGCCAGCTGCCGCCAGCTTCTTCGACAATCGCCGAACGAACGGCTGAGGCGGCGCCGTCGGTGCCGAGCAGAACGTCGAAATCCCCGGACCAGCGCCGACCGGAGACCAGATCCGCCAGTTCCACCCGGCGGTTGGCGAGGTCGACGTCGGTGCATTCTGTTTCAAAAACAACGGTCGCGAGCCCGGTTGCCTCAGCTGCCGTCAGCATCACCTGGTTGAGCAGACCGCGCGAAACCGAGTGGATCACTTCGTGTGGTCGCTGGCCGTAGGATGAAAGCTCTTGCTGGCCGCCGGGCGGATGCAGCATCCGGCCTCGCATCGGGATCAGCAGCGGGGCGACTTGATCCTGCAGCCCGGCCAGCCGCAGAGCATGCAGGCCGCGTTCGGCGAGGGCGAGGTTGATCGAACGGCCGGCCGGGATCCTGGTCCGTCGCATGTCGGGGCGTTTTTCGACGACGGTGACTGCCAGCCCCCGTTGGCCAAGCATGACGGCCAGCAGCGAGCCGACGAGCCCGCCGCCGATGAGGAGGATGCGCGGGTTGTCAGGCATTGGTGTCCTTGGTGCTGAAAGCCCGAAGTTCCTCGTGGCGAGGCTCATGCCTCGCCACGTGATTAACTCGTGACGAGGCTCTCGCCTCGCCACGCGATGACCGGAGGCTCTGCCTCGTCGACCGTGCAGCTCGTCGTCGGATGCGGACGGGAAGGCGGAGCCTTTGGTCAGTGCGGTCCAGGGCGGGAGCCCCGGACCGAGTCGTCCCAGTTGATGCAACGAAGACGAGCAATTGGGACAATTGCTCTACACTGTCAGCAGTTCCGCCAGCTTGTCCACAAACCGCTCGATCTCGCCGAACTGGTTGTAGAGCGGGACGGGGGCAGCGCGAATCACGTCGGGTTCGCGCCAGTCGCTTTCAATACCCGCGGCGTCGAGTCCCTGCTTCACTGCCCGTGCGGCGGCACCCGGTTTCACAACCTGCAATGAAAACTGGCAGCCACGGGGAGCTGGAGTCAGGATCCGCAGCTTGCCAGACAGCTGGCGCTCGATCTGGTCCGCAAACAGCTGACCCATCAAGGCCGACTTGGCCACCAGCGGCCCCATCCCGCCGGCACGGGTGAAGACTTCCAGCGAGGCCCGGATCGCGGCCAGCGAGAGAATCGGCGGATTGCTCAGCTGCCAGCCCTCGGCCGTGGGAATGGCGTGGAACTCGTTTCGCATCATGAACCGCGTGTGCTTGCAATGTCCCCACCAGCCGGCGAGCCGGGGCAAATCCGTTTTCCCAACGTGCCGGGCGTGGACAAAACAGCCGCCGACCGAGCCAGGTCCGCTGTTGAGGTATTTGTACGAGCACCAAACGGCGAAGTCCGGCTCCCAGTCGTGGAGTTGCAGAGCGAGGTTGCCGGCTGCGTGGGCGAGGTCCCAGCCAATCACCACATCGTTTTCCCGGGCGACCCGGGTCAAGCCGGCGATATCAAAGACCTGCCCGGTGTAATACTGAACGCCGGGGAGCAAGACCAGCGCCAGTTCATCGCGGTGCCGCTCCATCAGCTCGGCGATCCGGGCCATGTCGAACACGCCCCGCGGCGCGCCGGGAAGTGTCTGGTCGTCTGAAAGCACGATCAGGTCTTCGCGTGGATCAAGTCTGTGCCAGCGCAGCTGCGACTCGACCGCAATGTGATCCGACGGAAAAGCCTGACCTTCGATCAGAATCTTCCGGCGTTTGCCTTGTGGCCGGAAAAAGGTCGCCAGCATCAGATGGAGGTTCGCGGTCAGCGAATTCATCATCACGACTTCTTCGTCGCGCGCCCCGACCAGCCGCGCCATCGGCCCCGTCAGCAACTCATGATAAGGAAGCCACGGATGCTCGCCCGCCGAATGGCCGCGGACACCCAGCCGCCGCCAGGCCTCCAGTTCTTCAAAGACATATGCGGCAGTCAATCTGGGCTGCAGGCCGAGCGAATTGCCGGTCAAGTAGACCTGCTCCTGGCCGGCTGGATCGAGCGGAATGTGGAATTCGCGGCGAAACTCGCGCAACGGGTCGGAAACGTCGAGTTCGCCGGCGGAAGACTCTCGGTGGGTCGGAGAAACGGTCATGATTTCGGTCCGACGACAGACAGCTCAGGCGAATCTGGGCGACAGGCTGGCGGCACAGTTTAACGCACTCTTTGCGGTCGCGGCCGGGCGGCTGCGACATTCCGGCAGCCGGCAATGGCTGGCGTTGTCCGGCTCCCGTTTTGACGCGGGAAGGCCGATCTGCCAGAATTGGGCTGAACGGTTTCAGTGACCGGTGTCCAGTTTATTTTCCATTGGGAGAGAACCACGATGAAGAAGTCTTTTTGTGGCCTGTTGTTGGCCGCGTCCCTGATACTGGCAGGCTGCCAAAAGCCGGCTGACAAGGCTCCGGCCACTCCGCCCGCCGGCGGTGGCACTTCCAGCGCCGTCACGCCGACTACAACTGCGGCGAATACGGACGCACCGGCCATCAACGAGGCCGACCTGGTGCTCGTTTCACTTTCTGTCCCCAACATGCACTGAGGGGGCTGTGCCACCTCGGTCCGGGGTGATTTGACCAAGATTGAATCGGTTACTGACATCGAAACCGACATCAACGAACGGGTGTGCAGCTTCCGCGTTGGTAAAGACGTCGACTACAAGTCGCGGCTTGAGGAGTTCGCGAAGACCAACGAGCACATCGAAGGTTTCTCGATCCAGTAGGAATGACTGGAACCAGGGCTATTGAAACGCAAAACCCGCCGGGGCACCGACCGGCGGGTTTTTTTTGTGGATCGGGAACCAGCCACGCTTTTCCACTGGCAAGGGCCGTCAGGTTCAAGCGCGTTGGAGCCGGAAGACCAGCGGCCTTGACGGGGCGGCGTCGAGGGCAAAGGGGGCGATCTGGAGATTGAGCAGCCATTGGCCGTCGGCCACTTCATCGGGCACGAAGATCATTTCGGTCACCGTCCGCTTCAGCGCTGCCGGATTCCGCGACTGCCGGGTTACTGGATCGACTTCCCAGAAAAGGCAGTGATTGTGCATCCGGCCTTCGTCGTGCATCCGGTCGAGCGATGGCAGATCGATCAACAAGTGCTCGAACCCGGCAGCGAGGATGGCTTCCATCGCCGAGCCGGACAAAAAAGCCGGGCCGGGGCCGATGGACCAGTTGCGAGTGCGACTGGAACGATCGTTGGGCAGCGTCCTGACGATCAGAGCCCTGGGTGCTGTCCCTTGCGCAACGCGCAGTTCCTCGCCCAGCATTCGAATCAGGGCGTGGCGCGAAATCACCAGGTCGTCCGGACCAAATGATGGCTGATACGAATCGCCGGTGCGGGCGGCGGGCACTGGCTCAACGGAGATGATGCGGGCCAGCAGCCAGGCTTCGGTCACAGTCTCTGAAACGGGTACTGGCTGACTGAGGATATGTCCGGCCGTCTCGGTGTGGGTACCGTTGCAGTGCGGGATCAGCTGCACGACATCGACGTTGCAGCTGCCGCCACGACGGGTGTCGCCCATGAATCCGTTCGCGGTGAAGGGCTGCCGGCTGGCGGGCGGAACGCCGAAGTGATTGGGCTGGCTGGCGGAAAATGTCTGGTCAATGGCAAGGCTGATGCCCGGCCCGACAACCCGGAAATCGCCAGAAGCGTCATGGAGAGTAATCGCCAATTCCTGCACCGAACTGGTCCGCGCTAAATGGAGTCTTGACCCAACCGGGCGTGCCAGTGTCGGCGTTTGCGCCGCGGAAAGTGGGGCGGGGGGGTTGAACCCGCGCCCGCGTGCCCCGCCCCCCC
>JANOFL010000358.1:0-7998 GCA_031405895.1 Planctomycetota bacterium
CCCTGCCGCTCGCCAAGACATCCCAGATGTGGCCGCGAAGAGTAAAACGGGTGAACGTCAGCACCCGGCGACCGGTGCTTACCACGTCCAGTCAATGCGATAGATATGGTCGTCCTCCGGGTTGCCGACTTCCCAGAAGAGCCATTCGTTCTTCTCCCCCTGAAAAGAGATGACTGGTCCGGTGAATGGTTCGGGTGGAGCATTGCCCTTGGGTGCGACCTTCAGCTCGTAAGTCTTGAATGGACGATCGGCGGGAAAGAGGATCAGCATGGAGGATCGCAGGGAACCCTTGAAGCCGATCAGGCCAATCCAAAGGTCATCTGGGGCCTGCATGGAATCGACAAACGTTGCCTGGCATTCGGCTGTGAACTCGCGCCCCACGGGCTCGGTGGAGACATCCATGGAAACCTGCCGCACTTTCAGCGCCTGCCCGCCGACGAACCCCGGCGCATCGCTTGCCAGGACCCGGGCCAGGTCCCGGTTCGGCGTATGGGCCCGCACGAACACGTCGCGGCCGGATGTGCGGAATTCGGTTTCGTACGTTCCGGTCTCGGCGATCTTGAGCAGCGTGCGGCGGTTGTGAAAAATGACGGTCGAGGCGCCGGCCGGATCGTTCGCCGCCAGTTGCCGCCACCCGCGCAGGTCCACGATCCGGTCGTCGGTTAGCACTTCAAACGCCGCGAGGTCCGGTTTCGGCAGACTGGGACTGGTGGTCACCGGGTGGGGAGATTCGCGATCGGGCTGGGGTTCGGTTCGGAGGTAGGACTCGGCCCGTTTGGTTACTTCCTCGCGACGCAGTTTCATGCCCGCGTCTTCGACGACCGCGCTGGTCGCTGGCGGACTGTAAAAAAATGCCATGCAGGCGATGACAGCCACGGTCAGGAGTGCCGAGGCAACGGCCGTGGCCAGGCCGGGATTCCGCCGACCCCATTTCGTCAATCGCCGCCAGGGGGGCGTCCAGCCCACGGAAATCCGCTCGTTGTTCAGGAAGCGGTCCAGATCGTCGGCCAGCCGCGCAGCCGTGGGATAGCGCCCGGCGGGATTCTTCTCGAGGCACTTCAGGCAGATCAGCTCAAGATCGCGGGGGATTTCGGGCCGGTACCAGGCCGGCGAGACTGGTTCCGTGGTGATGATCTTGTGCAAAACGTCGTACAGGAAATCGGCATCGAACGGCAGCCGGCCAGCCAGCAGCTTGTAGAGCACGACACCGATCGCGTAGACATCGACACCGGCGCCGATATCCTTCTTGCCGGCAGCCTGCTCTGGGGCCATGTACTGGGGCGTACCGATCGGCTTGCCGGTTTCCGTCAGCCCATCGCCGGCGGCCAGCTGTTTGGCGACGCCGAAGTCCACCAGTTTCGGGGTGCCGTCCTCGGTGATCAGGATATTGGCGGGTTTGAGGTCGCGGTGCACGATCCCCTGCCGATGGGCACATTCGGCCGCGCGGGCCACCGCCGCGCAGAGCCGGGCCACCTCGCGGAAAGACAGCGAAACCGACTCCAGTCGCTGGGCCAGCGAAGTGCCGTTGATCAGCTCCATCGTGAAATAGGGACGGCCTTCGACGACGCCGACATCGTAGACCTGAACGATGTTCGGATGTTGCAGCCGCGCCACCATTTCCGCTTCCATCACAAAGCGTTTCTGGTCCTTCAGCTGGGCCATCTCGCCGCTGGCGATGACCTTGAGCGCCACTTCACGGCCAAGGTTGATGTGCTTCGCCCGGTAGACCACCCCCATGCCGCCGGCACCGATTTCCTCAAGGATCGCGTAGTCCGGAATTGTGGGAAACCGTGAGCTGCGGCGGACGGCAGCCGTTTCCCCGCCGTTGTTCGTGGAGAGCTCCGCCGATTGCGTCGCGGCAGCGTGATCGCCATCGACAGCCTCGCCACCGCAAACGGGACAAGTTCCGGCTTTCGTCCAGACATGAGCCGACGCGCAGTGGAGCTGAACAGGATTTTCGTCGTTCACGGGTGTTATGCCCTGCCCGAAAAATGACGTTCAACCGGGGCGTCCGCCTGATCGTACTTGCCCTGATGGTAGCAGGCCCTTTCCTTGTGCCGGCGGCCGGGAACAGTGCGGCCGTGCAGAAGGCCCCTGGAATGTGCCTGCTACCCTGGCACCCAAACCACGTCATTCTTGGCGTTCTTCCGGCCGCCTGGCTGGGCCAGCAACTGTAACGCTTCGCTAAAGAGCGGGGACGTCGGCAGATTCGTCAGCCGTCCGTTTTTTTGGGGAATTTCTGTCCGTCCCCGCGCCGTTCCGGGAATGTCTCTTTCGTGAGACATCAGCGTGATGCCTGACGAAAGAAAACCGAACGACATCGACCCGGAGAACTGAAATGAAGACCCTCATCGCCCTCGCCATCACCGCCCTCGCCAGCCTGTCCCTGACCGCCCGTGAAGCCGAAGCCCAGGTTTACGGCCAGACCAATTCCTGGAGCAGCAGCTACTCGCAGAGCTGGGGCAGCTCGTGGGGCTACGACCAGAGTGGCTACTACAACAATGGCTACCAGAACGAACAAGCGAGCAATTCGTACAGCCAGAACAACTATGGCTACACACCCGGCTACGGCAACTACAACTACGGCAACTCGGTCGCCAACAGCTACGCCCAGTCCACCGGCTACAGCAATGGTTACAGCCCGTACAGCGGAGCCTACAACAACAACTACGCCACCTACGGCCAGTCCACCGATTACAACCGCTGGGCCAACTGGGGCGGCTGACGCGAAGCGGTTCCGACGAAAACAGACCTGATTGCCCGCGGAGCCAAACGGTTTCGCGGGTTTTTTTGTCGGCCTGTGAACCGAAACGCGCTAGCGTCGGGCTCTGCGAAGGGCCCGCGGCTAGTGCCTTGCGGTTCACCAAAAAAGCTGCCGGTCACGCTTCGCTACTCATCGACTTCGACCAGGATTTCATTTCGCCGCGGTTCGATACCGACTTCGAGATCGGTCGTGGCGTAGTCGCCGTAGCGGGGGCTGACCAGTTTGCCATGATCGTGGCCGCCCTCGGCTGGCAGGTAGACAACGATCAGTTGCCGGATGAGGATCTTGTGGGTTCCGGTGATTGCACCGTCGCCTTCCTTGACCGTGGAAAGCCTGAACGTGCCGTCGCGTTCGATCTTGCCGCTCGCGCTCCAGCGGCTGCCGGGAATGCAAAGCTCAATCGTCCCCGTCCTGACCGGCTCGCCATCGCGAAAGCGGACGGATCCGGTGACCGGATAGCGTTCGGGAAAGCCGTCCGAACAGCCCGACAACAGCCCCGCGAGCAGCAGCAGAAGCGGTCCGGCGAACAGGCGGCAATCAGCAGTCGAGCGGTTTTTTCGCGTTCGCTGCCCGGTGACAGGTGCCGGGTTCATGGCGCTTCGCCTGGATTGGCGGGCACTTCCCCGTCCGAACGATGACAGATTTTTTGCAGCAGCAGCGGGTCCATGAAGACGCTGAACGAGTGGGTGCTTCCATCGGCCATGCCAAAGTTGCACGTACCCGCATGCCAGCTGCCCCACTGAAAAAAGCTGGTTGGCGATTCGTCGAAACGGTTGCGGACGATCGGGGCACCCGGTCCGCCGACGCGGGCGATTGAAGGGAACTCGTACCCCGAGTAAATCGGGGCATCTGAAGGCGGGAGGCCCAGTGCAGCGTAGGGTTTATGGGCTTCACCAACGACGACGGTGTTGGACGAGCCGTCGGTCAGGGAACTGAATGTGATCCGGTCCAACCATCCCGTCGGGCCGCCGACGAGGAATCCGGCCGGCCGGCTGGTGATCAGGACGCCGGTCCCCTGACCGGGTTGATAGAAGTCGGTCGGCGCGCCTGTCGCTCCGGGCGAAAGATCGCCCGCGTTGCCAGCGTAGTCACCGAGGGCGCCGCCGCTGACCAGTCGTGTGCCGCCTGGGCATCCACAGGGCAGTGAAATGGTGACTTCGACAGCCGCGCCGACCGCTTCCTCGATTCCCCGACGCTCGGGACAGACGAACAGGCCGACGGCCGTCGATTTGGCCTCTTCCGATTGTTTGTCAAAGTCCGCGCGCAAGTCCCACTGATCGTGCAGGGCGTTTTGCTCGATGAACGGCAGGATCCGGACGAACCAGGAGGCGTAGCCAACCGGTGCAAAAGTTGCCTCTTCCGGTGAGCCGGGCAGAGGCCCGAGGCGGGCGGGCGGGAAAGCCCTGTGAACCGCCTCAAACGACAGGCACGCGAGGCTGACCTGACGAAGATTGTTCAGGCACTGGGTATTGCGGGCAGCGCGACGGACTGCCTGAACAGCCGGCAGCAGCATGCCAACCAGAATGCCAATGATGGCGATGACAACCAGCAGCTCGACGAGCGTGAAACCACGACGCCGTGACATGGCGAGGACTCATTCCGGCAGCCCTTCCGGGAAACAGCGGGCTGGCGGCAGGGTGGTTGTGAACTGAACCCAGCCTCGATCATGGCGGTCTGACAAAAGCAGTATAGGTCCTTCGAACGAATTGAACACACGGAAAAGACGGGCGATCCAGGAGCCGCCTCATCTCCGACAACCAGAACTGCGGACAGAACTGCGGAAACCGGAACCCGACCGGCCGCGTCGCATGTCCTGCCACCCATTCGGCACGGAACTTGACTTTGGTTTCGGCGACAAATACGATCAAGCCTGTCAGACTGCCGGGCGTTGAATTCAGCTGTTCATCAACGTCCAACCATGTTTTTGCCGGCAAAACGCCGATTCTTTTTTGCCGTTCGACTGCTGACACTGGTCGCAGTTGGCCTGTTGTTTGCGCCGGGTTCGGGCTGGCTTCACTTTCTGGCGGGGCACCGTCACGGGCTTTCGTCCCATCCGTCAGCCTGCCCTTGCCAGCACGAAACGGTCAAGGCACCCCTGCGGGCCGACGAGCAATGCTGCCAGGCCGGGCACGTTCACCTGCCAGCCAGTCGCCACGAACAGGAAGCACCTGAGCCAGGCAGCTCGTCGCTGCGCGGCCTGACGATTGGAGTCGACGTCCATGCCTGCTGGCTCTGCGAAATGCTCTCGTCGCTGGTTGCAGGCTGCGACCAGCTTGAGGTGATCAAGGTCGGCGAGGCCTGTCCACTTTCTTTTGCCGGACATCTGCCGCAGCCGCTCAGGCAGCCAGTTCCGGCGATGGCCCGCGGCCCGCCGCGCGGCACTCTTTCCTGACCGCGCGACCTGTCGCCCGGTTTAGCTGCGGACCCGGTTTCAGAAGCATGGAACTCGGGTGGCTGTTGATTGACCGGGCCTGGCCGGCCGATGTCGTCGCGCAGCACTGGTTCAGTCTGGAACCAGTTGCATCGCCATTCGCGCTGGTTCGAGCGTGTTTTAAGAGTTCAAGCCGCGCACAGGCCTGGGAAACCCCAGCCTGGCGGTCTGACAATCGTCCGGGAATTTGCGGACTCAGGCCTGTGCCGGTTTTTTTCGGTCTGGACAGTTGGTCTTCTTCATTGAGGTGTCGCCATGCGCGCGGTGAAGGTTTCAGGTCGGGGTGGATTCACACTGGTCGAACTGCTGGTCGTGATCGCGATCATCGGGATTCTCGTCGGGCTGTTATTGCCGGCCGTGCAGGCAGTGCGCGAAGCGGCCCGGCGGACGCAGTGCCAGAACAACCTCAGGCAGCTGGCCCTTGCAATCCACAACCACCACGACGCTTTTCGCCGCTATCCCGAGAACCAGGTTGGGCCAGGCAAGCCCTTGCCCGGAGGCGGTATCGGCGAGGGCTACTACTCATGGATGGTCTGGATCCTGCCCTACATCGAGCAGCCAAACGTCCGCGACCAGATCAACACGCGGATCAACATGTCGAGCAACGTCAGCCCCGGCGGCGGCCACAATCCGGCCTGGGTCGAGGTCAGCGCTTCCCATCCCAATGCGGCGGCTGGTGGCCAGTTCATCGACACGTTTGACTGTCCATCCGATACCAAGGACCGCGACAGCGGCACGATGTTTGGAACGGCCCGGCTGGCACCGGCCAACTACACGGCCAATGCCGGCTGGCCAAGTCTCTGCACGGGCTACAACGGAGAACGGTCGACGCCGGGTGACTACAGCGGTGTCCTGCCGCTTTATCACCCCTCGCAAACGGTGAGCTGGCATCCGCCGCGGCAGCGCAACAGCGCGGCCGTGCTGGACGGGCTGAGCAACACCTGTCTGCTCTCGGAGCGAATCGTCCAGGGTGGCACGACGATTGCGGCGATCGAAGCTTACGACCGGCGGCTGCTGTCGTACCACGTTGCGGAGGTTCCGCGGACGATCGACCAGATCGAGTACCGCTGCGACCCGGCGACTTCTCACGCCGACCTGCAGTACTCCGCCTGGCTGGGCCGGGCCTGGATTCTCGGCTGGGCACCGGCGGGCAACATGCACATGCATGTCCGCACGCCCAACACGGTCACCGGCCATTTCAGCCACAGCGCCGGAACCGGTGACTTTTTCGTCAACCCCAACAGCCGTCATCCAGGGGGCGTCAACGTCGCCCTCGCTGATGGCTCGGTGCAGTTCATCAATTCAGCCATTGCCTCGCGCGCATGGTGGGCCTTGGGAACGGCCGACATGGATGAGCTGCCCATCAACGATCCCTGATTTTTCAACCATGTTTTTTGACTGAGAGAAGAATGATCATGAGAATCTCAATGTATTTGGCGACTGGGCTTTTGGGCGCGCTGCTGGCGGGTACGGTGTCCGCCCAGCACGCGGGCGATATCGAGTTCAGCTACGAGAACAGTTCGATCGTGTTCCATAGTGGGGAAGAGGGCTTCCTCGATGGCACACAGCTGTTCGAGGCCGAGTTTCCCGACAGCGGCCCATTCAACGGCTTCACCGACGAGCCCGGCTTCATCTCCGAAGCTCCCGACTATGGCATCATCGCCGGCGACATCGTCGACTACACGGTCCTGCAAAGCCGGTTCGGGTACTTCCTGAACTACTGGAATCCGGTGAACGGCCTGGTCGAGAACACCAGCGCATCGCTGAACATCGAAGACCAGCCGGCCGGTGACTGGCTGGTGACAGCCGGCTCGGGCGGTGGATCCGGGCCAGGCGTCCTTGGCCAGGCAGATGCCAACGGTGATTTTCACCATCACATCGACTTCCAGCTGTCGTCGGGCGTGGCGGCGGGTGCCTATGCCGTGCTGTTCCGGCTTGACACGACGTCAGCCGGGATCGCCGATTCGGAAGATTTCTACGTCGTCTGGGGTTATGGCATCGACGAAACCCAGCATGAGGCAGCAATCGGGCATTTCGCTTCGGCGATTCCCGAGCCAGGTTGCCTTTCGCTGGCCGGGCTGCTTTCGTTGCTCGTGTTGCGGCGAAAACGAAGTGGCTGACGTTCGGGGCCCTGAGACCGGGTTTGCCGGCCGGCTGGAGGTTGGCCTTTGCGACCTCCGATCGGCTTGGGTGCGTTAAGCGGTTTGGATTGCGAAACGCAGTTTGCTGTTCGGCGGGGGAATTCCAACCTCGCCAAAACGGCTGACCGCTGGTCTCCTCTGCCGTTCGGAGACCCGGTCACAACGCTCGCCAAAAGAATCTGCAAGCCTCGGAACGAACCCGACCGGCCGCGAAACTGTCAGTTCCGCTTGTCAGCCAGGCACTTTCCAGTAAACTGCCGGGCTTGCCGTTTCTTCCACCGCCAGCGTAGCTCAGTTGGTAGAGCAGCGGTTTTGTAAACCGCTGGTCGTGGGTTCGAGTCCCTCCGCTGGCTCTGCTCGCGTCCGGGTATTGGCCAAGGGCCAGCCGGGGCGCCTTGGCCAGCAGGCAAAAACTGCCCAGGGGGCTGGGGGCCGGAAACGGGCTTCGGGGGGATACCGAAGCGGTCAAACGGGACAGACTGTAAATCTGTTGGCTCACGCCTTCGCAGGTTCGAATCCTGCTCCCCCCACTGGTCTTTCCGGGCATGGCCGTTGTCAGACGAGTCATCGCGTTCGGGCGGCGATGACCGCGAGCGGCCGGATTTGGTGTTGGCGAGCGGCAGGGCGTCAGCCCTCCGTGTCGGACATGAAACACGGAGGGC
>JANOFL010000361.1:0-15539 GCA_031405895.1 Planctomycetota bacterium
CTTCTCCGAAGTCAGCGCCCCCCGTTCCAGCGTCGTCCCCAGTGTCGCTGACTTCTCCGAATTCAGCGCCCCTCGACCTCAATGAGCCTCGCAAAGTGCAGTATGCACCCGTGGTGAAAACGCCCGCGTTCCTTGATGATCGAGGGCCTGCCGCTAGCGCCCCCCAGCGCGTCGGCATGATCGCCGGCTGGGGCGACTATCCGCTGGAGATCGCACGGCGACTGCAGGCGGCGGGGAACGAGGTCATCGCGGTCGGCGTGACCGGACATGCCAGTCCGGCCATCGCCGCTCATTGCCGGGCTTTCCGCTTTTCAGGATGCGGCCGGATGGGGTCGCAAATCCGTTTTTTCCGCCGGCACGATGTCCGCGTCGCCGTCCTCGCAGGCAAGATTTTCAAGGCCCGGCTGCTCGCCCGCAGTGCCTGGCTGCATCACTTGCCCGACCTGACGACGCTCCGTTACTTCTGGAACCAGTTCATTTCCGGCCGCGAACGGCGGAATGATGACAACATGCTGCTCAAGGTGACCCGGATGTTTGGCGATCACGGCATTGAAATGGTTCCAGCCACGCAATACGCTCCGGACCTGCTCATGAAAGAAGGCTTGCTGGCCGGTCGTCCGCCGAACGCCCTGCAGCTGGAAGACATCCGCATGGCCTGGGAGCTGGCCCGCGAGATGGGCCGGCTCGACATCGGCCAGAGCGTCGCCGTAAAAGGCCGCGCCGTCCTTGCGGTCGAAGCCATCGAAGGGACCGACGAGTGCATTCGCCGGGCCGGGCAACTCTGTCCGTCGGGCGGCTTTACGCTGGTCAAGGTCGCCAAGCCCCACCAGGACATGCGTTTCGACGTCCCCACGATCGGCCCTGGTACGATTCGTACCATGCACGAATCGGGCGGCCGCCTCCTCGTCGTCGAAGCCTTACGCACCATCCTCCTCGCCCCCGAAGAAACGGCTTTCCTTGCCCGCCAGTTTGGAATTGCAGTCCTCGCAATTGAATCGATCGCCGCGTTGAACGGCATTCGAACGGCTGCCTGAGGTCGGGCGGCACCTGATCTGGTATCTTCCCGTGGTTCGAATCGCGGACCCAGCTGTACCGCGACGTCGAGTACTCCGTGACAGCGGACTGGTTGTGCCATTTCATGAATCCGGCAGGTCGTCAGCAGTTTCACGCCACAACCATCCTTGCCGTCCGGCATGGCGGGGTGGTGGCGATTGGGGGTGATGGGCAGGTGACGCTGGGGACCGCTGTGATGAAGTCCGATGCGGTGAAGATCAGGAAGCTGCTGGACGGCAAGGTGCTGTGCGGGTTTGCGGGGAGCAGTGCCGATGCGTTTGCGCTGCTGGAAGAATTCGAGAAGAAGCTCAAGGACTCGCCGGCCCATCTGCTGCGCGCGGCGATCGAACTGGCCAAACGCTGGCGGACGGATAAGATGCTGAGGCAGCTGGAGGCGTTCCTGCTCGCCACCGATGGCGACCAGGTGCTGCTGCTCAGCGGCAACGGCGACGTGATCCAGCCGACCGACGGGATCGCCGCCATCGGATCGGGCGGAAACTATGCCCTCGCTGCGGCTCGGGCACTGGTCAAGCACTCGGGGCTGGATGCGCGGGGGATTGTCCGCGAAGCCCTGATGATCGCCAGCGAAATCGACATTTACACCAACCAGAATCTTGTGATCGAGCAGGTCGCGCCGCGGACCTGACCTGAAGGATGGAACAGGAAAAGGAAGCCGTGCCCGCCGGGGCCAATCTTGCGCCGCGTGAGCTGGTCGCGGCGCTCGACCAGCACATTGTCGGCCAGACCGGTGCAAAACGCGCGGTCGCGATCGCCGTGCGCAATCGCTGGCGGCGCCAACAGCTCGATCCACAGGTCGCCCAGGATGTGATGCCGCGGAACATCCTGATGATCGGCTCGACGGGCGTCGGCAAGACCGAGATCGCCCGGCGGCTGGCCCGGCTGACTGGTGCGCCGTTTCTCAAGGTCGAGGCGACCCGTTACACCGAAGTCGGCTACTACGGTCGCGATGTGGAGAGCATGGTCCGCGAACTGGTCGACCAGGCGGTGCAGATGGTTCGCCAGCAGGCGCGGGAAAAGGTTCAAGCCGAGGCCGAAAAACGAGCCCGCGACCGGCTGCTCGATCTGCTTTGCCCGCCAGTCCAGGGAACCTTTCGCGCACGAATTGACGATCCGCCCACTCCACCGCCCGGCAGCACGTGGGAGACGACGCGCAACCGGATTGGAGAATTGCTTGACGCGGGCGAGATGGAAGAACGGATGGTGGACGTGACCATCGAACAACAGTCCACGCCCGTCATGCTGGGCGGGATCGGTGTCCAGGGGATGGACATGGACTTTCAGGGAATGCTGGAAAAGCTGGTCCCCAAAAACCGGGTCACGCGCAAAGTCACGGTCAAGATCGCCCGCAAAATCCTGCGCGACCAGGAAAGCGACAATCTGCTCGATGACGAGCAGATCAACCATCAGGCCATCGAACTGGCCGCGAACCTGGGAATTATCTTCATCGACGAGATCGACAAAGTCATTGCCAGTGAGTCGAAGGGGGCTGACGTCTCGCGGCAGGGTGTCCAGCGCGACCTGCTCCCGATTGTCGAAGGGACTTCGGTCCAGACGCGGCACGGTTACATCCGGACCGATCACATCCTCTTCATCGCCGCGGGAGCCTTTCATGGCCACCAACCCAGCGAATTGATGCCCGAACTGCAGGGGCGGTTCCCGATCCGGGTCGAACTGCAAGACCTTGTGGCCGAGGATTTCTACAGGATTCTGAGCGAGCCGCGAAACTCGATTGTCCGCCAGGTCCAGGCCCTGATGCAGACCGAGGGGATCGCACTGGAGTTCACCGACGGTGCGCTGCGGCGGATCGCGGCCCTCGCGTTCGAAGTCAACCAGTCCACCCAGAACATCGGGGCCCGGCGGCTGTCGACACTGATCGAACGGGTCGTCGAGGAACTGAGTTTCGACGCGGCAGAACTGCCCGATGGTTCATTTCTGATTGACGAGGCCCTTGTGGAACGCAAACTGGCCCAGCTGGTGGCCGACGAGGACCTCAGCCGGTTCGTGCTTTGAAAGTGCCCGTCATGTCAATCGGGTCAATCATGTCAGTGCGGTCAATGACGTCAATGAGGTCCCGGGCCTGCTACGCATTCAGCCCCGCCAGATGCCCCGTACTGAATGCGGCCTGAAAATTGAAACCGCCGATCGGGCCGTCGAGGTCGAGGATTTCACCGGCCAGAAACAGCCCGGCCTGATGCCGGCTTTGCATGGTCCGGTTGTCGACTCCTTCCAGTGCGACCCCCCCGGCTGTCACTTCGGCTTTGGCAAAGCCGCGTGTGTCGTGGATTGGGATGCGGCAGGATTTGATCAGACTGGCCAATGTCTGCAACGGCTTGTTTCCGGCCTCGCCCAGTTTCAGTCCGGGATCGATTTGCCCCAGCGCCAGCAGGCTTTCAAGCAGCCGTCGCGGCAGCGGATCACAGGCCAGATTGCCGAGCGTCGATTTCGGATGGACGGCGACCAGCTTTTTCAGTCGTTCCAGCCACTGTTCCCGGTTAATCGCCGGACTGAAATCGACATCCAGTTCGCGGGCGCGGTCGGGGCCGGATTCCGTGAACCAGCGGCTGAGGTTCATCGGCAGGGGTCCCGACAACCCCGTGTGCGTGAAGAGCAATGAAGTCTGGTCCGCTTCGCCAACGCCCTGGCCCTCATCCGTTCTGGCGACTGCACGGCAATCCTCCACAGTCACGCCTGCCAGTTCGCGGACCCAGGCAGCTTCACTGACCAGCGGAGTGAGCGCCGGGCGACGCGGGACGAGTTCATGGCCAAACGCCGCCGCCCAGGCGTAGCCATCGCCCGTCGTGCCGCAGCCGGGATACGACTGCCCGCCGCTGGTCAGGATCAGCGACGTGCAGGTCAATTCGCCGGCATCGGCCAGGACGCGAAAGTGTTCACTGGCCTTGTCGACCTGGCGCACGGCAGCCCCCGCGCGAAATGCCGCGCCGGCATCAACCGCCCTTCGAACCAGCGCGTCGCGGACATCCACAGCGCTGTCGCTGACGGGAAAGACCTTGCCCGTCGATTCGACTTTGGTCGCCACGCCGAGGCTTTCCATCAGCTCGACGATCTGCCGGGGCGGAAGCCGGCCGACGGGATGTTCGAGGAATTTTCGGGCGTGGCCAAAACGGGCAGCGATCTCGCGTGGCCCGCAGTCGTGGGTGATGTTGCAGCGGGTCCCGCCCGACATCAGGATCTTGACGCCAATCTTGTTGTTCTTTTCCAGCACCAGGGTCCGGCGTCCCCGGCCAGCCGCTGCGGCGGCCGCCATCAGCCCCGCCGCCCCGGCCCCGACCACGATCACATCCCAGGCCGGCTCCAAGCCTGTCCGGGAACCGCCAGGAGAAGGGGTCAGACCCCCAATCGCTTCGGGGACTGCGCGATTGGGCGTCAGACCCCGGCGGTTCCCGGCCATGCTCTCATTCACAGTGGAGCAATTCCACTGCCCGTTGACCTTCCGTCACCTGGCCGATGACCGTGGAAGCATACCCGGACTCGGCCAGCGTCCGGCAAACCGAGTCGGCGTAGTAGGGCGAGATGATCAGGACCAGCCCGATGCCCATGTTGAAGACGCGGTACATCTCGTCGGTCGCAACATTGCCGGCTGATTGAAGCCAGCGGAAGACCGGTTGCCGCTCCCAGCTCCGGCAATCAATTTCAATCCGGCAACGCGATGGCAGGATCCGCTCGATGTTGTCCGCCAGCCCGCCCCCCGTGATGTGGGCGATGCCGTGAACCACTTTCTTGACCCGGTAGTGCCGCAACACCTTGCGAACGCCGGCACAATAAATCCTGGTCGGAACCAGAAGGGCATCTTCGACAGTCGTGCCAAGTTCCGGAACATGCTCGCGGACCTCGCGGCCCGCGACTTCGAAGGCGATCTTGCGGACCAGGCTGTAGCCGTTGGAGTGCAGCCCGCTGGAGGCCAGTCCCAACACAACATCACCCGGCGTGATCGACGCACCGGTAATCAGGTTTCGCTTTTCGACCACGCCGACGCAAAAGCCGGCCAGGTCGTAATCACCATGCGCATACAGGTCGGGCATGATCGCCGTTTCGCCTCCGAGCAGCGAGCAATCCGCCTGCAGGCAGCCGTCGCTGATCCCGCTGACGATCTGCTCCAGCAACCCCGGATCGTCGTGGCTCATCGCAACGTAGTCGAGAAAAAACAGCGGCTCCGCACCGCAGCAGATCGCATCATTGACGCACATCGCGACGAGATCGATACCGACGGTTCCATGCCGGCCGGCTTTGCTCGCGACTTTGAGCTTGGTCCCCACGCCATCGGTGCAGGAAACAAGCACCGGGTCAACGTAGTTGCGACGAAAGATCGGGCTGGCAAAGTCGAGGTGGAAGAGGCCGGCAAAACCACCCTCGAGCGGCTGGACGCGCGGCGAAAAAGTCCGATGCATCAACCGCGGCAGCCGCCGCATTGATTCTTCGTAGACTTCGAGGTCAACCCCCGAATCGCGATAGGAAACACCCGCCATGCCCGGTCCGGAAACGATGCCGCCTGCGCCATAGCCCACGTCGCAGAATCGCACCAGTTTAACGCGGGAAGGGTTTTTGTTCAGGGCGCTGGTTTGACGCAAAGCCTGGGGATTTGGCGATTTTTTTGCCAACTCGTACTGGTGCTCAGTCCGCTCTGGCGGATGGTACTCATGCTCGTAATCGACTTTGCCTCGACTACGGCCGAGGCAGTTTGCGCGGCCGAGTGCGGTTACGAGCAGGAGTACCGACCTGAAGTCTGAGTACGAGTACGAGGAAGCAGACAGGACAACTCGTCCAAGCTCGGCGGCCTGAGAAAGTCTGCTGGCCGTGGCGGTTTTCGGGGTAACGCCATCCGCTGGCTCGGGGAAAACAGGGCGGCAGGTGGGAGAAAGTGTTGGGCTGGCGTGTAGGTTTCTGGAGCGAAGGCTGGGACGGCTGACGGAGCAGAGTGCGTTTCGCACGATGCTGGATTGCCGTGTGGTTCGGATGGCCCGAGCTGTTCAAGGCAGACCCGTTGCGCGGACGCCCCCTCCCCCCGCCCTCCCCACACCGCCCAAAGCGGCGGCGGGGGAGGGAGCCGGAAGAGCAGTGGTTCTTGTTCCCCACACCGCTCAATGCGGCGGCGGGGGAGAGAGCCGGAAGAGAAGTGGTTTTTCGTTTCAGCGCTGGGTTTGGAGTGTGATTGGCGCAAAAAAGCGCAACGCACTCGACCGAGCAGTTGGGGACAACTGCTCTACATTTATGCCCGGTTGCACGGGCCGAGGAGACCCGCCATTGTTGATGCACATGCGACACACCCATCCGCGGTTGCAGCTCTACCATTCGTTGCCCTACGGGGCCAACGTCCGGGACGGCGGTGTACAGTTCTCGATCTTCAGCCGCCACGCGACCGAGATGCGGGTGCTGCTCTACGACTCGGTCGAGCAGCGCGAACCGGCCGAAGTCCTTCACTTCCATCCACGCACCGACCGCTGGGGTGATGTCTGGTCGATTTTCGTGCCGGGGATTGGTGAAGGGCAGCTCTACCACCTGCAATGTGACGGGCCGCACGATCCCGACCGGGGATTGTGGTTCGATGGAACCCGCCGGCTGGTCGATCCGTGGGCCAAGGCCCTGGCCGGACCGTTCCAGCCCGCGACCGACGGGATCATCCGCCCCCCCAAATGTGTCGTGACCGACGAGCTCTATGACTGGGGCGGCGACCGGCACATCCAGCGCGAGCTTTCCGATTCGGTCATTTACGAACTGCATGTCCGCGGCTTCACCCGGCACCCGTCGAGCGGCGTCGAGCACCCGGGAACCTTCCTCGGCGTGATTGACCGGATTCCCTACCTCAAGTCACTCGGCATCACGGCGGTCGAACTGATGCCGGTGCACGAGTTCCCGGTCAACAACATCGACGGTTCGCCGGGCGGAAGGCAAAACTACTGGGGCTACGATCCGCTGGCCTTTTTCGCCCCGCATCAGGGCTACGCCGTCAGCAAACGGCCCGGCGCGGTCGTCCGCGAGTTCAAGCAGATGGTGCAGGCCCTGCACGAGGCGGGAATCGAAGTCATCCTCGATGTGGTCTTCAACCACACTTGCGAAGGCAACGAACATGGCCCGGTGCTGAGCATGAAGGGCCTCGAGAATCCTGTCTATTACATGCTGGAGCGAAACCAGCGGCATTATCGCAACTACTCCGGCTGCGGCAACACGGTAAACGGCAACCACCCGGTCGTCCGCGAGATGATTTTTCACTGCCTGCGGCACTGGGTTTACAACTATCACATCGACGGGTTTCGCTTTGACCTTGCTTCGATCCTGAGTCGCGACCGGAACGGCAATCTTTTGCCCAACCCGCCGCTGGTCGAAGCGATCAGCGAGGACCCGCTGCTGGCCGACACGAAAATCATCGCCGAGGCATGGGACGCTGCCGGGGCCTATCAGGTCGGCTCGTTTGGTACCGACCGCTGGGCCGAGTGGAACGGCCGTTACCGCGATGAAGTCCGCCGTTACTGGAAAGCGGACGGCGGCACGCGCGGAGCGTTCGCGACGCGGCTGGCCGGCTCGGCCGATCTTTACCAGGCGGGCGGGCGGCCGCCCTGTGCAAGCATCAACTTCATCACCTCGCACGACGGCTACACTCTGAACGATCTCGTTTCGTACCAGCAAAAGCACAATCTGGCCAACGGTGAAGAAAACCGCGACGGCGAGAACTGCAACCACAACACCAACCACGGACATGAAGGGCCTTCGTCGGATCCGGCGATCGAGGCGACCCGCCAGCGCCAGCTCCGCAATCTGCACGTGTCACTGCTGGTCAGCCAGGGCGTGCCGATGCTGGTCGCAGGTGACGAGTTCCGCCGCAGTCAGGGCGGCAACAACAATGCCTGGTGCCAGGACAACGAGACCTCGTGGGTCGACTGGCGACTGGTGGAAAAGAACGGCGACCTGCTGCGGTTCGTCCGTACGCTGATCCAGTTCCGGCGCAACCAGCCGGCTTTCCGCCGCCGTGATTTCCTGACCGGCGAAACCGTAACCCGCACCGGGCTTCCCGATGTCGGCTGGTTCAGCCAAGTCGGGTCGGCGATCAACTGGAGCCACGCCGACTTGCCGATTGCCTGCCTGCTGAGCGCGCCAGGCGCGGCCGAAGATCCGGCTGCCAGCGGCCGCGACCTGCTGATGCTTTTCAATCCGACAGCCACACCGCGCGAATTCCAGACCCCTCCGATCAGTCGTGCGGTCCGCTGGGGCCAGTTTCTCGACACGGCGGCACCACCGCCGGCCGACATTTATCCCGAAATGAACGGCCCACTGCTGCCCGAATCCGGGACACTGACTCTCGCGCCGCAGAGCTGCTCGATCTACGTCTCGCACGGCAGAGACTGATCCGCGAATAATGCTGCACGCAACCAGACTTGGTCCTGCCGCGCGCCGAGACACCTCATTCGTGGCCGCGAAGTGTATGGCCGGTTGGGTGGCGATCCGGATTGGCGGGAACGAAGAGAACGAGAATTTCGATCAGGAGTACGAGTACGAGTTCTCCAAACCTTTGTGGACCATGAACGGGTAGTGCTTCGTCAACGCTGGGTTTTAGGATGGCCTTGGTGAGCCGGCACGCGCTAGCGTCCGGGTTCCTCGAAAAGCCCGCGGCTAGCGCCGTCGGCTCACCCTAAAACCGGCCTGTGACGCGGCACTGGCGAAAAAGCCTCGCAATCTGCCGATCTGTTATCGCTCCGGGGCGGCGAAGCCAGCCGGGCGGACGGAACCGCGGAGTTCATTGACCCGGGCCGTTTCGCCGGTTCGTTCCAGCAGGTTGACCAGCAGGTCGCGGGCTTTGGCCGTTTCCTGATGTGCGGGGCCAAGCAGTTGTGAATGGGCTGAGAGCGATTCCTGGGCCTGGAGAATCGCGTCGGCGAACTTCCCCTGGCGGGCGAGACAGACGGCCAGCCGGTATTGCAGCGCCGAGCGAATGGCTTGGCGGTCGGGCCGTTGCGTCGCAACCACCCTTGCGATCAGCTCGTTCAGCGGAGCCTCGGCTTCGGCAGGCCGGTTGAGCAACATCAGCAGCGTGCCCCGCTGACGGAGCGTTTTGACGAGCAAATCGGCCGACACTTCGCCCGCCTTGCGGAAGACCGGTTCGGCGGCGACGGCCAGCTCCAGCGCGGTCGCCAAATCGCCCGCGCCCATGCTGGCGATGCCGAGGTTCAGCCGGCTGTGGGCCACCAGTGGGTGATCCGCGCCGAGTGCTTTCAGGCGGATCTGCTCGCTCGCCCGCAGGATCCGGACGGCGGTCGCATGATCACCGCGGGAGTTCAGCGCGACCCCCAGCTCGTTGGCGCGAAATGCGTATTCAAGGCTCGTCTCGCCCCAGATCACCAGGGCGAGGGCTGTCGACTTCTTCAGGTTCGCCAACGCGAGGTCGGGTTGACCGGTCTCCCCAAAACAGGCGGCAAGGAATCCGTGCAGCGATTCCAGATCAGGATGGACTGGTCCGGCGTGATGCAGCACGTCTTCGAGAGCTGCCTGACAACCACGTATCGCGGCGTCGAAATTGCGGTTGAGCTGTTCCAGCCGGGAGAGCTGGACCTGAAACCGCGCGAATAGCCAGGAATCAGGGCCAAACAGCTCACGAACTTCCGGCTCAACCGCGCTGGCGATCGCAAGGGCCGCGGCATGGTCGCCCTCCACGAGCTTGGCCCCCATCTCTTTTTGTCGGCCCGCAAGCGACCTCAGCCGGTCGAGCTGGTGGGGTGTGAAGGCAGCTTCCTGCTCAGCCGCGGCGATTGCCAGCTCACAGTTGCGGACCTGCCACGACCGCTCGCCGTAGCCACGAACGAGGAGCGCGCGAACTTTGCGCCATGTGTTCGCGGCGTCGCCAAAACGGAATTCGTTCTCGGCGGACTGGGCGGATTCGCTGAGCTTTAGCAGCTGGTCACGAAGAGCCGTAGGCTCATCGCCCGAAGCTGATGACTGGGCGGCCTCGTCGGTCTGCGATACGGCAGAGTCCGGTTTGACCCCAGCCTGAGTTGCGAAAGTTCGTCCGGTGCTACCCGTCGGTTCCTGAGCTTCCGGCGAACAGCCGGTCTGGCTGACGAGGACCAGGCCGAGAAAGACCATGGCCGCACGAAAAAAATGGCCCTCCATGGCCAGCACTCCTTTTTCAGTTGATTCCGGGGCGGACATCCGCCCGTCCGAACACGTCCGCCGTTACCAGCTCGCAGCGCAAGCAAGTGATCTTCCCAGAGACTCAAGCAGTCAAATTGTGATCCAGGTTGAATTAGGGGGGTGCGGTCAATGACTTGGGAAGAACACTTGCTTGCGCTGCGTGCTGGTATTCGATCGCTGTGCGCTGGTACGCGAGATCAGGCCGTCTGCCGGCCGGAGGGCTGGAGACGCCAGACCGTATCGGTTCCCGATGGCAGGGGCAAAACGGTCGCCCGTCCGGGATCGCGGTAGACGAGTTGGGAACGGAGCGGCACGGTGCGAGACGGCAAACCCGGGATCTGGGAGAGTTCGAACTCCAGCTCGGCATCGAACTCGCCTGGTCGCAAGGTCGCGGTCGCGGCCACGGCCACCGCCGGACGCGGCTCGGGCCTGACCGACGGCGGCGGGGCAACGGGGCGAACGGGCAAAGCAACCGGCAGCAGGCCATCCGGCTGCCAGGCCACCGGCTGGGCGTTCCGTTCCACGACGTCCTTGTGGTGCGGCAGTATCCGCACGTCGGCACCCAGTTCGTGGAACAGGTCGCGCATGTGGTCGTGACAGGTGAACATCAGGATCTGGTAGCCGTTCTGGGCGAACTGCATCAGGACTTCCGCTGCCCGCCGGGCCCGCTGGGCATCGAAGTTGACGAGGATGTCGTCGAGCACGAGCGGCAGCACGGCCCCGCGCCGGGAATACAGGCTGATCAGCGACAACCGCAGGCCGAGGAAGACCGTCTCGCGCGTGCCGCGACTGAGCTGGTCGACGCTGATCGTCTCGCCATGTTTGTTGTCGACCAGCAACTCCTCGCCGGTCATTTTCGTCCAGATTCGTTTGTACTGGCCGGCGGTCAACTCATCGAGGAAGCGCGAAGCCTCGCGCAGAGTTTCCGGCTGGCGCTTGGACTCGTAGCCCGCCCGGATGGATTCGAGCAGGCATGAGGTCGTCGCCAGCACCTGCCACTCGTCCTCAATCGCGGCGATTTCGGCGTCAACGGAATTGAGTTCCAGGCTGGCAAGATCGAGCCGGTTGTCTTCAGCAAGCGTCTTGATCTCCTGTTGAAGCTCGCCCCGCTGCTGAAGCATCGTGCCATGTTCCTTGCGGACCGTCTCGATGTCGGTGTTCAGCACTTCCCAGCGCCGTTCGAGACCTGAAGCGTGCAAGGCAGCAAGCAGCGGCTGCAGATCATCTTCGGTCGCCGTCTTGCCAAGCGCCGCCGAAATCTGGGCCGAGAGCTGGTCGCGCTCCTGGCTCAGTTTGTTGCGCTGGGCGTGCTTGAGGTCGAGCTGGCGGTATTCATCCGGCGTCTCGACGCCGACCGCCGCCAGCATCCGGGTCAATTGCCCCGCGAAGCCATCCAGCTCGCGCGCCATACGGTTCTGGGACACGCGGAGCTTGTCGTACTGGCTTCGCAGGCCTTTCCGCTCGGCCGTGATCCGCCGCTGTTCGCTGAGTGCCGCCGTGAGCTGACCCAGACCTTCGAGCGGCTTCTTCTTCGATACGCTGACCGTCAAACCGGTTTCGCGAACCAGTTCCTCGACACGGACTGCGACATCGGCCAGTTCTTTTTCGCGCAGCGTCAGTTCCGCCCGCAGGCCTTCAAGGCGGCCGTTGAAGTCGGCAATTCGCCCCGAACGCTGGCTGATTTCGCGCACCTGGGCCGGTGCCAGTGACTCGGGAAGGCCGATCGCGCGGAGCGCGGACTGCCAGCGCTTCTCGCTCATTTCGAGTTCGCGCTCCTGGGCGGAAATCTGGCGACGGACATCTTCCAGCCGCGACTGGGCCGACTTGACGCGATTCTCGATCGGCACCAGCCCTTCCAGCTGGCCAAGCCGCGACTCGGCATCCTTCAGGTCGAGTTCCCACTGGCCGGAGAGTTCCGGCAGCAACCGGTCGATCTCGTCGCGCTCGGCCTTGGCCCGCTTGAGCTGCTGGCGGACCATTTCCATCTGATGCCGGAAGTCCTCGAGGTTCTCGCGGGCGATGCGTTCCCAGTGGTATTTGACCGCCAGGGCAATCAGCCCGAACACGGCTCCCATCAGCATCATCGTCATGCCGGTGTTGGAGACGATTTCAGTCCCTTTGCGAAACAGGTCGCTGGCACTGAAGAGCGAGCGAGGAAACAGGCCCAGCAGCACCAGCACGGCCCCGACTACAAAAATCCCGCCGACCACGGCCAACTTGCCCACCGGCAAAACCTGATCCGTGACGATGTCGTCGACTTCGCGTTCGAGGTCGGCCTGGTTCCGCTGCAGCTTGTCGATTTTCTCTTCCAGCTCGATCCGGCGGCGAATCCGGTTGACATGTCGGCCAGTGTCCTCCAGCGACTCGGGAATCGCTCCCGCGACGCTGCCGACCGAATCGCCGAGCGTCTTTTCCTGTTGCGTAAGCTCGAAGCGGCGTTTTTCGGATTCGTCCTTGAGCTTGTTGACCTTGTCCTGGTTCTCGGCCAGCTCGCGGGCCGCAGCCTTGAGCGAAGTCAGGTTTCGCCCGGCCAGCAGCTCGATTTCGCGTGATTTCAGCTTGAGCTGTGTGCCCAACCCATCGACTTCGCCGGCGACCGAACCAGTAATGGCGTCGACTTCAGCGTGGATTGCCGCAGCATTTTTCTGCAGTGACTCGATCCACGGCGCGTGGGATACGAGCGCCTCGATCCGGTTCCGCTGGGCCCAGACCGGCTGGTTGATGCCGATCTTGCGAGCTTGCGTCCGCAGGGCGCGGCGCTGTTTGCGGGCCTGAGTGATCTTTTCGCGATTCCGGTTCATCCGGCCGAGCAGTTCATCCAAGCCGTTGACGGAAACTTCACGCGGATGGGGCAGTTTTCCAAAGTCGGAGATCTGTGCCGCCAGTGCTTCACGCCGCGACCAGCGATCGGCGACCTGCATCGCCAGTTCGACCAGCCGGGCTTCCTTCTCAAGGGCGCGAATCCGCTGGTTGGCCTGTTCCAGACGCGATTGCAGCTCCCGGCTCTGGGCTGCGACCCGCGACCAGCGCCGCGAACGGGCCCGGTGATCTTCGATCTCGCGGAGGAGCTTGGCCCGCTTCTGGTGCAATGCAGCCAGCCGGCTGGTGTCGCGATCCTGCCCGTCGGACCAGAGTTTTTCGCGGCGGCGATCGATGTCGCGCATCACGTCGACCAGCGAGACCCGGTCGAGACCACTGGTCAGCCGGTAGAGGTGATCGGCGGCCTGGGTGTTGTTGAGGGCGTTGAGTTCCTGGATTTCACGCAGCCCCACGGCGAAGACATTGTTGTAAATCGACTCGTCAATCTGGCTCATGACCGTGGCGAGCTGGGCATTGCCATGCTGGTCGCCGGTGGCGCTGTCGACCAGAGCCATGTCGCCAAATGGATCCGCCGGGCGCGCCGGATCGACATGCCGCAGAAGTTCATAGCGGCCCTGCGGCGCGACCAGATTGAGCGAACCGCCGGCGAGACCGCTGTAAAGCGGCGGCGTGTACTTGTCGCGCCGTTCGGCCGAGAACCCAAACAGCATGCAGCGGACGAACTGCATCAGAGTCGTCTTGCCGGCCTCGTTCTGGCCGTAGAAGACGGTGATCCGCGACGACAGCCCGTTGGCTTCGAGGCCCTTCCAGACACCGAATCCGTCGACTTGAATGTCACTGATTTTCACTGTCGCATGCTCCGTGCCTGTGAAAAAATCCGTTCCCGCGACCGACCCGCAATTCCATCAAGCCGGCTGAACGGCCGCATCCGCCTGCCGGCCTTCACCCAGGGCGCAGGCCCCGAGTGTGGCCGCCTCGGCGAGCACCGTCTTGCGCCGTTCGCCCGCGAGTCGCACGAGCTGGGCCGTCGCCGCGCTGTCGGCCGAGGCGGGCAGCCATTCGTGCAAGGCAAGCGAGACCGTTTCATCCGCCTGATACCGGCCGGTTGCACGAAGGAAGTCGCCGAGGATGGTGTCCTCCTCGTACCAGCCAGCCGGCAATGATTCAGGGGGAGCGATGCTGAGCGCTGTGCTCCACAGCCCATCCGCAGCCCGGCCAAACTCGTCGCGCAACCAGCGCAGCCACTGCTCGCAGTTCGCCCCGGAACGGAATTCGGGGTTAAAGGCCCCCGCCGTCCCGATTCGCCAAGTCGACAGCAAAAGCCGGTCGGGCTGGTCGGAAATCAGCTTGAGCGTTCGCTCGCCCAGCACATTCCGCACGTCTTCTTCGGATGCGTTTTCCGCGATCGACACCTGTTGCGGCAGCCAGCGGACGGCGTCGAGTTCAAACTGCTGGGGACGGCAAACGCCTTGTGCATCGACGCGGACGAGCAGGCAACCGTGACTGCCCGGCTCGGCGAGGCTGCGTGCTTGCGGCGTCCCGGCTCGGCCGATCCATGTCCCCTGGCGCTCGATCAGAGCCGGCTGCGGACTGCCGCCCAAGGCCCAATAGCGGATGTTGCGGGCAAGCAGCGACTGGCTGTCGAGCACGCCACAAGTCAGTGCGATCGGAAACACGGCCGAAGCATCCGCCGAAAAGTCGCCCGAGCCGGTTCGCCGGGAGTCGTGGGCCGCGCCAAAAATCGTCGCCAACGGCTTGCCGCGCCGTGAATGAACCCGTTCCTCCACGACAGGCGATGCAAACCGGAAAACGTTGTCGGGCAGTTCGACGCCCGCTGGCCAGCGATCCGGTTGATCGGACTGCCCACCGCACCAGTAGACCTCGATCTCCTTGTCGCGAAGCCGGTTGAACTGGTTGAGCATGAACGCTGCCGGCCGACAGCTTCCCAGCTCCGAATCGAGCAGATTGCCGCTGAGCAGGACAAAATCAACGGCTTCCGTCAGCGCGAGGTCAAACAGCCGGGTCGCGGCAGCGTAAGGTGCATCGGCGACTGTGGTCCTCAAATGTGCGGGAATTGCGGCGAAATCCCGCATCGCCTCATCGAGGCGAAAGTCCGATCCATGGACAAACTTGAACGGTTCCGACATCGGTTCCTCCCTGAGTTGCCCCGCCGTCATGGCGCGATGCGGCGGGCCGAAACCTTCGTGGAAGTGTGCAATCCAGCCTTTGGTCACGATGGATTGAACGACAGGCTGGAAGCTTGTCCCACGTTCGTGCAATGACAGGCTGGAAGCCTGCCCCACGTTGCTGGCGATCTTAATGATTCACGCCTGGGCCTCAAATAGCACTGCGCAAGCTGAACGGTCTGGCCAGGCTGGGTGCGTTCGGACAGAATCGGGAAGTTGCGAAAACGTGGCTCCGCGTGGGACAGGCTTCCAGCCTGTCAGCCAGCATCTCTGAAATCCCGTTTTACCTCGCGCGGCCAGAGTTGATTTTGGCGAGCGGCAGGG
>JANOFL010000214.1:0-8979 GCA_031405895.1 Planctomycetota bacterium
GGCGGGATTGATCTCCTTGGCGAGCGGCAGGGCGTCAGCCCTCCGTGTCCGGGCGAATCACACGGAGGGCTGACGCCCTGCCGCTCGCCAAGGAGATCAATCCCGCCCCGAGATTTCCAGATTGACCAGCGAAGTCGATCCGCGAAAGATTTCTGCTCGGGGCCGCAATCCTTAGCCGGCCTGGACGATTCGCGGCGACCTCGACAGCAGGCAATGACGGCCACCAACGAAAACTGGATCTCCGGCGAGTGGACCGGGTTCTTCCTGGAAAAGCACCACGGCAAGCGGGCGTGGATGCACCTCTACCTTGAGTTTGACCCGTCGGGCAAACCGGTCGGCGTGATCAAGGGCGAAGGCACCGATTACGTTGGCCCCTGGAACCTGCACGGCTGGTTCCAGCCCGACAGCACCGCCTGCGAATGGACCAAGCAATACGTCGGCAAGCACCGGGTCCACTACGCAGGCCAATGCGGTGAAAAGGGCATCGTCGGGACCTGGAACATCGGCAGCGGCTGGCTGACCGGCCCGTTTCACATCTGGCCCCGGGCCTGGGGCGACCTCGACGAAGCCTACCTCTCGGAAGAACTTCGCAACTCCGTCCCGACCGAAGGCCGCCCGCGGATCCACATCGGCTCCGGTTCCGATTCCGTCATGAAACCCGCCTTCGCCGACTGACCGGCTCGCCAGTCCCGTGCAGGCGAGCGGCAAGGCGTCAGCCCTCCGTGGTCCGCGGCAATGCCGAGCCGGAAAAGAACCTTGCTCAAGCTGCGGGCTGGTACTCGCGATTGTCCGCCAGACTTCTGGCGCGGAACTCCCAACTTGCTTTGCTTCTGGTCCATGCCTTTCTGGAAATCTGCGCAATTCAGCGAAATCTGCGGACAAACCCGGCTTCCCCTTCATTCGCGGCCGTTTTTCGCCTAGAATCCGCGATTCCAAAAAAACCATCCCGCCCCGCCCGGCGGCTGTCCTCCCTACGGATTGACTGATTCATGGCCGCCAAGTCCGGCAAGTCCGCCAAGATGAAGACCCACAAAGGGGTCAAAAAACGTTTTCGCCTCTCCGCCAACGGCAAGGTGAAATACAAGCCTTGCGGCAACACCCACCGCAACGTTCGCGTCAGCGCCAAACGCAAACGCAACATGCGCGGCAACGATACGCTGAACGAAGTCATGGCCCCGAAAATCCGCCGGGCCCTAGGCAAGTACAGCAACTGAACATCAGCGGGCCAGCTGCTGACCCGCGACCGGACTCCGGTTCAATCAGCAGCCCAGGCGGTGCAGGGACAGGTTCGACTGGCTATCTGGCCGAACCCGTCCCGCCAGTCACCGCTCCACCCGGTTGGCACTCAACACCTGGCAAATCGCCGGGGGCCTCGCCGGAGACCTTTTCACAACGAAGGTTCCCAGTTCGATGCGTACCACCAAAGGAGCCGCGCGGGCCAAAGCCAAGCGGCGGCTTTTTAAACGGGCCAAAGGCAATGTCGGCGGCCGCCGCAAGATGTTGCGGACGGTCAAGGAGACCCTCGTCCGCGCCGGCGTCTTCGCCTATCGCGACCGGAAGGTCAAGCGGCGCACTTGGCGCGCCCTCTGGATCGTCCGGCTCAACGCCGCCTGCCGCCAGCGCGGCATCCGCTACAGCCAGTTCATCAACGGCCTTGTCCTGGCCAGCATCGAGCTCGACCGCAAGTCGCTGTCCGAGATCGCCATCGCCGATCCGCCGGCGTTCGACAAGATCATGGCGGTCGTCCAGAAGGCTCTCGAAAAGAAGTAACGGGCCGGCGGTTCCCGCGCTGGAAGTTGCCGCCCGAACTGCGTTGGCGCGGAGTGTCCGGCTCGTCCCGCTGAAGGAACGGGAACGATGACCATGAGCACCGCGTTGTCGCCACGGCCACCGCGACCGGACGGCTCACGCCGTACCGCTACAGGAATGGAGCGGGGACAATGACCATGAGCACCGCCTCGTCGCTGCAACAGTTTGTCAGCGGGCTGGAAGAGCTTCTGGCCGGCGCGGAATCGGCTTTTTCGTCGGCGGAAAACGCGGACCAGCTCGACGCGGCCCGCGTTCACTTTCTCGGCGCGAAGAACGGGCTGCTCAAATCGGTCCAGAAGCAGCTCGGCCAGCTCGCAGCCACCGACAAACCCGCCGGCGGCCAGACGCTCAACCGGGTCAAAGCCGGGATCGAACAGGCCCTCGAAACCGCCCAGTCGCGGCTGGCGGGAGCAAAGACCCGCGCGCCGCGCGATTCCACCTTCGATGTCACGCTTCCCGGAACGCCTTTCCGCGTCGGCCGCCTGCATCCGGTGACGCAGACGATTCAGGAGCTGTCCGACATCATGGGCCGGCTGGGATTCACCCAGGCCGAAGGTCCCGAGGTTGAGGACGAGCGTCACAACTTCGAGGCGCTGAACATCCCGGCCATCCATCCGGCCCGCGATCCGCTCGACAATTTCTATCTCGAGAAACCGCCGGGGTCTGGTACCGATTCGCGCAGTCTTCGGAGCGAATCGGTACCTGACCCCCTCTCTTCGCGCGGCAGCCAGCAGCTGCTGCGAAGCCAGACCAGCACGGTCCAGATTCGCGTGATGGAAAAGAGCCAGCCACCGATCCGGATCATTTCGCTCGGCCGGGTCTATCGCCCCGACACGGCGGACGCGACGCACTACCCGATGTTCCACCAGATGGAAGGACTGCTGGTCGACCGCCGCGAGAACGTTTCGCTCGGACATCTGAAGACGGTCTTGCGGCTGTTCGCAAGCAGCTACCTCGGCGAGCAGGTCCCGGTCCGCATCCGGCCGTCGTTTTTTCCGTTTACCGAGCCGAGCGTCGAGGCCGACTATTTCTGGAACAACCGCTGGGTCGAGTTCGGCGGCGCGGGGATGGTCGATCCGAATGTCTTCGCGGCCGTCGGCTACGATCCGGAAGTCTGGGGCGGATTCGCGTTTGGTCTTGGCGTCGAGCGGCTCTGCATGATCCGCCACGGCATTCTCGACATCCGCGACCTGTTCACCAACGATATCCGCTTCCTGCGGCAGTTCTGATCGAACGTGGCATAGGCTTCCAGCCTGTGGAAATGGCGAAAGAAGCCGCCTGCTGCCCTGTCAACTGACATGTTTCGCCACGGGGCGCCTGGTAACTCGTACTCGTACTCAGTGAAACGGTACTCGGCCTCGTACTCGCTTCTCGAGTCCGATTACGAGGCCGAGTTCGAGTAAGAGTACGAGAAAAGTGAATTCTTTCGATTTTCGCCGCGCAAAAACCCCATGATCATTTCCTGGAACTGGCTCCGCGAGTATGTCCAACCTGCTGCCGACCCGGCCGAGGTCGCCCGGCGGCTGACGATGTCGGGACTCAACCACGAGTCGACCGAACCGGTGGGCGGCGACTTCGCGATCGACCTCGAAGTCACCAGCAACCGGCCCGACTGTCTCGGCCACCTCGGCGTGGCGCGCGAAGTTGCGGCCCTGTTCGATGTCCCGGTCAAGACGCCGGATCCGCAGCCGGCGGAGGATGCCGCCGCCCGGGCCGATGGGCTGGTCAATGTCAAAATCACGGCCATTGACCTCTGCCCGCTTTATACGGCCCGGGTCATTCGCGGTGTCCGGATCGGCCCCAGTCCGAAATGGCTGGTCGACCGGCTGGCGAGCGTCGGCCTGGCTTCGGTCAATAACGTGGTCGACTGCACCAACTTTGTAATGCTGGAATGCAGCCAGCCGCTCCACGCGTTCGACTTGCGGCTGCTCCGCGGCCAGCGAATTGTCGTTCGACGGGCGGCCGCGGGAGAGAAAATCGAAGCCATCAATCACCAGCTGTGTGATCTTGACCCGGGAATGTGCGTGATCGCCGATGGCGAGCGGCCGGTGGCGATTGCCGGCGTGATGGGCGGGGCCGACAGCGAGATTTCGGACGCGACGACCGATCTGGTGCTGGAGGCCGCCGTGTTCGCGCCGCAATCAGTCCGATCCGCCGCGCGCAAGCTCAACCTGCACAGCCCGTCATCGTTCCGCTTTGAACGCGGCGTCGATCCGGCAGGCGTCGACTGGGCCAGCCGGCGGTGTTGTGAGCTGATCCTGCAGACTGCGGGCGGAACTCTGGCGAGTGGCGTTGAGTTAGCCGGCGAAGTCCGCGAACCCGCGAAGCCGATTGAGTTGCGGATGAAACGGTTGGCGGAAGTGCTTGGGATCGTGGTCGACGCCGAACGTTCAAAGGCGATCCTCGAACGACTCGGCTGCAGCGGTGCGAAGTCGGGCGATGGCGCGTTGACTGTTCAGGCCCCCACTTGGCGGGCCGATCTGACCCGCGAAATCGACCTGATCGAGGAAGTCGGCCGGGTTGTAGGCTATGAAAAGGTTCCTGACACCTTTTCGGTCCCGCTGGTCGCCAGCGGGCGGACGCCGACGGTGCGGGTGCTCGACCAGCTGCGGCAGCTGCTGACCGCGGCGGGCTTCGACGAAGCGATGACGCCGAGCCTCGTTCCGGCCCGCTGGTCGGAGGCCTGGTCACCCTGGACCGATGTCCAGCCGCTCCGCGCGAGCCAGCCAATGCTCGGCGTGCTGGAAAAGGCTTCCCAAAACGTCGGCCCGGTTGAGTTCGCCCGCCGCAGTCTGGTGCCCAGCCTGCTGGAGGCCCGCCGGATCAACGAACATCGCGGGAACCACGACGCTGAGCTGTTCGAGATCGCTCACGTCTATTGGCCCCACGCATCCGGCCTGCCGCGCCAGCCGCGATTGCTGGGGCTGGTTTCGCTGCGCGATTTTTCGACGATCAAGGGGCTGGTCGAACGGGTGGTGGGGCAGCTCTGTCCCGAAGTCCAGCTGAGCGTCAGGGAATGCGATGACGCCTGGCTCGACTCGACGCAGGCCTGCCGGCTGGAGCTGGAGGGCGAGCTGTTGGGCTGGCTGGGCCGGGTCGATGGCGACGCGGCTGCCGGGTTCGGCCTGCGTTCCGCACCGATGATTGTCGAGCTCAACATCGACGTCCTGTTGCCGCGCGTTGTCCCGATCCGCCGCCAGGTCCCGGTCAGCAGCTTCCCGGCCGTCCAGCGTGATTTCAATTTCATCGTCGCCAACGCGGTTCGCTGGTCGGACCTTGAATCCACCGTCCGTTTGGCCGGCGGCGAACTGGTCGAATCGGTCACTTACCGCGAAACATTCCGCGACGAGGCGAAGGACGGCCCAGGCCGAAAACGGGTCCTGCTCTCTGTCGTCTTGCGAAGCCATGCCGGAACATTGTCCGGGGCCGCGGTAGAGGAGTCGTCCAAAGCGATCCGGGAACAATGCCAGTCACTGCACGACGCGAGACTGGTGTCGTAAAGTTCCAGAGGCCCCCATCCCCGGATACTGACTGTGGAGTAACGCCCAGGATGTTGGAAGAGCACCCTCGATTCGGACGGATAACCAGGAGCCGGCTTGGGTTTCGGCAAGGCGAATCCGGCGGCGACCTGGCGCGGTGGGGGGCCAAGCCGGCGGAGCCGGTTTGCGGGCTGAAGTGGCTGGAGCAGTTCAAGACTGAACCCGCCCAGTTGAGCAACGGGCTGGCGACGGACCGGCAATGGTACGCGTTCAACTTTTCGTCGTTGCTGATCAAGGGGTTTTGCGCGCTGGAGCCGGTTGAGGCCGCGCTCGCAGAAGAGGGCGTCCATCCGGTGGTTGCGGAAATCAGCGATGGCCGGCGGCTGGCGATGGCGACGCTCTGGTTCAATCTCATCAAGGACAGCGTCTGCGGGGCCTATCACGAAATCATCCTCAGCATCGACGTTTCGCGGTCCGGACCTGGTCGCGTGGCGATCCGGACGACACCTGCTCTCGCACCTTGGGCCGTGCAGTACGCGAGTTTTGGAACGTCGGCCTGTGATGGCCAGTTCCTGCATTCGCTCTGGATCAACAGCCCGCTTTCGATCACCTGGGGCCGCGAGATGCAGGCTTTCCCGAAACACCCGGTTCCCGTCACCAGCGAACTCGCGGACGAGCCAGGCCGGTTCCGGTTCGATCTGCGCTGGGAAAACGACGTCATTCTGTGGGGGTCAGTCGTCAAACGGTTTGGGGCCGGCGGGCTGATGCGGCAAAGTCTGGGTCTGCTCCGCACCCAGAGCTGGGGCCGGGTCGCGCGGTTTCTGATGGCACCTTCATTCGACGTGCCGATCATCATGCCGGCGAAGACCGCCGCGCAATACGGCGTGCCCCGGGACTACACCGGCCATCTCTGGAAAGGCCGCGCGCCGACGGCGGTACAGGTCTGGCCCTGGCGTGAGAATGACAGGCTGGATGCCGGTCCGGCCGAAAAGGCCACGGGCTGCGAAGCGCACAACGGCAATCGGTTGCTGCGCGATGCGGACTTCCTGCCCGTGGCAGTGACTTGTCTGCCACAGGCCGCCGCACTGGTGGAAAGCGCGCCTGCTGGTCAGGGCCGTTGATCGGGGGCCGCGAACACATTCTCGCGTTCCAGAGGCAACTGGAACGCGTCGGCGACGCGCGTCATGTAGTTGCACCACGCGGTGTGCCAGATGACGTCGATCGCCCGCAAATCGCCGAGGGAAGTTTTGAGCCGGGCAATCGTGGCGGCATCAACGTCGGGCGGCGTCCGGGTCAGCCGGCAGCCGACTTCAAACGCCTGCGCCTCGGAGGGCGAGAAGCCGGACCAGTCGCCGCTGGAAAGGTCACTGGTCCGTTCCTGGATTTCGTTTTCGTCGAGGCCCGCGACCGCGAGCAGCATTTCGCTGTGGCCCATTCAGTACAAACATCCGTTGGTTCGGGTTATGACCCAGAACAGCGAATTGGAAAAGACGCGGTCAAGCTTTGATTCCTGCTGGAAAGCACGGAGCGTCTCGAACCAGGCCGCCGAAAGTTCCGGCTGGTAGCCCATGCTGATCGCGCACCATTCAATCCTGCGCGCCTGCTCCCGGGCCGGCTCGGGCAGCCGCTCGATGGCTTCCGCGGGTGGATCCGGAATCCGGCCGCGGCGGACTTTCTGTAGCTCAAGCCGGGACTCGATGCCAGCCAGCTGTTCCGGATCCCAACCCGGTCGAAAGCCCGGCCTTGTCCCGTTCGCCGGGGACAACACACTTTCCCAAGGGGGGCGTTCCGGCGCCTCGCCCGATCGAGGGACCGCGCCGTCCGGCGAGGCGGGAACTTCCATCGATCCCGTGGCCTCGACCTGCCCCAACCCCAGGAACAGCCGACACTGAAAATTGGCATAGGCCGCCGAGTGAACAACCGCCACCGTTCGTTCCGCCCCCAGTGCCTCGAAGATCTGGTCAAACTCGCCGTCATCTATCTCGTGTGCGGCAACTGTCAGCCGCCGGGCGAACAACCGGACCAGCTCAAGCGTCGCAGGCTCCAGCACCTCGGTCGCGCCTGCGGGTGACGTTTTCCCAACGGCACCCGTGTCCGTCGCCCCCGAAATCAAAGCCCGTTCGAGATCCGTGCGCGCCAAGGCGGCACCGTAGCGGCAACCCAGGCTGTCAGCAACGGCGAGCCGGATTTCGGCAGCCATCCGGTTGCCGAGCGGATTGGCAGCCCGATGCAGCCGATCAAGCGTTAACATCGCTGTGGTGGTCGCTGGCAGACGTTCGGCCAGCACGAGCGCCCACGCCGGATCGGTCCGAGCATCCAGAGTACGTCCGCCGATCGAAGGATTGGTCACAGTGAACCATGCCACCGGTTCGGTCTCCTGTCCACAGCAGCTGGGACCAGCGGCCTGTATTGTCATGGCACAACCCACCGCAACCAAGACCCATGCTCTCATGAAACCCTCTGGCAATCCAGGTAGACCGGTCGTTCCAATTCCCGCCAGGATGTTCACGGACCGGCCCGGCCAAGGACAGGATCCGCAGCGGTTTCGATCATAACCTGATACCGCGGCAATTCGAGGCCTTTGCCCGCCGGAATCCCGATGAACGCTGCCAGCCAGCCTGCTTGAAACGGCCAAGCCACAAGCAACGTGCTCTTGCCCGCTCCGATCTCGCCGATCAGGGCAAACACCTCGCCCGACCACACAATGTGGCCATCCCGCAACGTGACCGAACCCCGGGAAACGATCTCCCAATCCCGCTCACCAGCAGACGCGGGGGTGATGTCGGCGACTACCGAGAATTCCCAGGATTGATTTGCGTTGGGTGATGGTCTTCCAGAATTCCGAACTGACTCGGCGACTGATCAGATCGAAACCGGTCCAAGCTCAATCCAGATCGCGGTTGGTTCCCGTATCGAACGCAAGCACAACCGACTCCAAATGGCTTGAGTCCTCGCATCGTCAGGACAACCACGGCGGTCGCAGTGATGCTGGCTGAAATGAAAACGGGGCCACGAGCCATTCAGTGAAAGGGCTGTCCGGCAAACGTCATCCAGATCGTCGAAAAACAATGGGCCAGACAAACTGGAGAGAACAAAACGATCGGCACCCATGCCGGGATCGATTGGCAGCGAAGGCAGCCGTAATGGAGCAGCAGTGCAATCGCCAGACTCGGAGCTTGGGCCAGCGCTATCGAAAGCCAATCGCGGGGGCTGGCTTCGACGACAGCCCGGAACAGAGTGGATGGGTCGAACCACAACAGTGCGCTCGCGAAAGGAGCGAGTACTAACCCGGCAGCAAACACTCCAAACAAGATCCAGCGCCCCGGCGGGAGACCAAACCAGGAACGTGGAGGCTGGGCTCCCGACCTGATTTCCTGTTCGTGGCTGATCATGTCCGGTGCGGAACAAGCCTTGGGTGAAGTGGCGCGGACAGACAAAGCGGGAGCTTTGTCACCACGTTGGTTGGGAGGGCTGACCAGGCGGGAGCCTGGTCACCACGAAAACAGGGATACGATACTCTAGCCGGCGGCTGGAGCGGAGCTGTCCAGACAGCCAGCCGGCGATTTCCCGTCTCCGCTGACCGGAGTGGGGAACACCGCGGGTGTTTGGGGAGGTCGCGATACCACGACCACACCTGATTCACGCTGCCAGACCCGAGCAGCTTCAGCTATCCGGTGAAGGTCGAACCCGC
>JANOFL010000392.1:0-6794 GCA_031405895.1 Planctomycetota bacterium
CCCCCTACCGCTCGCCAAGATCAAGTCTGGCCGCACGCGGTCAGGGTGACGGCCGGCCCGACAGCGTCTGCCACAGTCGGCCAAGGCGGCTAAAATGGGCTGTTCCCAGCCTGTCCAATCGCCCCCAGCATCGAGGTCCGCCCGCGATGAAAGTCGCCCACCACGAATCGGTCGAACAACAGCCCGTCGAGATGCCGGGCAGCAGTGCGTGCAAAGTTCGCTGGCTGATCGGGGCCCGCGACGGGGCACCGAATTTCGCAATGCGGCAGTTCGAAGTCGCCCCTGGCGGCTTTACACCCAGGCACAGCCACCCCTACGAACACGAGGTCTTCGTACTCGCTGGCGAAGGGACGATCGCTGAGGGCCCGTTGACCCACCCGATCCAGGCCGGCGACATCATCTACGTTGCCCCGGACGAAGTTCACCAGTTTTGCAACACGGGCAGTCAACCGCTGACATTCCTCTGCCTCGTCCCGAACGACGCCATGTCGAAACCAGTCACGCAGCAGCCGGAATGTGGTGTCGAGTCGACTTAGAGCCTGGCCGGAAACCGCCGGGGTCTGGTACCGATTCGCGCAGTCTTCGGAGCGAATCGGTACCTGACCCCCTACTCTTGGCGGTTACTGGCCAGGCTCATCGCGGTCGTTCGGTTCCCGTGGTCCGTTTGACCCGTCCGCCTCAAAATTCGAACGTTATCCTGCCCCTCAAATGTCCGACCCCCGCGCTACAATCGAATCGCTCCGCGCGACCATCCGCCACCACGACCGAAAATACTACACGGACGCGCAGCCCGAAATCTCTGACCGCGAGTACGACCGGTTGCTCCGGCAACTGGCCGATCTGGAACTGCAGCATCCGGAATTCGCTTCACCCGACAGCCCCACCCGCCGCCTGGGCGATCAGCCTGTCCCGCACCTGATCGAGGTCGAGCATCGTGTCCCGATGCTCTCCATTGAAAACACCTATGACCTCGGCGAACTGGCGGCTTTCGGCCAGCGGGCGGAAAAGTCGCTGGGCGGCCCGGCCGAGTGGGTGGTCGAGCTGAAAATCGATGGCGTCGCGGTCGCGATCATCTATGAAGATGGCAAGCTCGCCCGGGCCGTCACGCGCGGCAACGGGCTGGAGGGAGACGACATCACCCACAACATCCGCACGGTTCGCGAAGTTCCGCTGCAGCTGGCTGGTGAGGGCTGGCCGGCCCGGCTCGAGGTCCGCGGCGAAGTCTACATGACCACCGCCGACCTGGTGCAACTCAACCGCCGCCAGGCCGAGGCCGGCGACATCATCTACGCCAACACGCGCAATGTCACCGCCGGCAGCATCCGCCTGCTCGACTCGCGGCTCTGCGCAACCCGCAACCTGCGAGCGTTTTGCCACGGGACCGGCTTCTGCGAGGGCTTGGCGGTTTCCAGCCACATCCAGTTCCTGAAACAGCTGGCCGGCTGGGGGCTCAAGCCGACACCCAACGTTCGAATGTTCGGCTCCATGGCCGCGCTGGTGGCCGCGGGCGACGACCTGCTGCCAGATCTGGCAGAACTCGATTTCGAAGTCGACGGTCTGGTGATCAAGCTCAACCAGTTTGCCCAACGTGACGAACTCGGAACACGCTCGAAAAGCCCGCGCTGGGTCGCCGCCTGGAAATGGGAACGCTACGAAGCCACTACCGTTGTCGAAAAGATCGAGGTCCAAGTGGGCAAAACCGGCACGATTACACCGGTGGCCCACCTTCGCCCGGTCGAAGTCGCCGGCACAACGGTCAGCCGGGCCACATTGCATAACGCCGACGAAATCGCGCGGAAGGACATCCGCGTTGGCGATACCGTTGTGGTTGAAAAGGCCGGCAAGATCATCCCGCGCGTGGTGCGGGTCGAACTGACGGCACGATCCGCCGACAGCCAGCCTTTCCTTTTTCCAACCGCCTGTCCGGAGTGTGGCGCGCCTCTCGGCAGGGATCCCGAGGGAGTCTACATCCGCTGTTCCAATCCCTCCTGTCCAGCCCAGCTCCGCGAACGGATCTGCTATTTTGCTTCCCGCGCCGCGATGGACATCGAAGGCCTCGGCGACAAGCTCGTCGCGCAACTGGTCGACGGCGGGCTGGTGCGAAATTTCGGCGACCTGTTTCGACTCACGGTTGAGCAGCTGGTTCCGCTCGACCGGATGGGACAAAAATCGGCCGAGAGCCTGGTGGACGCCATCCAGGAAGCGCGGGGGCGACCACTGGACCGGCTGTTGAGCGCGCTTTCGATTCGCCACGTCGGTTCAACGGTTGCCCGTTCTCTGGCCAGCCGTTTTGGGACACTTGACGCGATCGCGTCCGCCGACGCTGAAACCATCAGCGACGCGAAGGAAGTGGGCGAAGTGATTGCCGCCAGCGTCACGTCGTACCTCCAGAGTGATGCTGGCCAGGCCCTGCTGGCTGATTTCCGTTCGCTCGAACTGAACTTCGTCGCCAGCCAGCCCGCACCGGCGGCTGGCGGAGCGCTTGCGGGCAAGACCCTTGTGGTCACGGGAACGCTGGAGCGGTTCTCGCGTGAGGAAATCGCTGAACTGATCCGGCAGCATGGCGGCAAGTCCTCATCCTCGGTCAGCAAGAAAACCAGTTACGTCATCGCCGGTGCCGAGGCCGGCAGCAAACTGGACAAGGCCCGCGAACTGGGCCTCCCGGTCCTCTCCGAAGCCGACTTCCTCGCCCTGATCGGCCACTCGCCCGCCTGAACGGCGTTCTGCTCGTTTCTACTCGGTCCACGGCTCCCGCCGTGGACCGCACTGACCAAAGGCTCCGCCTTCCGCGCTGCAAAAGGACGCAACCAAGGGGCGAAAGTCGTTCTTGTGAATCCGTCGTCCAGGTTCTGAAATCTGAGATTTGAAATCTGAGATTTGAGATTTGAGATCTCAGAACCCGGAATCACTCGCTCGGCGCATCCGGACATCAAGTGCTTTCCCAAGAAAAACTCGCTGAAAAACTCCAATATCCACATTTTACAATCCTTTCCCGTTGCACCTCAGCCCGCCTTGCGACAATCAGGGGACGTCCAATGCCAATCCTCCGTCAGATAACCGCCCAGCCCGCCATGAGCGACGACCATTTGCTCAACGACGTCCGCGCCGGCAAGCCCGAGGCCTTTGCCCGTCTGGTCGATGAGCATCAGGTCGCCGTCCGCTGGCAGATCAGCCGCCTGGTGAGCGAAGAGCACCTGGTTGACGACCTCGCCCAGGAAGTCTTCGTCGAACTCTTCCGCACATTGCGCCAGCCCAACCGGCCGATCCAGTCGCTCGGTGCCTGGTTAACGGGCGTCGCGCGGCACAAGGCTGTGGACCACCTGCGGCGCAACAGTAAAAAGCCCCTCCCCCTCAGCCAGCTTGCCGCCGAGCCGGCTTTCGCCGTCGCCACGATGACAGGCCTGGAAAGACTGGCGGGGCGCGACTCGGCCCAACGGGAACTGACGGCCCTCGAACACTGCCTCGCGCTCTTGCAGCCCGGCCATCGCGAGCTGATCGACGAGTTTTATCAGCAGGGCAAATCATCCGAACTGATCGCAGCGCGGCTGGGCAAAGGCAGTGGCGGGGTCCGCATGATGCTGACCCGCATCCGCCAGGCTCTCGGCCGGTGCATACGCAAGCAGCTGGAGAAATGGACATGAAAGACGCCCGGATCATCGACTTGCACGCGCGGAAACTGGAAGTTGACACGCTGACCGGAGCCGAAGAGCTGGAACTCTTCTCGGCCCGCACCGCCAGCGACGAAACCGGCGACCTGCTTCGCGCAGATCAGGACCTCCACGAACAGCTGAAGACGCTTTTCCGGCTCAGGAGTTCAGCCACCCTGTTTGCGGAACGCTGCCACCAACGGGTCGTGGCCAGCTCCGCCACACACCCTGCGGACCAGGGCGACAACAGTAACGTCCCGACCGTCAACGCACGGGCCGCCACTTCGGTGGTTGCGCTCAGGCGGCGGCGCGGCGCGGGTCGGTGGCGCGGTTCGTTCGCGGGGTTGTTGGTCGCCGCGACGTTGCTGGCCGGAATCGGAATCTGGCTGTTGTGGCTGAACCTGCGACCGGCTGGCGAATCGTCCCTCGCGGCCAACGCCGATCCGCCCCAGATGGCAATGCCAGGGGCTGAGGCTGGGCTGACAAAGAGTGAGCCTGAGGCGCTAGCCGAGAACGGTGATCCAACCATTAACTCACACGCAAAGGAATCGGCTAGCGCCTCAGGCTCACAAGAATTCGCTGTTTTATCAGTCCAACCCGAGGGATTTGCCGTTTTGGGGCGGCTGAGCGAGACCGAGGGTACACGCTGGACCAGACCGCCCCAGCCGCTGACCAGTTTCCCGGCGCGTTACGAACTTGCTGACGGGACGGCTGCCATTGAGCTCGACGATGGCGCGACCGTGGTTTTTCAAGGCCCGGCGCGGCTGACCATTGAATCACCGCGCAGGCTTTCAGCCGATGACGGAACCTACCGCATCCAGACACTCGATGGCCGCGATGTTTCCTTCACAACGCCGGAAGTCCAGATCGACCAGCCCGGCGGCGGGACGTTTTTCCTGAAGACGGGTGGCGATGAAGGAACGCTGGTTGATCTCGACGCAGGCGAACTGGTCGCCCGGCCCTGGTCGAGCCAGCTCGCGAAGCCGATCAGTCTTTCGCGCCGCGGACTCAACCGGGGCGTTTTCAGCCCTGCCTGGAACAACGGCGCATTGGCCCCCGCGGTTGCTGCCGCAGTCGGTGAAGACGGTGCTTTTGAGGGCGTCGTCGAAGTTGCCGGCCAACCGCTCAGTGTCGCCTCGCCCCAAGTCATGTCTCAAGTCGTCGAAACGGCGACCCGGCGGATGCAGGAACAGCCTGAACAGTTCCCGTTGCTCTGGCAGGAGATGGTTGGCCAGCTCCGGGGTGCCTCGGGTGGACAAGGCACTCTCTCGGTGAACGGCCAAAGCCAGGCTATCAACTCGCCGCAAGAATGGCTGGAGCAGATGGAACAGATGCGTCAGCGGATGTCGGTGCCGGGTAACGGCAACTCGGCCAGCGCTTCGTCCAGCTCGGGCTTTCAGGGCTCGCTCAATTTCAATGGCGTGGAGCAGAAGTTCGATTCGCAGGAAGAGTTCGAGAACGCCCGCCGCGAGGCGTTCGGTCCGCTGTTCGCCGATTTCTTCCGGTTCCAGCCCGGAAACCAGCCGCAACTCCCCGGCGAACCATCGCGCTCCAGTCCCGGCGAGACAACGCTTCCGGGAATGCAGGGCAATTCCATGTCAGCCTTCTCCGGCATGATCAACAACAACGGCAGCATCCAGCAGTTCACCCGCCCCGAAGAATTCCAGCGCGCGATGCGCCAGTTCAATTTGGGGAGGTGGGCTGATGAAAAATGAGCCTGAGGCGCTAGCCGAGACTGAGCCTGAGGCGCTAGCCAGGAACGATGATTCAACCATTGAATCACAACCAGGGGAATCGGCTAGCGCCTCAGGCTCACAGGAATTCGCCGTTTATGCCGCGCGCGGCCAGGTCTGATTTTGGCGAGTCCCGGCGCGCCGGGACTTGCCAAGTCATCTCAATTCTGGCCGCGAAGAGTAATAGTCAGTCCCTGAACGTTTGATTTTGTGGAAGGTCACCATGTCCATCACGACCAGACTTGCGATTGTTGCCGCGGCGATTCTCCTCTCATCCGCGTTGCGCGCCGACGAGCCTGTTCGCCTCCGCCTCAAAGACGGCACTGGCCCGATTGAGGCCCGTCTGATCGCCTGGGATTTTCAAACCTGGCAACTGACGGTCGAGCTGGCGGATGGAACGCGGCGCGAACTGGTTCCGGCCGATCTTCACGATTCGGACCGGAAGTCGATCACCAAGCTGATGCAGCGCCAGCTCGCCGGCCGTGATCAGCCGTCCGGCCCCGCGCCTGACCCTGCCGGAACTGGGAATTCCCCGGCCTTCACTGGCCCCGGCACGACGCGCGACCTGAACTTGCACGGCACGCACTGGCTCGCGGACCGGGAAACGGCGCTCCAGTTTGCGCGCGGCAGTGGGTCCGCGACCGACGACCGCCCGGTGCTCTGGTTTCGCGTGCTGGGCAACCTGAGTGGCTTCATGTGAAGCGCGGGACACACCATGAGAACCGTGTCGTTCTCTTCACCCGCTGTCCGCGATTCGATGCGCGATTTTGTCTGCCACCACACCAGTACCGAAGGCGATCCCACTGCCGGCCAGTCGATCCGGCACCGGCCCGATGAACCAGCCGGAACCTGCATTCGAGGTAACGGTCCGCAAAACGTCCAGACCCTCTTCCTGACGCCACAGGGCGAGATCTTTCATGTCGTGTCGGGATTCGTGCCAGCCGAAGAGCTGGTTCTGGAACTCGAATACGCCCGCAAGCTGTTCCACGAACTCGGCGGAAAGCGCGACGACGCGGCCCGGCAGCTGGTTTCAGAAAGTCACCGCAAGCGGCTGGCTGAGCTGGGGTTCTCGCGCAAGCAAATCGGCACACGTGGCGTCGCAGGCCCGATGGCCGGCATGCTGGGTGAAAGCGGAATGGAATTGCGGGACCTGGATCCATCTTTCGCCCGTGGTCCAGGTGGCGTGGACAGGAAACCCGCCTTCGATGGACGGTCGTCAGAACTGGCAAGGGGCTTTGGCCCGCTCATTCGCGGCCAGGTTCTGCAGGACCACCGCTACCTGATCGACCGGCCACTGGAAACCGCGACAGAGTTTGAACGCGCTCCAGCTCCGCTTGTTGGCAACGGCCAGTCGTTCTTCAGCAGCCAGTCCAGTGGCGGGTGACCGGGCGTAGAGCAATTGTCCCAATTGCTC
>JANOFL010000396.1:0-17200 GCA_031405895.1 Planctomycetota bacterium
TCCGTCGGCCCTCCAGGACGAAGACCCTGACCACGTCATGTTTCCACGGGTTCCGCGATGCCCAAAGCTGCATCGCTCCACCCGTGGCTACACTCCGCCGCACCCTCCGAGGCGAAAATCAGAATGTCCCCTTTTCACCCCCGAAACGGGTTCTTTGCGCCGAGTCTGCCATGGATGGCCGCCAAGCCAGGGATCGGAGCCAATGCACGGGGCTTGTCCAGCGTGGGAGAACGGCGGAAAATGATGTTCATGAGCACTGACCGCGTCAAACAGATTGCTGATCAAGTCCGCGAGTTGCAGGACAGCGAACGGGAGGAGTTTCTTCTCTGGCTTTCGGATTATCAGCTTGAACAGTCCGACGCCTGGGATCGCGCGATTGCCCGTGATTCCGAGCCAGGCGGTCGCCTCGCGAAAGTCCTTGATCGCGTCCAAAACGACATCGCCCAGGGAAAGACCAGGCCGCTTGATGAAGTCCTTGACGACTCCTGATTTCCGGGAACGCTTCCACCAGCTCCGGCCGGAACTCAAACGGCGAGCCCAGCTGGCCTACCGTCTTTGGCTCGCGAATCCCCGCCACCCGTCGCTTTGTTTCAAGAAAGTCGGCGAACTCTGGTCGGTCCGGATCGGCAAAGGGCATCGGGCGCTGGCTGTACTCCAGGGCGACACTTATTACTGGTTCTGGATCGGTTCACACGACGACTACGACCGTCTGCTGGATGAGTGAACCTTCGTGGGGCAGAGCGATAACGGTAACCCACCAGAAAAAGCAGAATGTCCCCGTTTCCAAGCATCTGTCTCAAGACTGCCTGGTTATTGCGGCTTGCAGTCTACGAGACATTTCAGACTCAGGTGAGATTCGGCCGTTTTCGTCCAAGCAAGTTGAAATCACGTTCAGGTCTGGACCCAAGTAGCATACTTTTTCCCAAAGTTCCAGGAACTCGCAAAACGAATCCGCGAACCGTGGCATCGGCCCAAGATTGGGATCGCGGGTATGGTCGAAGTAGACAACCGGGGGACTACTCGCGCGATCCCTGCAGTCGAGACCAATGGCATCGCCGTTCGGCATCCGACAAAACGCGATAGAGTTCAGGAGCTGTTCGCTGTAGGCAGAGCCTTGCATGTCTTGGGCCACTCCCCAATGGCGACCCGCAACAATCCGTCTGCAACGGGGACGATGGGATGCTGAAAAAAGACGCCGCCCCAACACTCAGTGCAATCGTCGATTTGCCATTCCATCTCGAAGGACATTTCTACCCGAACGGCTTGTTGGGTGTAGAAATCGTAAAGTTCCCCTGGTAACTCCAGCTCCTCGTCCCCAAGGAACTGATCAAGCACAATACGACTCAAAGGGGGATCAAACTGACACGAAGCGTGACCCACGTCACTGCCGATACGGCGCTCCAGCATTCGAAAGAAGGCGGCAGCGCGGTCAATCCAAAGTTTAGTCATTGTCGTTTCGCAGCATGGAATGAAGTCGAAAAGGTTCGAGAAGGAGCTGACCCGGTCGGTATTGCTGAACCTGCGGTCAAAAAAACCCCTGTGAACCGGTCAGAGTTCCCATGGTCCCCGCATCGCCGGCAGCACCAGCTTCGATGCATCCGAATCGTCGAGGATCCGTTCCTTCTCCGGATCCCAGCGGAGCGCCCGTCCCGTGAGCATGGCGATGTTGAGGAGGTGGCAGAGCGTGGCGGTGCGGCAGCCGATGCCGGCGTGGGCGAGGGGTTGTTCACGGGATTTCACGCTGTCGATGAAGTTGCGGTGGTGGCCGGGGCTGCGGCCGAGCTGAACCGGGAGGTCTTTGAGGTTGAGCAGGTCGGGTGTGCTTGGCTCGAGGGCAGCGCCGTGGATGTGGACGAAGAGCGAACCGGAATCGCCGACGATTCGCAGGCCGCGCGGCTCCTTGTTGGCTCCGACCAGCCGGACTCCGTTGGCGTAAGTGCACTCAAACTCATAGTCCATGAAAGCGTCGTAAAGGCAGTCGGCTTTGCGCTTGCCCCTGGCTTTGAACTCGACCGGGCCGGAGTCGTCCATCCCGAGCGCGAGCTGGGCGAGGTCGATGATGTGGGCGCCGCGGTCGGACATCTCGCCGCCACCAGTGGCGAGGATAAACCGCCACCAGAAATGGGCCCGTCGTTCGTTGTAAGGTTGGACCGCGGTCGGGCCGAGCCAGAAGTTCCAGTCGAACCCGTCCGGCACGGGCTGGGGTTCGGGGATGCCTGTGTACGCGAGGACTTCCTTGTGGTGCCACTCGTCGCCGCAAGGCATGTTGATTTCGACGAGGCTGATTTTGCCAAGCGCTCCGCTGCGGGCCAGCTCGCAGGCGAAACGGGCGTTGTCGCCTGAGCGCTCGTGGCTGCCGGTCTGGACGACGCGCTGATTTCGTGTGGCGGCGTCCCGGATGGCAATCGCTTCGCCGACCGAATTGGCAAGCGGCTTTTCGCAGTAAACGTCGACGCCCCGATTGAGCGCGGCGACCGAAGTCAGTCCATGCCAGTGGTCGGGCGTCGAAACGTGGACCGCGTCGAGCTTTTCTTTTTCCAGCAGCGCGCGGAAGTCGTGATACTCGCGGCAATCGGTGTTGCCGTAACGTGTGTCAACCTGCTGTTTGTCCTGGGCCGAGTTGCGGCGGTCGACATCGCAGACGGCGATGAACTGGACGTCGTCGAACTTGAGGAACGTGCCCGTGTTGTGCCGCCCCTGGCCGCCGCCGCCGATCGAAGCCATCACAATCCGCTCGCTGGGAGCGGCCCGGCCGCTGAGGCCGAGGCTGGAGGCCGGAACAAAGAACGGGACCGCGATGGCGGCCGTGGAGGCTGCCGTGTCGCGGAGAAACTCGCGGCGGTCTGGGAGTTGAACGGGATTCACGGGGCCGACCTCAAAGGGGCAGGGGTGCCAGGACTCAGTGGGCAGTATTTGCCAGCGAGGGAGCCGCGCCAATCAGGATTGGGCTGGCAAACGCGTGACAGGCGCCGTCGTGGGGAGCGGATGGACAGAAAAATTGGGGACAAAAAGATGTGGAATGCATGGCCAGGCAGAGGCCGGGACGGCAATGGAGAGGTGTGAAATCGCGTATCTCCCCGTTCAAGCCTGTTTTAAGGAGTCCAGTCATGAAAGCCCGAATCCCCTGCGTAATGTCCTTGATTGCCGGTTGTATTGCCGTCCAGAGCCTGCTGGCTCAGACGCCCAACCCACCGGAAACCGGACCGTTTTCGGTCCAGATGTTTATCGGGGGAACAACCAGCGTCTATCTCGCAGTGAACCCGCCGACCACGTTTGCCGACGGCACGCCGATTCCGGAAGGAACTCCGGTCCAGATCAACATCTACCGCTCGCTCGACAATGCAGTGACCTACACAACGCCAGTCCAGCTGCTGGCCGGCGGTCAGGGGCGTGTGGGTCAGGGGGCGTTTGGTTCGCAGGAGAAACCCTGGATCGATATCACAGCCTCGACGCCTGTCGATGGCCAGCCGCCCTATGTCGTTTACCTCGCCGCCTCGTGTGTGGTGAATGGAGTGGAGAGCGCCGCGAATGTGGCCAACCTGACCTTCATCTACTACCCGGATCTGACGCGGCTGGCGTTGCCGAGTGACGCGCCGGGAAATCAGTGGCCCGGCAACAGCGGTGGAAACGGCAATGGCGGACCACTGACCGGAACCTGGACGCTCAATGGCCAGGCAACGATGACCATCAGCCAGGAAGGCAACGTGGTGAGCGGCAGCATCTCGGGCGGCGGCCAGCGACTGGGCACGATCTCGGGAACGTTTGAAAACGGCCAGTACAACCTGCGGGTCCGTCTTCAGGCCGAAGGCCAGACCATGGATGTAGGCGTGGTCGCCCGGGTATCGGACGACCGGAAACTGGTTACCGGCACGGTCAGTATGGATGGCGAAAGCTGGCCCATGAGTCTGAACATCGATGGCAGCAACCTGAACGGCTGATTCCAGATCGCCGTTACCACTTCCCTGCCATCCAGACCGCTCCAGGACAAGGGTCCTGGAGTTTTTTTTTGAGGTGAGCCGGGTGACGCCCGCAAGCCGGACGGTGGCCCGGAAGGCCGGAATGCGGGTGGCGTTGCGGCGGTCAAGGCAGGCGATTAATTGGGACCGGTCCGGACTTCGGACACCATGTTGCCTTGTGTCGCGCCAACCGAGCCGACTTCCCGCAGGACCAGAAACATGGCTGTCAAAACGACCCACCCGTTTTGCCACGAATCGTACGAGCTCGACAATTCGCTGATCGGACGCAGAGTCCAGTGCCGAGGATGTCGGAAGGCATTTCGAGTCCGCCAGGGAACGGGCGAGTTGATCGTCCCCATACTGGCAGCCGAAAAACCCGCGCATCGGGCCACCGGGGCTGGCGCTATCAAGCCGGTCAGCGCAACGCGATTGGCTGCGGATCCATCGATCAGCAAACCGGATGCACTCCAATTTCCGGCTAACCCTGCAGACCTGGCGAAACCGGGGGCGGAACGGCCCGTTTCTGCCCGACCTGCAGCACCAGCACGAACTCAACCCCGTCTGCATCCCAGTGGTCCAGCTCGCCGACGAGCGATGGCCTGACCCCGTCGCTGGAAAAGATGATTGCCTGCTGGATCGCGTCCGGACCAACGAGCTGTTCTGGGACCGTTTTCTCGTCGAGCGCCAGGCGACAGACCAGATCGTGGAAATCGCCGGCGAAGGCAGTGATGAAGGGCTGGGAAAGGTTTTTGAAAAGCAGGCCAATCGGCTGTTCCGTTTCCTGCAGCAGATCCGCATGGGGTGCGAAAGGCCGGAGTACCCGTTCAATCATGCGCGGGGAAAAGTCTCGCTGGTTGTCCATCTCCTGCCTCAATTACCGGCGTCCGGCAATTCTTCGGAGGTCATCAGTTCGGCCCTCAAGGCCGCCAGCGGATCTGGAATTCTGGTCAACCGCTGCGTAATGTTGATGGCCGCCACGGCGACGCGAGTGGAAAAGCTGGCCTGGTTCGCGCCGGTTCCACTTCCGGCCGCACTGCGGGAAAACGAAACGGCAGCGACCGAGTACGTGCAATAAGGGCCGAGCAAAACCTGCGCGTGGCCGGGCTGGCCGGCGAATCCGGGCCAACGCGCGCTATTCCGACTCTTGCATGATCTTCCTGAGGAAGTCGAGCCGGTCGTCTTTCTCACCGGTCAGGAGCAGGTCGCCACCGCCATCAAACAGCTGGCCGAGGGCTGTTGCGGCCTCACTGCTGCCGAGCAGGCCCTTGCGGAAAAAGCCCGCGACTTCGGCACCGATCATCAGCCGGTTCCGGTCATTGGCGGCGGAAATCAGCCGGTCAACGCGTTTGGCCACATGTTCCGGTTTGAGGGTGTCGGGCAACGCGCTGGCGGTGTAGCTCTGGTCAACCGCCTCGAAAATCTTGTCAAGTTCGGATTCAATCAGGTTCTTGCCCGACCGGCGGTCTTCGGCCGCAAGGTCCGCATCGCTGCGGATGGCCTTGGACTGTACCACCACGACTTCCGGTTCCTGAAGGTCGATCATCCGCAGGTTGGTCATGCTGTAATGGCTGCCACGCGTTTCGCGAACGCCGATGTCAAAAATGAACAACAGGTCCACGGCCTGGGCCTGAGCCCGTTCCAGCAGTTCATCCCGCGAGCCCTGGTTCAAGCAGACGACACCGGGGTGAATCGAGCGAAACTCTTCGGAAGGCTGTCCCCCGACGTCGGCCATGTCCAAATCGAACTCAAGTGGATTGGCTTCGTCGTCAGCCTGGTCGTCGTTCGCGTCACCACCTTTCCCAGCGCTTTCGTCACTCCCCTTTCCGTCGCCAGCGCCATCATCTTCCCCATCCGTAGATCCCTTGGGATCATTGGGTTCGCCTGCTGGCGGCGACTCGGAGCCAGTCGCGGCGACTCCACGCTCAGGTCGGACAACGCCTCCCTGCGGAAATCCACCGGCAGCCGGCGGGGTTGATCGTTCCGTGTCGGTGTCGGCTGAATCGCTGGCAACCGATGTTTTCAGAACTACATCGTCCACTATTTTGAGAACTGAGCCAAATTTTCCTTTGCCCAATTTGCGCCGCGTGTCAAGTTGGGCAATCAGCCGATCGGCCAGTTCTCCGCCATATCGTTTAAGAAAGTCCTGGGGGTCTTCGTCCTCGGCTGGGGCGTCACCCGCTTCGCCGCTGCCTGGGGCTGAGGCACCCGGCCCAACGCCAATTGAGGGGGCAGAAGGCGGTGGAAGCAAATCATCGCCCGAGCCACCACGACCTGATCCACCCGCGCTACCCGCCGCGCCGGACGACGGGGAAGTCGAACCCACGATCAGCAACGGACCGTCGTAGTTTTTGGCGGTGTAGGTGACGCCAATTCCAATGCGGAGAAAGTGCCGCGGTTCACTGAGGCCCTTGTACCAGTCAAGCGAAAACCGGTCGAATGCCTTCGAGTCTGCGATGGCGTTCAGATAAAGGCTCTTCGAACCGGCGTGATCGCACTTCCAGCGAAAATACTGGGTCGCATAGCCGTAGAAAAGAGACTCGGGATCGCCCGCAGCATCGCTTGCGTCCTGAGCACTGCCCGCTTGAGGCCCGATCGCCCAACACCCGACCAGGGCGGCGGCAAAAACGCAGAACGACGAACTGGCTCGGAACTGGCGATGTGATTTCACGGTCCTGACCCTCCGGCTTGGGCAAATGGAAATGGCCCCTGACAGGTTCCGGCGCGACGAGGCTGCAACTGGCCGGAACAAGAATTGCACTGACTCAGGATTATAGTCCTTGCCGTGATTCGATCCAGCCAGACAAGGCACGCACCGTGAACCAGACTGGTGTGCCAGGGGAAGTACCGGTTCAAACGAACGCCCTTGGGACCGCTAGACCCTTGATTTGCTGAGCCAGAAAGTGCGCAAGGGCACAAACAGTCAGCAGCGGGTTGACCCCGCTGGCCGACGGAAAAACGCTGGCATCCGCCACGAAGACGTTCTCCAGGCCGAAAACCCGGCCGGTCAAATCCACCACGCCGGACTGGGGACTGTCTCCCATCCGGCAAGTCCCCATCTGGTGGGCACTGATGACCTTGAATGCTTCGCGACTGGTCAGACTTTTTTCCGCCGCGACCGGATGGCCGTCCCATACGGGCGGAGGACGGTTTGCCCTTTGGCGGAAGTCCCAGTTCGGTCCGTAGACGGCTTCAGCACCAGCCTTCGTCAGCCATTCTGCCGCGACTGCAACGCCCTCCTCCAGGGCCGCCAGGCTCTGCGGCGAAGTCCAGTATTCAAGCACAGTCTCGCCCCGTTTGCCGATCCGCACCTCGCCATCGCCGCCATCCCTGGCGAGCACCAGCAACCCGGCCCAAAACGGATGCGTGTCAATCATGACGGCCAGTTCACGGCTGGACCGAAACGGAAGACTCATTGCAGCCAGGCCGGGAGAGAACAGCGAGCGTTCAATCATGTACCGGGTGGCCAACGAAGCCGATTCAGAAAACTGGCTGACCCAGGCCTGCAACGGTCCAATGCCACCGGGAAGGATTTCACGGAACACGGCCGGCACTATCACGGACGGATGTAGCGACAGATGCCGGCCGAGGTGGGGGCTCACGAAGCCGCTGCGCAAGAGAATCGATGGCGTGTGAAGTGCTCCTCCGGCCAGAACCACGTTGCGAAAGCGGATTTCAACCGCTCGCGGCTGGCCCTCTTCATCCGCCAACATGGCCCGCGCCAACCGCGCAGTCCGCCCTGAAAGTTCGAGCTTTGTGATCTCGCACCCGGGCAACAGGAACACCCCCAGCCGCTCCGCATCGACCAGCCACGTCCGCCGCATGTCGCGTTTGGCACCACTCGGGCAGCCCGACTGGCAATTGCAACAGGACTGGCATCCCGCGACGTTGTTCCAGGTCAGGCGGAATGGCAAGCCCAGCTCTTTCGCGGCCCGCCCCATTTGCTGGTCGAAGGGGCAAGTCAATTCGGATGCCGCCACCTCCAGCCGGCGTCGCACCGCGAAATGGCTGTGCCGGAATCCATCGTTGCGAACGAAGTCAAAACCGGTCCGTTGTCGCCAATCGGCTAACAGCCATTCGGGTGGATCGAGGCAAGTGCCCCAGTTGACGACGCTGCCACCGCCAAACGTCCGGGCGTTGGTCACGACCACCGCATCGGGCTGCGTGCTCCAGCCGTTCCAGGTTTCCAGCAGCTGTCCACTGGCCGCGGCTTCATCCAGCGATCGGCCAACGGGCAACAGCTGCCCGCGGTCAACCAGCAGAACGCTTTGCCCAGTCTCGGCCAGCTCAGCCGCCATGATGCAACCCGCCGGGCCGGCACCCGCGACGAGCCAGTCGCAAGCGAGTTTTGTCTGGCCTGACTTGAGCGTCGCCACGCGAAGTCCCGGTTCGTCGCGCGTTGCCTCCGTTGGCTCCGGGCCGTCCGCGCCGAATGTGGGTCGCTGTCCATTGGCCGCGAGCAGGAACAGAACCTGCCGGCAAAGCGACCTTGCGATTCCTGCGCCTTTGAATTGTTGGCCGGTGAGCACCCGCCGCACGACCATTTCCCGTTCTGTGTGGTGCAAACGGGCGAACCTGCTCCACCCGCCGCCGAAACGGAACACGCCACCAGGCCTGGCCAGCCGCTTGAGAAACCGGATCGTTTCCACATGGACCTGAGGCACCAGCTTCCCGATCCGCCGTTCAATGCGGTCGGCAACTTCCGGCACGGTTGGCCGGCCCGCGCGCCCAGCCGCGTCACCCGCCAACGTCTCGCAAAACGCTTCCAGCGCCGCGCGGCAGTTCGCAGGAAGTGGACTGGACATGGAGCGGCGGGGACCGGGGGGCGTAGCGGCAGGTTGAACGCGGATCATAGCCTGATCGCGGTGGCCATTGTCGCCTTTCGCTCCGCGAAAGGAGCGTACTTTCGCGGAGCAAGCGTCGACATTGCCTCGAACGCCCGGTTCGCGGCGCGAATCCGGCCGGGGTCATTGCGGCAGATACCACCTCCTGCGCTGACTCACTCGATCGCCGCACTCCACCAGTTCCCGCCACCGCGCAGGCGGGTATGCTGGGGGGGCCTTGAAGTGGTGCTCACTTTTGTCGAACTGTTTTGCTCGCGGCCCGAACCGCAGGAGTCTCCCGCCCCCATATGAATTCGCGGCCGCGAACGCAGGAGGCCGAAAAACGCAAAGGACGCATGCGTGCAGTGATCGACGGGGCAAAACGGCTCGGCCAGTTCTCGCTGGACCAGCTCAAGGCCACCGTCAATGAAGAACAGGCGGTCTTCGTGACCCGGACTGTCAAGCTGCTTGAACAGGCAGGGTTGCTCCAGGTCGCGTCGGAAAAACCACGCGCCTGGACCTGGAGTTCCGCGCTGGCCGGCTGGGACCACGAGCTCTGGCTGGAGCGGCAGACCAAAGGCGACCAGATTCAGGCCGCACCCGAACAGGACCGGCCGCGCGAACGGCTGATCCGCGTGGGTCCCCGCGCGCTCAAGCAGTCCGAGCTGCTGGCGATCCTCATTCGTTCGGGTCGCCAGGGCGAATCGGCCCTGCAAGCCGGCGAGCGGATTGCCAATCACTTCTCTGGCCGGCTGCATCGGCTGCCCGATGCATCGCGCCACGAGCTGAAAATTGTCTCCCAAGCCGTCTCGGAAACGGCCTGGTGCCAGATCATGGCCGGGATTGAGCTGGGCCGCCGGGTGGCCGACGAGATTGCGACCCACCGTCCGCTTGTCCGGATCAACGGCACCGCCGACGCGATCGCCTATTGCGAGCACGAGTTTCGCCGGCTGATCACTGACGGCGCGAAGGAGGAATTTCACATCGTCTGTCTCGACACCAAGAACCAGGTGACCGGGCATCACCAGATTTCAGTTGGCACGCTCGACGCCAGTCTTGTCCACCCGCGCGAAGTCTTTCGGAAAGCCATCAGCGAAGCGGCCGCGTCGATCCTGCTGGTCCACAATCACCCGTCGGGCGACTCAACACCCAGCCGCCAGGATCGCGAAGTCACCCAGCGGCTGGAGGAAGCCGGAAAACTGATTGGAATCCGGGTGCTCGATCATGTCATCGTCGCGTCGCAGGGAAGTGTTTGTCTGCGCGATTGCGGGTAAAGAAAGGAATAAGAAAAAAGCGAGTACGAGATCGAGTACCGCTTCGCTGAGTACGCGTACGAGGGGTTCTGGCCCGATAGCAAGGCGGAGTCAGTTGCTGGGCTTATCCAAAAGGCCGGGCCAAACTCGTACTCGTGCTCGTAATCGTACTCCCTCCTGATTCTTCTCTTTTTTCTATTCCCCCACGAGGTGGGAGTACAAATACTCCAGCACCAGCTGGTTGTAGTTGCTCCTGATCCCGTGCTGGAAGCCGGGGTAGATCATCATGTCGAAGGGCTTGTTGAATTCCTGCAGGGCCTCGGCCAGCTGCCAGGTGTTGGCCGGGTGGACGTTGTCGTCGATCAGGCCATGGACGAGCAGCAACCGGCCCTTGAGCTTTTCCGCCAGCGGCAGGCAGGAACCGGCCATATAGCCCTCGCTGTTTTCTTGCGGGGTCCGCATGTAGCGTTCGGTGTAGATCGTGTCATAGTTCCGCCAGTCGGTGACCGGAGCGCCGGCGATGCCAACGTGGAAGATTTCGGGAAACTTGAGCACGCCAAGCGCCGACATGTAGCCGCCGTAAGAGTGGCCGTAGATTCCGACCCGGCCGCTGTCGATCCAGGGCCGCTGCGAAAGATGGCGGACCGCCGCGGCCTGATCGGCGATGTCGGCTTCTCCCAGCCGCAGGTAAGTCGCACTCTCAAAAGCCTTCCCGCGTCCCGTCGTCCCGCGGTTGGCGACTTTGGCGACCACCAGCCCCAGTTCGCACTTGGGGTTCATCGGCGAATAGTTGTTCGACAGCCCGCGCGAGGAGGGACCGCCATAAACGTCGATCAGGAGCGGATACTTTTTCGCCGGGTCGAAATTCGCCGGTTTGTGCAGGTAGCCCCAGATCGTGGTCTTGCCATCATCGGCGAGGAACGAGAACAGTTCGGGCGGCGAAAGCCCGGCCGCCTCGGCAGCTTCCCGGGTCCCCGTGGCGATTACCGCGACTTCGCGGCCAGATTCGCATTCGTAGAGCACGGTCTGGGGTGGCGTGTCGACCGCTTCGCGAACCGCCATCGCAAACCTGTGGTCGGGCGAGATCGAAAACCGCGTGTGGTTGAGCGGGCTGGTGGAAACCCGCTGGGCACCGGTTCCGTCGAGCCGGACCCTGTGCAGCTGGGCGTTGTAGGGATTGGTGTCGCTGTTGGCGGTGAAGTACATCCACCCGGCCGCTTCGTCGAGCAGCTCAATCGATTCGCAGGGCCATTCTTGCGGGCCGGTCAGGTTGTTGAGCAGGCGGCCATCGATGTGTCGCAGCTGAAAATGCTTCCAGCCGCTGGCTTCGGTTTCCCAGATGAACCGCTCGCCATCGGCCAGAAACCGCATCATGGGCGCGTTGTCCTGCCACGTCGCCTGAGACTCGGAAACCACGATCCGCGGCTGGCCACTGGCAATGTCGATCGCGAGCAGATCGAGAATGTCCTGGCGACGATTGGTACGGTTGACGAGCAGTGTCTTTCCGTCCGGCGCGAAGCGGATTTTATACAGGTACTGGCGTGGTTCGCCCGGAATGTCCAGCCGCCTGGTCTCGCCCGTCTCCCGGTCGAGCACCATCAGGTTGACTTGCGGGTTGTCGTCGCCGGCCTTGGGGTAACGAACCGCCTCGGTCCGGGTGTAGGGGGCCGTATTGTCGTAGGTCAGCCAGTAGTCCTTGAGGCCTGCTTCGTCGACTTCGTAAAAAACCAGCCAGCGCGCGTCGGGCGACCACCACATCGCGTCATCCTGGTAAAGCTCTTCGCCGTAGACCCAGCAACCAGTCCCAAAACGCAGTCGCTCATGGCCTTCGGCAGTCACCTGCTTCGCTTCACCCGGCTGACCTTCGGCCGGTTCGATCCAGACGTTGAAGTCGCGATACACGGCGTTGAGTTTTCCATCCGGAGAGGGTTCAACCTCGCGCTGTTTCGCCCGGCCAGCACCCACCCGTGCCGCGCGGTCGGAAGATCCTTTGGCTGATTCGCTCCAGCCCTCCGGTGCCGCATCGACCGTGGTCACGTTGCCGGAGAAAAGCTCTGCTGTCCAGTTCTGCTCGCCGGTCTTGAAGGCCAGCTGCCTGCCGTCGGTCGACCACCGCAGTTCGTCGACGCGCGGGATCGATTCGGAAAGCTCGCCCCGCTTTTCCGACATGGCCTCGTAACGGCCATGGGCTTCGGTTTGTTCGAACGACACAATGGCTTGGGCCAGCAGTTGGCTGGCCGGGAAGGCCGCCAGAATGAAAACCGGAAACAGCCTGACAACGTGCTTCAACATGACGGCCTTTCGGAACTGCAGGACTGGAACGCTTGGTCAATTGTCCTGACTTGTCAGGCAATTCTTCGCCCCAGGCGAATCGACAAGTCTAAACTCCCTGCCCAACGTCCAGAACGCCGTTTTGTGGGAATGGCTCCCAGCCTGTCGCTGGGCTGATAAAACGGCGAATTCTTGTGAGCCTGAGGCGCTAGCCGAATCCCCTGCGTGTAGGTTCATGGTCGAAACAGCGGCCTCGGCTAGCGCCTCAGGCTCACTTTTTGTCAGCCCAGCCTGTCAGCCGGCCCCGGATCCCACCTGTACCAAAAAACATCCAGGTGTCCGGGGGTTGGCAGCGGTTCACCCAACCGCCAAATTAAGGGTTACCGGCCGATGGACCGCGACCGGCTGCCGTTTTCAAGGAAATCCGCATGGCCAAAAACCAGCCCGCCAAACATCCATCCACCTCATCTGCCTCCGGGAGCGCATCCGTGTCAGTCGCAAAAATCATCGAGATCAAGGCCTCGTCCAAAAAAAGTTTCGAGGACGCCGTCGAATCGGGCATCAAGCGGGCTTCCAAGACTGTGTCCGACATCAAAGGAGCGTGGGTCGCCGAACAGGAAGTCCGCGTCGAAAACGGCAAGGTCACCGAGTTTCGCGTCCTGATGCGCGTCACGTTTGTGCTGAAGTAAACAGGCCCATTACCGTCCAGGAATACCAGGCGCCAGCGCGAGCAAGGCAGAGTTCACGCGTCCAGCCAGCGGCAGTTTCCACGACTTCACACGCATCCTGACGGATGCGACCTGAAGTCATGACTGACAAGAATCCTGGGCGCGCAGGCGGGTCCGTTCGATTGGACCTCGAAGCGGTCAGACAATTCGAGGAAAAGCCGATGCCCCCAGACGTTCCCGTCCGACGTGGGTGGTTGGTCCTCGGTCTGTTGCTGCTCGCGGTTCAGGGGATTGCGAACGGAGCGGGTGTCCGGCAGGAACCCGGGTCACCCCACGAAACGGATGAACTCAGGGCTAAGCGCCAACAGTTTCAGGCACTCGAACTGATGCCTGCCCGCGCCTCGGCCTGGGTCTTTCAGGCTGGCGCGACGCCGCGGATTGTTTGGCGCGATGCCGAGGAAGCCCGCCGGCTGGGTGCAGACATGAATTTCCAGGTTCGCTGGTTCGACCGCGACCTGCGGGAAGCGTCGGAACCGGACGCCGGCGGCCGCTGGATGGCCTCGCTTGAAGGGACATCACCGAATGGCAGCCCTTTTCGGCGATCGCTCACGTTTTTTGTGTTGCCCGAAAAGATGGAAGGGACTTTCGTGCCCGACCTGACGGTGAAGCTCCCGAAGTTTCCGGGGCCCGACGCACCGCCCGCCTGGCGCGAACACCAGGCCGAGTTTGACCGGGTGGCCAAGGAACTGCTCGTTCACGGACTCGTCGACTGCGAAAAAGGCTCGATCCTGATGGCCGGAATTTTCGAGTCAACCGAAGCGGGCCGGCCCAAATGGCTCACGGAATGGACGACCGTCGTCAGTGACGAACGGCAGTTGGCGCTGAAGCTGAAACTGGCCGGTTTGCTGGACCGGGTCCAGCCCCTTCGTCCACCCCGTCACCGGGAGGTGAACGCTTCCGTCCTGCGGGATGGCCCAGCCGCCGAGGCCGGGGTCCCGGAGGACGCCATGGCCCGGATCGATGCCTTCTGCGAAGAATGGAACCGGGCGACCGGCGTCCCGTTTGTGACGCTGGTCGCGCGGCGGGGTGTCATCATCACCCATCGTGGTTTTGGTGTCACCGCCACGGGCCAGCCTGTCGGCGAAGACCATCGCTGCTGGATCGCTTCGCTGAGCAAAACAGTGACGGCGATCCTGTTCCTGCAGTTCATCGATCAGGGGCTGATCCGGCTGGACGACCGGCTCGGTTCCGTTTTCCCCGATTACTCCCCGTTTGGCGAATTCGTGCCGACTTTTCGGCAATGCCTGAACCATTCGGGAGGACTCTCGGGCCACGCCGGGTTCGGCGGCATGCACAACCCGCACCTTGAGAACATCGTGCTCAACGGCATCGACGCCAACCGGCCAGGCACGAAAATTGAATACTGCGGACTTGGCTTCGAGCTGGTGGCCAAGGCAATGGAGCTCGTCAGTGGGAAGCCGGCCGCACGGATCTACAGCGAGCACCTGTTCGAGCCGCTAGGCTTTGGCGACGTCTTCGTCGGAAACGCCAGTTCGGACATCGAGCTGACGGCGCGCGAACTGGCTGTGCTGGGCCAATGGATGCTGAATGAAGGAAGCTACGGGCAACTGGAGTTCGTCTCTCCAGAGATCTTTGCCGAGATGCTTCCGCGGCCGATGGACTTGCCAGCTGCCTTCATTCCGCAGGGTCTTGGGCTGCACGCGGTCTTCCATCGCAAGCCCGGTGCGCCGGCCGATTCGCACGCGCCGGCCGACCTCCTGTTCGGCCCCAACACCGCCGGCCATGGCTCATTCAGTGGCTGCGTCCTCGTGATCGATCCCGACCAGGACCTCGTCATCGTCCAGGCCCGCGCCGAATTCAAGCCCGAAGATGGCGACTGGCACACACGGTTCTTTCAGACGGTCGCTGAAGCGAATGGCCCGGCCGCCCCCTCCAGGTGACGCGGCAAACGGTTCGACTACATTCGTTGTTCTGTCAAACCGCCGGCGACAGTGCTGTCGGCCAGACGCGGCCAGTTTGCCGGTCGCACCCAACCGATTCCTGGAGTCCGCATGTCCTCGTTGCCTGTGCTGGAGTTCATTCTCCGCAACTACAAGAACTTCAACGCCCGCGTGACCCGCGATGCGCTCGTTTCGTATTGGCGACACGTTCAGGCAGGGGGCAAGATGTTCTGGACGCTTGCCGGAGCCATGTCGTCGGCCCAACTCGGTATCACGCTTGCCCCGGCGATCCGCGAAGGCCTGATCCACGGTATCTCGACCACCGGCGCCAACCTTGAGGAGTCGCTCTTCCGGCTTGTTGCCCACGACAGCTATGAAGATTTCCCGGAATACCGCTACTTCCGCAAATCGGACGACACGAAAATCCTCAAGGAGCGGATGCGGCGGGTGACCGACACCAGCATCCCCGAAGATGAGGCCTTTCGGGCAGTTGAGAAATTCATTGTGCCGATGTGGGAGAGCGCAACGAAAACCGGCCAGCGGCGGTTCTGGCACGAGTACTTTTTCGAGCTGATCCAGAAACTCCCCGCCAAACTGCACGAAGGCAAGCCCGACGAGTCCTGGCTGCTCGCCGCGGCCAAAGCCAACCTGCCGGTTGTTGTCCCTGGTTATGAAGACTCCACCTTCGGCAACATTTTCGCTTCGCACGTCAAGCTGGGCGAGTGTTCGGCCGCGATCGTCAAGTCGGGGATCGAGTACATGGCCGAGTTCTACGACCAGTACCGCGTGCTCTCAGCCGGCGCCGGCGTTGGCTTCTTCCAGATCGGGGGCGGGATCGCGGGTGACTTTCCAATCTGCGTCGTGCCTTCGATCAAATACGACCTGCAGAAAAAGGCGAAACCGTGGTCGTACTTCTGCCAGATCTCCGACTCGACGACTTCCTACGGTTCCTACTCCGGTGCAACTCCCAACGAAAAGATCACCTGGGACAAGCTGACCGAGTCGACCCCCATGTTCGTGATCGAATCCGACGCCACGATCGTCGCCCCACTGATCCTCTCGGCCCTGCTGGAATGCAAGCGGAATCCGAAAGAGGCGGACAAGCTGATCTCGAGAATGTCGTAGTTCATCCACGGAGCATGACAAGGCAGCACTTCGCTCCATGAGGTATCGAGTCCGCTTGACCACGATTGATGGCGCGAGCAAGTCAGATTTCGTCGCCGTTCACCAAATCAAGCCTGCCGGCTTCGCGTGCCGCCAGAATCTCGATCCGGCCGCGGGGGCGGGATTCCGTCGGGTCGGACTGAAAGACGAGCCGGATATCGGTGAAGCCGAGCCAGCGAAGGAGGTTGGCGATCACACGCGGGCCGGTGGGGAGCCATTTGAAGCCGGAAGTGCCAGCCATCAACCGTTGGCTGTTTTCCGTGACACAGTGAAGCTGACAGTCCCTTGAACCTGAGGCCAACGGACTGTTGAAGATCAGCACGTCGCGAGTCAGCTCGGCCGCGATTCGCAAGCCGCCAACCGGATCGGCCAGATGACTGAAGATGCCTTTGAAGACCGTCAGATCGAACGGCTGAAGCCGCCAACGCGGCAGCTCCATCAGGTCGGCGACGGCAAAGCGGAGCTGGTCGGTAGAGGCCACCCGCCGTTGCGCCTGGACAAACCGGGCCTGGCGGATCCAGTGTTCGCGAATGTCGAAGCCAAAGGCCGACTCGACTTCGCGTTCGGCCGCCCAGAAACAATAGCCGCCACCGTTGCAGGCGCAATCGAGCATCGTTTTGCCGGCCAGACCAGACGGATAAATCCGGTCCAGTTGTTCAAGGAATCCATCGCGCGGCTGGATGAACGGAACGCCGAGATTGAGGTTGCGGTCGACGCGCGGGACGGCCTCGGGGAAGACATCGGCCACGGTCAGCTCCGGGGTCAGCCGGATGTCGTGATGCCATGGTCCCAGTTCACGAATGCGGCGGATCAGGCCTTCCTGATCGGCCTGGGACCCTGCGAGCAGGACAGGGCGCGCCGGCGCTCGCGCGGTTTCAGAATCGGGAAACAACTGGTCGGAAACAGGTTGCCGCGCGGCACTCATCTGCATGTCCTGGCTGGGGAGGCAGAAGCGATCCCTCTCGCGCCGGACACTATCACGAAAGCGGGCCGGGTCGCCAGCCCGAAGTCCGGGACGGTGCCGGTTTCAACCGGTCTAAGACTGCCGCCAAAAAGTAGGGTGGGTCGAGTCTTCGAGACCCACCGGACTCCCGGGCCGAGCTCGGG